>NZ_RAWK01000422.1 GCF_003612165.1 Corallococcus aberystwythensis | reverse complement strand
GCTCTCGCCCGCCACCAGCCACGCCCCGCCCCGCTCGTCCCGCTCGGCGCTCTCCAGGGCGTCGCCAAGCAGCCCCAGCTCATGGTCCCGGCCGATGAAGCGGGCCGCCTGCAGGAAGCTCTCGCGGGTGGCCACCGTCTCCACGGACAGGCTCTGCCCCGTGGCTGCGCAGAGCGCGCCAATGGCCAGCTCCGCGCTCTGGAACCGGTTGCGGGGCAGCGGGTCTAGAAGCTTGACGAGGAACGCGGCCAGCCCCGGCTCGAGGTCCGTGGGCATGTCGAAGGTCCGGCACTCCGAAGGGTCGCGCATCCCGACGACCATCCGGTCGACAATCCAGGCCAGGTCCGGCGCGAAGCTGTCGGTCCTGCCCTCCCCGTCCAGGCTCTCCGGCTCGTCCAGCCATGCGAGCAGTGAGCCCCCCTTACGGCGGGGCCGCGGGGGGCACGACACCTGCGGATGCCTGCCCACGAAGAGCTCATAGGCGAGGACTCCCACCGCGTAGAGGTCCGACAGCTCCGAGGGAGCATCTCCCCGGAGCACCTCTGGCGCGAGGTAACCCGGCGTCCCCGAGCTCATCGCGCGCACCCGCTGCTCCGGGCCGACCGCCAGGCCGAAGTCGAGCAGCTTCACCTGCCCGTCCACCACCAGGATGTTCGCCGGCTTGAGGTCGCGGTGGATGATGCCGTGCCGGTGCAGGTAGTGGAGCGCCTGGAGCATCTGCACCAGCATGTCCACCTGGACGGACCGGGGCTGCCCGCGCCCCGCCTGCGTGAAGGTCCGCGCCTCGTTGAGCAGCTCGAGCACGAGGTAGGGCTGCGACCCGTCGAAGCCGTAGTCCAGCACGCTGATGATGTTCGGGTGGCGCAGCGAGGCGAGGACCTCGAACTCATGCGCCAGGACGAGCATCGCCCGGTAGCGATGCTTCGACGGAAGCTCGCTGACAGGACGTCCCCCGCCGGCGCGCGCATGACGATTCGAGCGCAGCCGCTTCAAGGCCACCAGCCCGCCGAGCCTGTCCCTCGCCAGGTACACCGTCCCGAAGCCGCCGTGCCCCAGGCGCCGGAGGAGTTGATAGCGATTGCCTACTTCCACGGAGGGGGAGGCGCTAGAGTGCCCGGTCGCGTGAATTGGCTCCCGTGGTCGCTGCAACGGTGATGGTCCGAGCATGTGATGTCCCCTTTCACATGATGACCATTGATTGAGCCGGTGTGAGCCCAATGCGTACAGAGTCCGCCCTGGGCCTGCTCGGAGAGACACCCGGGGTGGCGGGGGATGACAGCCCGCCGCACACTCCCCGGCTTCATCCGCCGACCTGGTAGAGCACGGCGCCGGAGGAGACCCCCGCCCCGACGCCCACCATCAACAGCCGCTCCCCGGCCCGCGGCGTGCGGGTGCGCAGCAGGCAGTCAAGGCTGAGGGGGATGGAAGCGGCCCCCACGCTGCCGACCCTGTCGACCACGGGGACGATGCGCGCCGGATCCACCCCGAGCATCTCGGTGATGAGCCGCAGCATGGCCCCGTTGGGCTGGTGTGGCAGCACCCACTCCACGTCGTCCAATGACAGACGCGCCTGCTCCAGCACGGAGCGGGTGGCGTTCTTCAGCGCCTGGAGGGCCACCTCCGCGATGCGCTGGTGGGAGCTTTCGAAGCGCACGCGCTCGCTCACGCCCGTCACCAGGGGGTGGGCCATCCACACGTCCGAGGGCTGGGTGCCGTCATTGGCGAAGGCCGCGCCCAACACGCCCTCCCCTTCGCGGGCCGCGCCCAGGATGGCGGCCACGGCGGCGTCGCCGAAGACGAGGTAGGGCCGGGGCTCCTCCGCCGAGATGATGCGCGAGCCGAGCTCCACCACCACGATGGCCACCGGCCCGAGCCCGGTCGCCACCGAGCGGCTGGCCACGTCGAAGGCCGAGACGAACCCCATGCAGGCGTTGTTGAGGTCGAACGCATCACACGTCCCCGCGAGCCCCAGCTCCGCGGCGACGCGGTTGGCGGTGGCTGGGATGAGGACATCGCCTCCGGTGGAGGAGACGAACAGGAGGCGCCGCAGGCTCCGGGCCTCCAGCCCCGCGGCGGCGAGGGCCCGGCGAAGCGCCTCGGCGCCCAGCCCGGCCAGGGGCGTCCCCGGGGGCGCCCAGTGGCGGGTCCGGATGCCTGTCTTCCGTTCAATGGCCGCGGGGTCGCGTCCCAGGGCCACCGCCAGCTCCCCGGTCGTGACGGCGCGCTCCGGCAGCACGCTCGCCGTCCCCAGGATCCGGACCGGAATCACCGCTCCACCGCCAGGAATCGTTCCATTCGCATCCCCCCTGCAGCCGTCGGAGGAAACTACCACTTGAGCCCGCCGTGGCGGCCCGGCGCGCCGGAGCAACGGTTCCAGGGATGACACGACAGGGCGCATCCGCGCGGCAAGGTGACTGCCCGATGCCCTTAGCGCCCGAGCGCAGGTGCTTAGCGTTCACCAAGGTGCATTGACCCCAGAGGACAATCCATGGCGCGCATTCCCGAAGACGAAGTTCTCGCCTTTCTTTCCAAGGGCACCGCCCTGGGAGAGGCCTCGAGGGAGGCCGGGCCGAGGAGGTTTCGGACGAAGGAAGCGGGGCGGGAAGACTGGTTGCCGGCACTGGCACCGCTGTTGAGACCCGTCACCCTCGAGCGCGGAGAAACACTCGCGAAGCGGCCGCCCGCCCTGCACTTCGTCCGCTCCGGCAAGGTAGGGGTGAAACGGCCCTGCCCCGCCTTGCCCCACGGCAGGCAGGAACTCGGGCCGGGAAGCATCCTGGGATTGAAGACCCTGGCCCGCTGGAAGACCGGCGCGATGCCCTGGATGGAGAAAGCGGACGCAGAGGCTCTCGTTCCCACCGAGCTTCTGGAGCTGCCACGCGAAAAGTTCGCGCAGGCCTTTCGTGACAAGAACACGCTCCTCGAACGCCTTCTCGACGCCCGCGAAGCGGAAGAGGCCGCGGTGGAACTCGTGCGCGTGCTGAGCGAGTCGCCACGGCTGACCAACGCCCAGGATGCGGACCTCTTCCGGCTCGTGGAGGGCGCCACGCCGGTGAAGGTGAATGGACGCCCGGAGGCCACGCCGCTGTTTTCCGCGCCCGCCGTCCCGGACGGGTTCTACGTCGTGCTCGAAGGGTGCTGTGACATCGCTTCATCATTCAGCGGGCCCAGCGCCAGGCTCATGGGCCCCACCTGCGTCGGGCTCGATGAGTTCCTGACCCGCAAGCCATTGCCGGGAGCCGTGAAGTTGGGGCCTCCTGAAATGAAGTGGACCCGCGTCCTCCGCCGTCCCTGGGCGCTGTGGAACGGCGCCCGCGCCTTCCACATCCGCAGGGAGTGGTTCGACCACGTCCGGGACTGCGAGCCGGACTTCAATCGGGCCGTCCTGAGAGGATGCCCCGAGGAGCTCCCGGCGCCGCGCCCCCAGCCACCGCATCAGGTCATCGTGTATGGCGAGCAGGAGGATGACCTGCCGCCGTGGAGCGCCCTGGGCGACCTCCTCGCCGAACGGATGGCGGTCCACCTGCATGAGCATGTCCTCGTGGTCCGGCTCAAGAAGGAGCACGCACAGGACAAACTCCTGGAGTTCGTAAGGCCCGCCCGGGCCATCAATGGCTGGGTGGCCCACTGTGAGCGCCCTCTCAGCCGGACTGACGCAGAGCCTCTCCTTCCGTTGAGCACGATGACCGCCTGGAGGAGGAGGCCGGAGAGTCAGGACGGCAGCGAGTCCGCGGGCCGCCATGACGGCACCAGCGAGTTCGCGGGCCGCACCAACGTCACCCTGGTGGACACCTCCGCGCTCACGGCTCGCGAACGTCAGGAGGTGCTCCAGCATCTGGCGGAGCGTGCGTTGGCCGGGGAGCCCATCAAGTACCTCAGTCTGAGCAAGGACCGGCAGCGGCCCACGCTCGTCCCGCCCAAGCCGATAGAGCTCGTCCACGCCGGACTTCTCCGCCTCCCGCGACCCGAGCAGGGCCTGGGGCTCGCACTCGCGGAGCTCCTTCACCCCAAGGGGCCGTTGGCGAAGATGGAGCAGGCCAGGGGCGCCGCCGGCCTGGTGAGGAAGGTCGCGCGCTTCCCTTTGCGCTGGCTGCGCCCGCGCGGAATGCCCGCCGAGCTTGGCGAGTGGCCCATGGGGACGGTCCGCCTGCGATTCCCCGACGCGTGGTGTGAGAAGGAAGCGCGGTTGCCCACGTCGCTGGACGGCACGGCCCCGGAGCAGGAGTGCCTCAGGCAATCCTTCGAACGTTGGGCGCGGGCCGCCACCGGGCGCCGCGTCGGCCTGGCGCTCGGGGGAGGCGGATCCTTTGGCTTCGCGGACATCGCCCTGCTGGACAAGCTGCTCCCCCCTCCCCAGGAGGGCGGGAAGCAGGCCTCCCAGCCGCGGGTCCCCATCGACATGGTCGCCGGCTCCAGTTACGGCGCCGTGGTGGGGGCGTTCTATTGCGTCGGTGGCCGCGGTGCGCTCGAGCTGCTCATGCGGCAGGCACGCCAGATGCTGCCCATCGTCGGCATCACCGCCGTGTCGAGCGCGATCCTGGAGCTGTGGACCCACTTCCAGCTCGGCCCATGGCCCCTTGATGAAATGGAGGTGCCGTTCTTCCCCGTGGTGACCGACGCGGACATGGGAGTGGAATGGGACCTGCGCACAGGGTCCATCGGGCGCGGAGTCCGGGCCAGCGGCGCCCTGCCCCCGCTCTTTGGTCCCACCCTCATCGGCAACCGCCGCCTGCTGGATGGCGGCCTGGTGGCCAACGTGCCTACGGACGTCCTGCGGGCGGAAGGAGCGGACATCCGCATCGCCGCGAACCCCATCTCCCGCGTCCCTCCCCGGTCGCGGAGCTACCCGCTCCCCTGGCTGGGGCCGCTCTGGCGCCAGCTCAGTCCATTCGTGCGCATCGAGGACAGCCTCCGGAGCTTTCAAATCATCGGGCGGCTGGCGGGAGCGCAGCAGAACCGCGATGACGATACCGTCGTGTACCAGCCGCAGCTCTCCCCTGCCACGCTGCTGGGCTTCAGCAACGGCCAGCAGATCGTCGAGATGGCCCGGAGCAGCCCCGAGGTGGACGCAGCGATCCTCCAGGCCCGGACCGCGTGGAGCAGGCGGCTGAACAACCCGCAGTGGCTCTTGCTGGTGGGGAAACCCAGCCAGGACCCGATGCCGAAGGCGAACAAGACGCCGGGCGCGATCGGGCTGGCGCTCCCACTCGCCTTCCAGGACCTCGCGGGCAGCTCCGAGCTCATGTCCACCAACGAGCCGGTCCTCACCGAGTTGGTGGAGTACCTCCATACCCAGAAGGAAATCACGTCCTTCACAGTCCAGCTCACCGCGCCGGACGAGCGCATTGCCCGGCAGCGGGCGGACGCCCTGGTGAACGCCCTGAAGCCCTACGTCTTCCAGAAGATGATCCCCATGGGGCTGCCGGCGAACGGCCAGGAGAAGCCCCCGGAGGAGCTGGCCTCCTGGGTGACGCTCACCGTCCAGGACACGCAGACCCACCTCACCCAGGACGTGATGCAGGCAGCGGCGAGCGTGATGGAGAACAGCCGCTCCATGTTGGAGCTGCAGCGGACCCAGGCGGATGTGCGGATGCGCACCCTCCTGTCCAAAGCGGAGCATCAGGGCCGGCAAGGCGCTCCCGAGCTGGCGCAACTGCTCGCGCTCGAGGCCGTGGAGTCCGCCCGCCC
>NZ_RAWK01000421.1 GCF_003612165.1 Corallococcus aberystwythensis | reverse complement strand
TCCTGCCCCCGAGCCGTCCCCCACCATGCCGTCCCTCTTCCCGCACTCCTCCGCCCGCGCCGCCGGGCTCCTCGCGGCGCTCGCGCTGGTGCTCACCAGCGCCACGCCCGCGTTCGCCCTGCCGGGTGGAGGCAAGACGCCCCGTGCCCTCGTGGAGGCGGACTCCGACCTGCCCCCGCCGGTGACGGGCGTGGACGTGGAGGAGCACCTGGGGGAGCCCCTTCCCCTGGAGACCCGCTTCCTGGACTCCACGGGGGAAGAGGTGCGGCTGGGCACGCTGCTGTCCAAGACGCGCCCCACCCTGCTCACGCTCGTCTATTACGAGTGCCCCATGCTCTGTAACCTCGTCATCAACGAGCAGGTCCGCGTGATGCGCGAGCTGGGCCTGGAGCTGGGCAAGGACTACGAGGCCGTCACCGTCAGCATCGACCCGAAGGACACCCCGGCGCAGAGTGCCGAGCGGCGGCGCAAGTACCTCCAGTCCATGGGCCAGCCGCAGACGGCTCCGTGGCACTTCCTTACCGGCACCGACGAGAACATCCACAAGCTCGCTGATGCCGTGGGCTTCAAGTACACGTATGAACCGAGCACGAAGCAGTACGCCCACCCCGCGGTGGTCACCGTGCTCACCCCGGAGGGGAGCATCTCCCGCTACCTCTACGGCACGTCGTTCGACCGCAAGGACGTGAAGCTGGCGCTGCTGGAAGCAGCGGGCGGTCGGGTCGGGACGAGCGTCGATCGCATCGTCATGTCCTGTTTCAAGTATGACACCGCCACACGGCGGTACGGTTTCTACATTTTCGGGTTCATCCGCCTGGGCTCCCTCGCTGTCTTCGGCGCCCTGGCCATGATGCTGATCTATTTCTGGAGGCGCGAGCTGAAGAAAGGCGCGACTACATGAGCGACCTGGCCAACCAATTCCTGTTCCTCCCGGAGCGCGCGTCCACGTTCGCGGAACGGGTCGACTTCCTGCACTACTTCGTCGTCGGTACGACGATGGTGATGTCCGCGGGCGTCGGCCTCGCGGCGCTCTTCATGTTCTTCCGCTACCGTCGGCGGGAGTCCCACCAGCACACCGAATACGTGGTGCCGGACCTGAAGACGGAGTTCCTCTTCGTGTCCGTCCCGCTGGTGTTCTTCCTGGCGTGGTTCGCCATCGGGTTCCGGGACTTCACCTGGTACACCACTCCTCCCAAGGACTCGATGGATGTCTACGTCATGGGCAAGCAGTGGATGTGGAAGTTCTCCTACCCGGAGGGCCCCAACGGCGTGAACGTGCTGCACGTGCCGGCCAACCGCCCGGTGCGTCTGCTCATCACGTCCCGTGACGTCATCCACTCCTTCTACGTCCCGTCCTTCCGCATCAAGATGGACGCGCTGCCGGGCCGCTACACGCAGGCCTGGTTCGAGGCGACGAAGCCCGGCACGTACCAGGTGCTCTGCACCGAGTACTGCGGCCTGTCGCACTCGAAGATGCTGGCGGAGGTCGTCGTGCTCGCGCCGGAGGACTACGAGAACTGGCTGAAGGAGCAGCAGCGCGGCCGCCTGCAGGACCGGCAGGACGCGCTGGCGGACACGTCGCTCGTGCCGCCCGTTGCCCGCATGGCCGAGCAGGGCCAGAAGCTGGTGGGCACGCAGGGCTGCCTCAAGTGCCACTCGGTGGACGGCTCGAAGCACATCGGCCCCACGTTCCTGGGACTCTACGAGCGCAACGAGAAGCTCGAGGACGGCCAGAACATCCGCGTGGATGAAGCCTACATCACCCAGTCGATGATGGACCCGGGCGCGCACATCGTCGCCGGCTACCAGAACGTGATGCCGACCTACCAGGGCAAGCTGCAGGGCCCCGAGTCGGCCGCCATCGTCGAGTACATCAAGACGCTGCGCACCGCGAACGTGCGCGAGACCGCTTCCGAGGGCCCCGCCTATGACCCCATCCAGTAGCATCGCCGCGCCGGGGGCCGTCCCCGGCCATGAGGCGCACGACGACCACGGCCACCACCCGAGCTATCTGACGGACGGCACCACGGTGAAGTCGTGGCTGCTGACGGTGGACCACAAGCGCATCGGCATCATGTACATGGCGTGGATCCTGCTCTTCTTCCTGGTGGGCGGCATCTTCGCGATGCTCATCCGGATCGAGCTGCTCACGCCCGGTCCGACCATCATGGACGCGATGACGTACAACCGCGTCTTCACGCTGCATGGCATCGTCATGATCTTCTTGTTCATGATCCCTGCCATCCCGGCCATCTTCGGCAACTTCCTGTTGCCGCTGATGCTGGGCGCCAAGGACGTGGCGTTCCCCCGCCTGAACCTGCTGTCGCTCTACGTGTACCTGGCCGGTGCGTTCTTCGCGCTCTGGGGCATGCTCAACGGCGGCCTGGACACCGGCTGGACGTTCTACACGCCGTACAGCGCGCACACGACGACCACGGTGGCGCCCGTCCTCTTCGGCGCGTTCATCATCGGGTTCAGCTCCATCCTCACGGGCATGAACTTCATCGTCACCACGCACACCATGCGCGCGCCGGGCATCACCTGGTTCAAGATGCCGCTGATGGTGTGGGCGCTCTACGCCACCAGCTGCATCCAGGTGCTGGCGACGCCGGTCATCGGCCTGCTGCTCCTGCTGGTGACGGCGGAGAACCTGTTCAGCCTGGGCATGTTCGACGTGGCCCGCGGCGGTGACCCGGTGCTCTTCCAGCACCTGTTCTGGTTCTACAGCCACCCGGCCGTGTACATCATGGTGCTGCCGGCGTTCGGCGTGATGAGCGAGATCGTCTCCGCCTTCAGCCGCAAGAACATCTTCGGCTACCGCGCGGTGGCGTACTCCAGCGTGGGCATCGCGTTCGTGGGCTTCTTCGCCTGGGGCCACCACATGTTCGTGTCCGGCCAGTCCACCTTCAACGCCGGCGTGTTCGGCGTGCTGTCGATGCTGGTGGGCGTGTTCACGGCCATCAAGGTCTTCAACTGGGTGGGCACCGTCTACAAGGGCGCGGTGGAGTTCAGCACCCCGTTCGCCTACTTCTGCGGCTTCCTGTTCTTCACCGTGTTCGGCGGCATGACGGGCATCGCGGTGGCGACGGTGTCGCTGGACGTCCCGTGGCACGACACCTACTTCGTCGTGGCGCACTTCCACTTCATCATGGTGGGCGCGACGATCATGGCCTTCCTGGCCGCGCTCCACTACTGGTTCCCGAAGATGTTCGGGAAGATGTACCACGAGGGGTGGGGCCTGGTGTCCGCGGCGCTCATCATCCTGGGCTTCAACGCGACGTTCATCCCCCAGTTCCTCGTGGGCAACGCGGGCATGCCGCGCCGCTACTACGAGTACCCGGAGCGCTTCCAGGCGCTGAACGTGGCGTCCACGGCCGGTGCGTCGCTGCTCGCGTTCGGGTTCATCATCATCGCGGTGTACCTGACGTACGCGCTCATCTACGGCAAGCGCGTGGACAACCCGTGGCACAGCAAGGGCTACGAGTGGCTGACCATGTCCCCTCCGCCCACGCACAACTTCATTGGCCCGCAGCCGACGTATCCCGAAGAGCCGCACTTCTACGTGGATCCGAAGAAGGCCCAGGGCGAGGTGTCGGATGTCTAGCGCGCACGTGACGCCGGGCTCGGTGCCCGGTCCCAAGCTGGCTGCCCACTTCGCGTCGCTGGAGGTCCAGAAGCACGCGGCGCGGTTGGGCATGTGGCTGTTCCTCGCCACGGAAATCCTGCTCTTCGCGGGTCTGTTCGCGTGCTACGCGGCCTACCGCTTCCTGTTCCCGGAAGCGTGGGCGGCCTCCAGCCGCAGCCTGGACCTGACGATGGGCACCATCAACACGGTGGTGCTCATCACCTCCTCGTTCACCGCCGCCATGGCGGTGCACTACGCCAAGGAGGGGAAGAACGCGATGGTGGGGCACATGAACGTGCTCACCCTCCTGATGGCGGTGGGCTTCCTCGTCATCAAGTTCTTCGAGTACAAGCACAAGTTCCACATCGGGACGCTGCCGGGCCGCTACTACTTCTACGAAGGCATTCAGCTGCCGGGCGCGCCGCTGTACTTCACGGTGTACTTCGCCTCCACCGCGCTGCACGCCCTGCACGTCGTCATCGGCATGACGGTGCTGGCGTTCGCCACGGTGCGTGCGTACCGCGTCGGTGACTTCAACGCGAACAACTACACGCAGGTCGAGCTGGGCTCCATGTACTGGCACCTCGTCGACCTGGTGTGGATCTTCCTCTTCCCGATGCTGTACCTGGTCTGAGGGTTACGACATGGCCATCGCCAACGAATCGCGTCAGGAAGAGCACAACATGCAGGAGCACCACGGCGCCGGGCGCTACGTGGTCATCTGGATTGCCCTGCTGGTGCTGACGCTCGTCACGGTCTTCACCGGCCGCATGCACCTGCCTGACTTCGGTCTGCTGCTGGCGCTCATCATCGCCAGCGTGAAGGGCACGCTCGTCGCGCTGTACTTCATGCACCTGTCGGAGCACCAGGGCGCCAACCGCCTGGTGTTCGGCGTGTCCATCATCTTCGTGGTCCTGCTCATCGGATTCTCGCTGATGGACCTGGGCACCCGCTTCCGTCTGGCCAACCCTCCGGGGTCGCAGTACAGCGACCTGCAGGCGGTGGACATCGGCGCGAACCCGACGGAAGGCCGCACGGGTGGCCACCAGCAGCTCCAGAAGCAGAACCACGAGACGCACGAGTAGCTCACGTCCCTCGCGGTCCCCTGAAGCACGAACGCGGCGCCCGGGATTCTTCCCTGGCGCCGCGTCGCTTTTGCGGGCTGCTTCTTCCTCGCGGGGTGGGGACTACAGGGCGACGGTCAGGTTGAAGGAGAGCGCCGTGTCGGTGGACACCTTGCCCGGGGGCGGAGCGCTGTCGGACTTCACGAGGAAGCCCACGCCCAGGGCCAGCGCGTCGGTGAGGTTCGCCATCACCTGCGTCTGGCTGCTGAAGAGGATGCGCGAGTCGCTGATGACGCTGACCAGGATCTCCGCCTCTTCCTGGAAGGTGATGTCCTTGGAGACGCCGTAGCGGAACAGGGCACCGAAGCGCGGACCGCCCAGGTCCACGTCCGCCAGGTCCAAGCGATTGGGGTAGTACTGGAAGCGCAGCTCGCGTGCGTAGCGGAAGGCGAAGTCGGTGCGCAGGACGGTTTCGCGCACGCTGGCCTTCTCGTCCCGCTTGGTGTCGAACCAGAAGATGCTGGCACCGGCTTCACCGTAGGGCCGCGCCTCGATGCTCTTGATGTGGTCCGTGTCCACGCCGGACAGCAGGTAGCCGCTGATCTCCTGCGTGAAGCGGCGGTCCCCGCGCAGCTCGACGCCGGCGTTGAGGGCCACCACCTGGGACAGGGACTCCACCTCCCCTTCCACCTGGGGCGGGCGGCTGCGGCCGTACGCACCGTAGGCCTTCACGGAGTAGATCCAGTGCTCCGTCTTGCGCAGCGCGCTGGCCAGGCCGCTCACCGTCAGCGTGGACGCGTTGCCCGTGAGGGAGATGAGGCTCAAGCCCACGCTGACGTCCCAGACGCTGGGCTTCACCGGGGCCGCGGCGGCAGCGGCCACCTCGGGGGCGGGCGCGGGCGGCGGGGCGATGGGCCCGCGCGCGGTGACTTCCGCCAGGCGCTCAATGGCCTCCGCGAGCCGGGCGCTGGCCTCGGCGGCGCGCTCGGCTCGCGGAGGCCATTGAG
>NZ_RAWK01000420.1 GCF_003612165.1 Corallococcus aberystwythensis | reverse complement strand
CTCCCACCCCTCATTCCCGCCCGGCGCACCTACCTGTCGGGACTGCCCGCCCTTCGTACCTTCGGGCAACCTCCGAGCAGGTGGACGGCCATGGCCCAGTCGTGGCTTGCTACGCTTCCCCTTTAAGTCAAGACTTCCCAGTCTTTCCCCCCGCAGAGGACAGCCCCCCATGCCCACGACGAACGCGACGGATGGAACACCCTTGCACTACCGGGTGCTGGGGGACGGTCCTCGCGACGTGGTGCTGGTGCACGGGTGGATGGTGTCCGGCGCGGTGTGGGACCCGATGCTGGAGAAGCTGGACATGACGGGCCTGCGGCTGCTCGTCCTGGACCACCGGGGCACCGGGCCGTCCGGACGGCCGACGTCGGGGTACTCGCTGGAGCAGTACGCGAAGGACGTGCTGGCGGTGGCGGACCACGCGAAGGCGCAGCGCTTCACGCTCGTGGGCCACAGCATGGGCGGGCAGATCGCCAAGTGGGTGGCGTCCGAAGCGCCCTCGCGCGTCAGCGGCCTGGTGCTGCTCAACTCGGTGCCCGCGTCGGGGCTGCCCCTGCCTCCGGACGCGGCGGGGCTGTTCCGCACCTCCGCGGGGGACCGCGAGAAGCAGAAGACCATCCTGGGCCTGGCGTGCAAGCAGCTGTCGCCGGAGTCGTTGGAGGTCCTGCTGAAGGACTCGGGCTCCGTGTCGAAGGACGCCATCGAGCAGTGCTTCGATTCCTGGACGGCGGGCGGCTTCGCGCACCGGCTGTCCGCCATCACGGCGCCCACGCTGGTGGTGGCCACGGATGATCCGTTCCTGCCGCCGGTGTTCCTCAAGCAGGCGGTGGTGGGGCTCATCCAGAACGCGCGGCTGACGCACCTGCCGGGGCCGGGGCACTACCCCCAGGTGGAGCGTCCGGCGGAGACGGCGGCGCTCTTGTCGGCGTTCCTCGCGGGCAACGCCGCGCAGGCTTGAAGGGGGACGTGACATGGCCTGGGGTATGTCCTTCGAACGCGACGCCGAGCACGACGTCGTCACCGCGCACTTCACCGACTGCATCCTGGTGACGGATGAGGACGTGTATCGCTGGGGGCGCGAGGTGGAGGCGCAGTTCGCGAAGTTCAACGGCCGGGTGGACCTGCTCATCAACCTGGATGGGCTCATCGTCCGCCACACCGCGGGGCGCATCTTCGGCAAGGTGCGCCGCGAGGTGCTGGAGCGCAACACGCACCGCTCGTACCGCTACGGCGGCGATGAGATGACGCTCACGTTCATCAACACCAGCGGCGCCATCCACGGCGCGGCGGTGAACCACTTCCCCACGCGCGAGGCCGCCCTGGCGGCGCTGATCGCCGAGCGCGAGACCCTGCGCAAGCGCGGCTTCACGCCGTTCCTGCCGGGCGTCTTCAACACCAAGCGCTGAAAAGCGCGCCGCTACACGCCGGCGAACCACTCGTAGCCGCGGTCCTCCCAGGTGCCCCCCGTGGCCTCCGGGAGGAAGCGCACGGTGGTGAGGTACTTCACCATCTTGTAGCCCAGCTTCACGCCCGAATAGAGGCGCAGCGGCGCGCCATGGCCGGGGATGAGCGGCGCTCCGTTCATGCCGTACGCGAGCACGGTCTGGGGATGCAGCGCGCTGGCCGCGTCCCAGGACGAGTAATAGCCCTGGTCGAACGAGCGGAACTCCACGAAGCCCGCGCGCGGATCCGCGCCCACGGCCCGGGCCAGGTCGCTGACGCGCACGCCGTGCCATGACGCCACCGCGCTCCAGCCCTCCACGCAGTGGTGGCGGATCCGGAAGCCGGTCCGGGGCAGCCGCTGCAATTCCTCCAGCGTGAAGGTGCGTGGCCGGGCCACGAGTCCGCCCACTTCCAACCGCCAGTCCGCGGGGGCCAGGGGCACGGTGTCGGAGAGGAAGTAGTGCGGAAAATCGCCGGGCTGGGTGAGCTGCTCGACGGGCTCCTCGGGGGCGAGCCGGGTGGGGTGGAAGAGGGCGGATTGGGCGTGCTCGTTGAAGCGGTCCATGACGCCGAGGAAGCCGGCACGCGGGCGTTGGGAGTCGCAGGCGCTGGTGGTGAGCGCGGCGGCGCCCAGGAGGACGCGGCGGCGGGTGAGGACGCGCTCAGCGGGCATCGGTTTTCCTCCCGCCGGTGAGCATCTCCCCGAAGGTGCGCGGGTGCAGGGCGACGAGCACGACGTGGCCCACGGTGAAGAGGGCGAGCAGCGCGAGCAGCAGCAGGTGCACGAAGCGCGCGGGGTCGTAGCCGCCGAAGAGGGCGGTGAGCCACTGGAGCTGCACGGGCTTGTAGAGGACGAGGCCTGAGAGGACGGACAGCGCGCCCATGAACAGTGCGGCCGTGTACGCCAGCCGCTGGAGCCCGTTGTAGAGGCCCGTCTGTGCGGGGGCGGGGCGCAGCCGCAGGTAGTACGCGAGCGTGGCCACGGCATCGCGCGTGTCGCGGCGAGGGAGGAACAGGCGGCGGCGCCACTCACCGCTGAGCGCGAGGTAGAGCACGTACACGAGCCCGTTGAGGGCCAGGAACCACCCGAACGCGAAGTGCCAGCTTCGCGCCCCCGCGAGCCAGTCCCCCAGGCGCAGCCACGACGGGGGCACGGCGTCCTGGAAGGGATAGAGCGCGAAGGGCCGCCCGCGAGGCCCCATGCGCGGATACGCGACGAGGATCTGCAACCCACTGGCCGCGAGGATGGCGAGCAGCGGCACGTTGGCCCAGTGGGCGAGCCGGATGGGCCAGGGCTGGGGACGGCGCGGCTCGGGCGGATGCACGCAGGGGAACCAAGCACCACGATGCGGCCCGGGACCATGCGGCGGGGGGGCGACAGCCCGGCGGTCGCGGAGGAGTGGCGGGCATTGGACGGCGTGCCGGGCGCACATGGACGCCTGTCCCCGTGGATTGGACGTCCGGAAGTGAGCCGATATCGTTCCCGCTCCCGTCCGCCTTCCCCGAGGATGCCGTGACCCTGAAGCCCGCCAATGCGTTGCACCTCGTGGGGGTATTGCTGCTGACCGCGTTCGGTTGCGTGGAGGAGGAACCCACCTTCACTGCACCCCTGGCGGGAGGCGCGCGGCTCGTGGTCGCGATGCCCCGGTCCGCGGAGGCCGTCGCGGTCACGGCCACGGTGACGCATACGTCCGGCGCCACGGAGTCGAAGGCGCTGACGCCCCGGACGGATCCGGGTGGCGGTATCGCGTGGACGACCGTCGTGAAGCCGGAGTCTCCCGAGGAGGAGATCCGGCTGGCCGTGGACGCCGTGAATGCCGATGACTCGGTGACGGCCCGCTTGAGCCTGGACGCTGGCGTGAAGCTGCCGCTGTATGAAGAAGCGCTCGTGGTCATGGTGCCCCTGCCCGAGTCCGGCCTGCCGGAACTGGCCAACCACGCGCCACGCATCCACGAAGTGCGCGCGCCAGGCAGCATCGTGGCCCCGGGCGACACCGTGCGGTTGAGCGCGCAAGCGAGTGACCTGGATGAAGATGCGCTCACCTACGCCTGGACCGCCTCCTCTGGGACGCTCGACTGCGTGGACGCGACCTGCGAGTGGACGGCGGCACTGCCGCAGCCCGATGCCGGCGTCGGAGCGGAGTTCGATGATGACGCGTTGATCCGGCTGCAGGTCACGGATGCCCGGGGCGCGGTGTCCACGCTCCAGTTCCGCATCGGCTTGGGCACCACGCGCGCGCCGCCGTCGTTGGATGACACGCTGTTCAACCGCTCGCCGGTGGCGTCCGTGGCCGGCGCGGCCCAGCAGGTGGGCCTGAACAAGGACTTCCAGGTCCAGGCAACGGTGACGGACGAGGACGGTCCCCGGGACGTGCTGACGTATGCCTGGAGCGCGACGTGCGAGGGCCTCTTCAATGACCCCACCGCCGCCCGGCCGGTCTTCACCCCGACAGCGACTCCGCCGGAGTGTGGCTGCCAGTTGAAGGGCACCGTGACGGACGGCTTCGGTGGAAGCGCGGAGCAGCTCGTGAACCTGTGCGTGCGGGCGGACGCGCCGCCGGTGCTGGACACCCCGTCGCAGTCCGCCGCGAACGCGCTCGCGGGCGAACGCGTGACGTTCACCGTGAAGGCGGCGGACCCTCGCGGCGAGGCGATGACGTTCGCCTGGACGTCGAACGTGGGCGCGCTCGGCACGGCGGTGAGGGACGGCACCACGAGCACGGTGGACTGGACGGAGCTCTCCTGCCTGCCGGCGGAGGTCACGCCCACGGTGGGGGTGGTGGTGACGAACAGCTCGGGCGCGAGCACGCGGCATTCCTTCTCCGTCGCGTGGGCGGGCCGGCGCTGCGGCCCGGGGGAATCCCCTTGCGCCATCACGCTGTCACCGGAACGGGTGACGCTGCGCGAGGACTGCGTGGTCCAGAGCGCGGTGTTCATCCCGGACGGCTTCACGTTCGACGGGGACGGGCACACGCTGACCGCGTCCGAGGACGGCGCCGGGGACCACTTCAAGGGCGCGGTGCTGCGCAACCGGGGCACGTTGGCGAGCGTGCGCGACGTGACCGTGACGGCGCGAAACCTGTCGGACGTGTGTGACGCGGACACGGACCGGCTGCGCGGCATCCTGCTGGAGGGCGCGAGCGGCACCATCGAGGACACCGTGGTGGAGGACCTGAGCCAGGCGGGCAACGTCGGTGGTTGCCAGGAGGGCTTCGCCATCGACGTGCGCAACAGCGCGGCGGGCGCCACGCCGGTGACGGTGGTCATCCGGGGCAACCAGCTGACGGGCTACCAGAAGGCGGGCGTGGTGGTGCTGGGGCGCGTGGCGGCGACGGTGGAGGACAACGTCATCAACGGCCTGGGCCCCACGGACCGCATCGCGCGCATCGGCATCCAGCTCGCGTACGGCGTCTCCGGTCAGGTGGTGGGCAACCAGGTGCAGGGCAATGCGTACCTGACCCATCTGGACTACGGCGCAGGCATCCTGGTGCTGGGCGGCGGGTACTACGGCGCGGGACGCGAGCTGTGCCACGACCTGCGCATCCAGGACAACGTGCTGACGGAGAACGACGTCGGCGTCGATCTGCTGCAGGCGGTGGACGCCGACTTCACGCCTCCCGCCGCGTCCCAGGGCATCCAGGTGGTTGGCAACACGCTGAGCAAGGCGGAGCTGACGAACAGCATCTATCAGGCCGCCATCTCGGACAACGGGACCGCGAACCTCATCAGCCGCAACCGGATCAGCGGTGACGGTTACGACCCGGACGTGTACCCGGACAACGTCATCGCCGTGGATGTGACGGCGCAGGGTGAGGAGCGTCAGGTGGGCTTCGCCACTCCCGCGCGGACGCTGGACGCGGGCGTGTGTTCGGAGGCGCTGGTGGTGCAGGGCTGGGACCTGGCCGGCAACCTGGCCCCGCTGTCCGTGCCGGAGGTGGCGCTGGCCGCGTCGGATGCGGGCGCGACCTTCCACCTGCTTCCGGATTGTTCGGATGCCCCCGTGACGGTGGTGAGCCTCAAGAACGGGCAGCGCGAGGGCATCTTCTACGTCCAGGCCCCGACCGCGGGCCCGCTGACCCTCACGGCGACGGGCGACGGCGCGAGCACCACCCAGGAGCAGACGGTCCGCTGAGCCACACGGGCGGGCCATGCCCCGGACTCAAGCCGCGCCAGGTTGTCGGGCCTGAAAGCTGTCCCAATGGCTGAGACGGCAAGAACCCCACTGAGGCCGCCTGTCCGAGGCGCACCGTCCGAACTGGTCCGACAGTCGGACCAGTTGGGACCGTTGGGCCCAAGCCGTGCATGGG
>NZ_RAWK01000041.1 GCF_003612165.1 Corallococcus aberystwythensis | reverse complement strand
GGCGTGACGATGCGCGCGGACAGCCGCTCCTGGTACTCGCGCAGCTTCGCCGTATGGCCCAGGTAGCGGCCTCCGAAGCCCGCCGTGATGCAGAAGTGGAGCATCTCGAAGAGCAGCGGGGGGGAACCCGGCTGATCCAACCGTTGATCCGCCAGCGTGTAGAAGGCCTCGCCGCCGCCGTCCTCGCCGAAGAGGCGGTACTGCAAGAGCGGCCACAGCGGCTGCTCCGCGTCCGCGAGCCGCAGGAGGACGCGCTCGTCCACCAGGTACGTGAAGGGCTTGAGCGCGTCCTGCACCTCTTCCTCGCGGGCGTGGGCGCCCAGGCCCGCACGCAGCCGCTCAATCACCTCCAGGAGCTCGTCGTGGAGCCTGCGCAGGCCGTCGCGGCCCAGGATGCCCGACGCCGCGGCCGAGCCGGGCGCGGATTGCGGCAGCCACCCGTCCAGGACGGACTGGGCCTGCCGGTACTGCGTGAAGACGACCTGCCAGTGCTCGAGCTTCATCGCGCCCCCCTCAGCCCACGTTCACCATGCCGCCCTTGAGTTCCGCCACGCCGTCCGCCTTGAGCGCCAGCTTCGCCTTCGCGGTCACCTTCACCTGCGCCCCCTCCAGCGCGACGTCCTTCTGGCCCTCCGCCTTGATGGACGGCGCCTTCAACGCCACCGCTCCGCTCTTGGCCTCCACCTGGATGTCGTCGCCCTCCACGCTGAACTTCTTCGCCGCCTTCAGCGTCACGGCCTTGTCCGAGGAGATGGTCGCGTCCTTCGCCGCCTTCTGCGTCAGTTCGTCCTTCGTGGTGACCGTGAAGGCCTTGGCGCTCTCCAGCGAGAACGTGTCGTCGCTCTTCCACGACGACGCCTTCGTGGACGTCACCTCGATGGTCTCCGCCTTCAGCACGAAGGACTTGCAGGTCACCGTGACGCTGTCCTGCTTCTGCACGATGGTGCTGGTGGCGCTGTCCCCCTTCACCTCCAGGGTGATGGCCTCGCCGTCCATCTTCACCGTCTGGAGGATCTTCCCGTCCTTGTCCTCCGTGGTGAGGATGAGGCCCTTCTCTTTGTCCATCTCGATGATGCAGATGAGCTTGGGCATGCGCGCCGTTCCCCCGTCGGTCCGACGTCAGGCCCTGCGCCAGTAGAGGAGCACCTGCGCTCCTTCGAGCGCGGGCGTGGCGAAGAACGTGAGCCCGTCCTCGCGCGTCGCGGACTGCCATTCCTCGCTCTGGGGCGTCAGCTGATACCAGTCGATGTCCGCGTCGAAGGCGTGGGGGAACGACGGGTACGCCACGTGCCGGTACGGCACGCCCTTCAGGGCCTGGCGCCGCACCGCCGGTAGCCGCAGGGGGCTGGCCAGCTTCACGCCCTCCATGGAGCGGGGCCGGTCGCGCTCCTGCCGGCGCACCAGCAGGTAGAAGTCGTCCGGCGGCGGCGTCTCCTTGGGCAGCGGGGTGAGCCGGAAGTGGCCGTCCTGGAAGTCGAAGGCCCGGTAGGACAGGGGACTGGCCTGCGGACGGAACCCGCGCGTGAGCAACTCCATCCACCGCGCGAGCCCCGGGCCCGGCGCTTCGTGCTCGTACGCGGGCAGCTCGTCGTCCGGCTCGGACTCCAGGTAGCAGCACGTCTCGAAGTACAACCGCCGCAGCGCCTGCACCAGCGGGTAGGGCGGCGGCTGCAGGCCCTGGCGCATGTCCTCGCGCAGCACCTGGAGGCTTCGCACCTCGCACAGCGCCCGCCGCGCGCTGGCCAGCCGGTCGCCCCGCACCAGGCCTTCGCGCAGCGACGTTCGCAGCTGTCCGCGCGCCTGCTGGAGCAGGCTGTCCAGCTGCTCGAACAGGGGCTCCAGGAACGGGTGGGGCCCCACGCTGAGCAGCGGCGGCAGGTGCGTGGCCGACAGCCGCCAGGGCCCCTCCGCGTTCCGGGTGAAGACAGCCAGCGACAGGCTGCTCACCGTGTCGTCCACCACCGGCTCCAATGACAGGCACAGCCGCCGTCCCGCGCGCACCACCGAGGGGGCTTCCCCGCCCGCGGGCGCGACGTCCTCGCGGGGCTCCAGCTCACCCAGCAGGTGCAGGTACACCGTCACCCGCGTGCGGCCCGTCTCCTCGAGCGACAGCGGCGTCACCTCCGCGTTGCCCGGCACCTCCACCAGGTGCCCCCCCGGCAGCACCGCGGTCAATTCCTCCAGCGCCACCGAGCCCTTGGCGAGCAGCACGTCGTTGAAACGCAGCGCGCTCACGCCCACCACCGGCAGGCCCGCGAACCCCGCGTAGCGCCGGGCCTCCGTGGAGAGGGATTCCTCCTGGGCCCGGAAGTGTTCGGGCAGCAGGGTCTGCCCTTCCTGCCACAGGACTCGCGCGAGGGTGTCTGGGTTCATGGCAGGAGCGGGAGAGGCTTTCGTGTCACGGGGACCGCCCGGGGCAAAGGCTTGCTTGGGCTGGGTGACAATGTTTGGAAAACGCTACTGGCCTGAAGCCAGCGGCGTCAAGGCAGCCCCGATGACCCACCCTGTCTGGTTTCTCGCCCTGGAGGGCATGGAAACACCACGGGTTGGGTCGCTTCTGGCTCCCCGGGTGACCGCAAGCCCATCGTGTCAGGTCATGCGATGGGGGTGTATTGCTTTTGTGTATTCGTATGGTTTATCAATTCCTTCACAAACGGCGGTTCCGTTCTTGGGGGTACTCATGGCCATTACCGACGAAATTCCCAAATCACGCATCACACTGACCTACCGCACGCAGGTGAATGGCACCCGGGCGGACAAGGCGCTTCCGTTCCGGTTGCTGGTGATGGGGGACTTCTCCAAGGGCACCTCCATTGACCGCCAGAAGGACCTGGATCTGCGGGAGATCCGCAACCTGGATGGCAAGAACCTGAACCAGGTCATCCAGAACATGGGCATGACGCTGAACTTCAGCGTGCCCAACCGCGTGGACAAGAAGGATCCGGTGGATGGCTCGGCGCCGGCGCCGCTGCAGGTGAGCCTCAAGCTGGACTCGATGAGGTCCTTCAGCCCGGTGGACGTGGCCCGGCAGGTGCCGAAGATCAACGCGCTGCTCACGCTGCGCAAGCTGCTGCTGGAGCTGCAGGGCAACCTGGACAACCGAAAGGAGTTCCGCCAGCTGGTGCGCCAGCTGGCGCAGAACCCGGAGGCCGTCCAGAAGCTGAAGACGGAGCTGGCTGCCTTCAAGTCGATGAGCCTGCCGAAGCTGGCCGCGACGAACCCGCAGCCGCCCACGACGTGATGCCGGGCGCAAGCCCTTCCCCACGAACTTCCTGAACGAGACCGCCTTCCATGCCCACCACTCCTGCGTCTTCCAGCACCGCGACGACCGCCGTGGCCGACGTGCCGCTGGACCTTCCGCTGTTCCTCAACAGCGTGCGCCTGGGCTCCGTGCCCGCCGCGCGCGACGCCTCCGCCCAGACCGACCTGCTGGTCATCCCCGACGACGCCACCCCCGAGGAGCGCTTCGTCTCCAGCCTGGCGGCCATGGTCCACAACATAGACACGGACGAGGGCCGCTTCGACAAGCAGACGGTGCAGGAGCTGGTCGGCACCATTGACGCGCTGGTGTCGGACCAGCTCAATGCCGTGCTGCACGCGCCGGAGTTCCAGGAGGTGGAGGCGCAGTGGACCGCGCTCAACGACCTGGTGCGCAACACCAACTTCAAGGCCAACATCGAGCTGAGCCTGCTGGACGTCTCCAAGGAGGAGGCCTACAGCGACCTGGAGACGAACGCGGCGGATGTCGCCGGTTCAGAGTTCTTCAAGAAGCTGTACGTTGCTGAATACGACCAATACGGCGGCGCCCCCTACGGCGCGCTGGTGGGCCTGTTCGAGTTCGCCAACACGCCGCAGGACATGCTGTGGCTCAAGACGATGGGGAAGATCGCCGCGGCCAGCCACGCGCCGTTCGTGGCGTCCGTGTCCCCGCGCTTCTTCGGCTGTGACACCATGAAGGAGGTGTCCCAGCTGCGTGACGTGTCCAGCCTGCTGGACTCGCCCAAGTACTCCGCCTGGAACGCGCTGCGGGAGACGGACGAGGCCGCCTACGTGGGCCTCACGCTGCCGCGCTACATCGTCCGGCCGCCCTACAACCCGGAGACCTACCCGGCCCCCGGCATGAACTTCACGGAAGGGGTGAAGGGGGACAAGGAGGAGGAGTACCTCTGGGGCAACGCGTCCATCCTGTTCGCCCGCAACCTGGTGCGCTCGTTCGCGACCTCCGGCTGGTGCCAGCACATCCGCGGCCCCAGGGGCGGCGGCCTGGTGGCGGGCCTGCCCGTGCACCTGACGCACCTGCGCGGCGAGGAGGAGATGAAGCTGCCCGTGGAGATGTCCATCCCGGACTTCCGCGAGCTGGAGCTGGCCAACGCCGGCTTCATCCCGCTCATCCACAAGAAGGGCAGCGCGGAGGCCGTCTTCTTCAGCGTCCAGTCCCTCAAGAAGGCCCATGTGTTCGAGGACCCGAAGGACTCGGAGAACTCGCAGCTGGTGACGAACATGGCCTACACGTACTCCATCAGCCGCATCGCGCACTACGTGAAGGCCATCATGCGCGAGAACATCGGCAGCACCGCCAACGCGGCGTCCATGCAGCAGCAGTTGGACCGGTGGATCTCCCGGTACGTCACCACGCTGGTGAACCCGGATGACCTGACGCTGCGCTACTACCCCTTCAAGGCCTACAGCCTGTCCGTGGCGGAAGTGCCCGGCAAGGTGGGCTGGTACCACTGCAACCTCTCCGTCCTCCCGCACATCCAGTTCGAAGGCATGAACGTGGACCTCCGCGTGGATGCGCGGCTCGGCTGACAAACCCCGCAGCAAAATGGAGGACCGAAACCATGGGTGATGGACCGCTTGGCATTTCGTGTGACTGGCAGCAGACCATCCAGCAGCGCCCCCAGAAGAACATCCCGGTGGGCTACCTGCTGGACATCAAGGGGATGGGCAAGGACGACAGCGCCTTCCCCAAGAGCAGCAGCCTCTTCTACACACCGTTCGACGGCGAGAGCGACTACGACGGTGTGAAGTTGGAGGAGGTGGGCAAGAAGAAGGCCGTGCGCGCGGTGGGCCTCATCACGCAGCTCCAGTGGGAGGGCGGCAAGCTCGACCCCATGGACTTCACGGTGCTCATCTCGCCGGAGAACAAGGGCGACTTCACGGGCATCACCAACACGGAGATCCGTCAGCTCAAGTTCTGGATCTGCGAGTGGGACAGCGCCGCGGGCAAGTGGTTCGAGAAGTGCTATCCGCTCGGTGACGAGGCCAGTGGCCCCGCCAACGAGATGTCCGCCCGGCTGAACCAGAAGGGCAGCGAGGTGATGCTGCACGTGGGTGAGCCGGAGAACGTGGGCGTCACGGACGTCAAGTTCTGCCAGATGACCTTCCAGCTCATCCCGGACAAAGAGCACCTGTGCAACATCCAATACGCACACAACTCCCTGGACAAGGACGTGTACGCCTGGGGCTACGTCGAAGGGAAGAAGTAAGAGGTTGAAGCGGACGGGGAGGGCGGGATGCGCCTTCCCCGTCTCCGCTTTGGGGGCTACGTGTCAGAGCCCCACTTGGTGACGCGGCGCTCCAGGGAGTTGGTGGCGAACTCCAGGGTGGTGCTCTTCTTGGGCGCGGGCACCACCCGGAACTGGAAGCGGTGGAAGCGGATGTCCAGGTCCTCGCCCAGCGTGGCGGGCTGGTTGTCCAGGAAGACCTTGGGGCGGCCTTTTTCCGTGTCCATCAGCGCCTCGGCGGAAGCGGGGCTCTTCAGCTTGGCGGCTTCGAACCAGGTGTCACCCGCTTCATCGAAGTCAATGATGGCCCACGCCAGCTTCAACCGCAGGTTGTCCAGGGGCTTGGCGAAGTGGTTGAGCACGTTCGCGGCCGTGACGCGGCCCACGTACACGGTGAAGTCCAGGGGGCCGGAAGCGCCATTCATGGCCAGCCGTTCAATGAGACCAATGCATTGCGCCTTGGGACCGAAGTCACCCACCGTGGGGGAGAACAGGGTGAGGTCCTTCGCCAGGTTGAGCCCCCCACAGCCATTCCATTCCAGCAGATACCCCAGCGCGCCCCGGAAGCCGGGCCGGAATTGAAACCCGGTCTGCCAATTGCATTCGATTTCAAGCACGTCGGGTTTCGCGATGGCCATGGGTGTCTGTCCTTGTGAATGAAAGACATGTAACATGAAGTGGAAAGACAGACCATGAGAGACCTGAGCCTGTGCCTGCGCCCCGTGGAGGGCGGATCGCTGGAGCGCCTGGAGTCGCACGATCAGCGCTTCCTCACCGTGGCGGACCTGGTGCAGCGGGAGGCCTACGCGGAAGCGGCGGACGCCATCGAGGCCCTGGACGCGGAAGGGGGCTACGAGGTCCGGCTGTCGGCCTACTACCTCTTCGCGGCGCTGCGCGAGGACGGGCTTGTGCGCCTGCCAGAGGTGCTGGAGGTGCTGGTCGCGCTCGCGCGCGGGGCAGCGGAGGAGGCCGCGCAGGGAGAGGGGAAGGACAAGTCCAAGCCCGCGGTGCTGCTCAACAAGGCGCTGACCTGGCTGTTCCAGACGCTGCTGAGCACGCTGAAGTATCACCACGGCAAGAGGGACGCGGGCTGGGAGGCGTGGACGAAGGGCTTCACGGACGGCAAGCGCAAGGACGCCCTGCGCGGCATCCAGGCCCTGCAGGGCGTGCTGGAAGGCGCCGCGTTCCGCAACGGGGCCCAGGGCCTGGCGGGGCTGGGACAGTGGTTGCGGGAGACGACGCAGGAGCGCGCGGCCGCTCCCGCGCCGGCCCCGGAGCCCGCGAAGCCGGCCGCCCCCGCGAAGGGACGCGGCGCGAAGGCCTCCGCGGCGCCGGCGGCCCCGCCGCCCTCGCCGTTCCCCCGCACGACGGGGCCGCTGCAGCTGCGGGGATCCGTGCACCTGCTGGAGCTGTGCGACAAGCTCAAGGCCTTCGAGGTGCTGGTGGAGCGCGGCGACTTCCAGAAGGCCGCGATGGTGAGCGACGACGTGCTCCGGACGCTGGAGGAGTTCGACCCGCGCCGCTACCTGCCGGAGCTGTTCTCGTCGTTCGGCGCGCTGCTCAACCGCCACGTGGGGGACATCCAGGAGCACTGGGAGCGCAAGGACACGATGGAGTGGCGCACGCTGTCGCAGTTCTACCAGGTGGACCTGGGCGCCTTCGTGGGGCCGGGCGAGTGAGGCGGCTCCGGTCATGAACGGCGCCTCGCCGCTGCTGTCCCCGCTGGAGCGGCGCATCCTCGCCCGCGCGAAGGACTTCGACCTGGGGCCACTGCTGCGGCTGCTGGAGACGCAGGGCTATGGCCGGGACCGGGTGCTCTTCGAAAGCAACCCGGAGCCGGTGGCGTCCGCGTCGCTGGTGGAGGCGGTGACGTTCCACCTCTCCCCGGTGCGCCGGGTGGTGGTGACGCTCAACCTGGGCCTCCTGGCCACGCCGGGCCTGTTGCCCAGCTACTTCCTCCAGGTGGCCGAACAGCTGCCGGAGCCGGAGCTGTTCCTCGACTTCATCCGCTTCTTCGACCACCGGCTGCTGTCGGCGCTGGTGGACGCGCTGCACCCCGAACGGGACGCGAGCCTCGTGGGGGACTGGGAACGCACGAAGGGCTTCTACCTGCGCATGGTGGGCGTGGATTCGCAGGCCACGCTCCAGTGGCTGTTCCAGCAGGTGTTCCCGGAGCTGCGCGTGACGTGTGTCCGCCGCGCCTTCCGCACGCGCTTCGCCGGCATGCGGCCCACCTTCGGTCCCACGCCGCTGGATGGCACGGGCATCCTGGGCAACACCTACGCGACGGACATCGGGGGCTTCCAGGTGGAGGTGTTCGCGGACGAGGAGGCGGACATGCGCGGACGGGACTGGCCCGCGCGCGTGCGCCACCGCTTCCACCGGCACGTGCTGCCGCTGCTCGTCCCCGCGCGGATGCAGCTGGAGGTGGTGCTGACGGTGCTCGCGCACGGGCGGACCGTGCGCCTGGGGCCCCGGGGACAGCTGGGGTACGAGCGGCTGCCGGGCGCGGAGGGCAAGCCGCTGCGGCAGCTCATCTTCCTGGGCGACACGTCCGTGCCGGTGGCCGCGCCTCCGCGCGCCGAAGGCGACCGGCAGAGCATGAGCATGGGCACGCCGAAAGCAGCCGGACGCTAGGAGGAGAGGGGACCGTGGGCTTTCTGCACCGGAAGTTCCTGGGGGTGGTGGAGACGCCTCGTGAGGCCGTGCTCCGCAACCTGGGCCACCTGCTCCAGGCCAAGCGGGGCGCGGCCTCCGTGCTGCCCGCCTTCGGGTTGACGGAGACCGGGTTCCGCTCGGACGCGGAGCGTCTGGCGGGCCTGGGCCTGGAGATCCGCGAGACGCTGTCGCGGTACGAGCCGCGCGTGGAGGTGGTGGCCATCGACGAGGCGCCCGCGACGGACGGAGGCGCGCCCGGCCTGGTGGTGCGCCTGCTCATGCGTGACTCCCATGAGCCCATGGACCTGCTCCTGGACCCGGGCTCGCGCCGTCTGCGCGAGCGGCCTCCGGATGAAACCGCAGGGGAGGACGACCCATGAAGTTCACCGAACAGCTGCGGCTGACGCTGGAGCTCAAGGTCGGGGAAGAGGCCTTCCCGCTTCCCGCGGGCAGCATCAAGCACCTGAAGGTGGAGGCGCGCTCCTACGGCTTCGAGGCGCGGGTGGAGTGGTGGGTGCAATGCAAGGAGAGCGGGGACGAGGACACGCTCTTCACCCCCTTCACCGGCACGCAGCCCATCAAGGCGACGCTGACCATCGACCGCCGCTACGGCGCGCAGGCGGAGGGGCGCGAGGGCGCGGAGGCCCTGCCGCTAAAGCTCATCGGGCGGGTGGAGGAGCGCCACGTCCGCGAGCGCTCGCTGGAGAACGTGGCGGAGGCGCCGGTGATGCAGCGGCGCTACCGCATCCGCATGGTGGACCCCGCCGCGATGCTGTGGCGCCGCCACTTCCCCAGCGGCGTGTGGGTGGATGAGACGCTGCAAGCGGTCATCCAGGCGAACACGCCCCAGGGCCTGGACGTGGCCTACGAATGGGAGGCCGCGGGGACGGCGCACGGCCTCCACGCGCTGGGGCTGGGCGCGGATGACGACTCCGGCGCCAGCTTCCTGGACTTCCTGCACTGGGTGCAGGCGCGCATGCACGCGGGCATGTTCCTGGACTACGCGACGGGGAGGTACACGCTCGCGGCCGCGAAGCCCGAAGGCGGCGAGCCGCTGGTGCTCTCCCGCGACGAGGTGATGCAGGTGGACCTGCGCTACCCGGAGCCGCGGCGGGACGCGCTGTCGGTGCTCAACAGCTACGTGGACGCCGGCACGAAGCGCAAGGCGGTGGAGAACGCGGACGCCATCCCAGGCGTCATCACCGAGTGCCTGGTCACCTCCACGCTGGAGGGCACGCTCACGGACCGGGTGACGGTGGAGACGCAGCGCCAGCAGCTGGAGGGCCCGGAGGTGCGGCTGTCCTTCGCGGCCTACCCCCGCGTGTCACTGGTGCTCAACGGGCTCTACACGCTGGGGGGATTCAGCACGCAGGCCGCGACGCACGAGAAGCAGTACCGGCTGCACACGCTGGAGCTGGAGGCCAGTGCCGTGGAGGACGACGCCGCGCACGACCCGGACAGCGACGCCAACGACTACGAGCTGAAGTTGAAGGCCACGCTGGAGGAGGCGGCGGACCCCACCTTCCGGCGCCCGCGCTTCCGGCCGCCGCGCTGGCCCTTCCTCGCGGAGGGGCGGGTGGTCAGCGAGGAGGGCGGGGAGCCGGACCGCACGTATCAGATCCGCCAGGATGACGAGACGTCCGTGGAGTCGTACCGGGTGAAGCTGCACCTGTGGGACAAGGAGGTGCGCGTCCCGTACGAGCCGCACCAGCAGCCCGGGCACTTCTACTTCCCCATGGACAAGGGGACGCGGGTGCTGGTGTCGCTGGGCTACCAGCACGCGCGCATGGACCGCTTCCTGGAGTGGCGCCCCGGCGCGCGGCTCCCCAAGGAGTCGCAGGGCAACCACCTGCTGCTGGGCAAGACGGACAAGAGCGAGACGTCCATCCAGCACCTGTACCAGGACTCGAAGCCCATGCTGCGCATCCAGCGCACCCTGGAGAAGGACACGCAGCTCATCGAAGTCACCGAGGGCCGGATGTTCCTGCGCGTCCAGGAGGGGGAGTAGGCCATGCGGATGGATGAAGCGCTCTACGCGTCGTTCCTGGAGGAGCTCCAGGCGCTGGAGAAGTTCCGCCTGGGCTACACGGCCCTGCACCCTTCCGCGCCGCTGGACGGCGAGGACGCGGACGTGCGGCGGCTCACGGAGGCCATGGCCCTGTTCACCGCGCGCACGCGCCGGGCGGGGCAGCGGGCGTTGGAGCGCAGCACGCTGCGGCTGTTCCAGCAGCACTTTGCCTACCTGCTCAACCCCATCCCCGCCATGGCCATGCTGCGCGCGGAGCCGGACGCGCGCTTCGTGGACGCCGCGGAGCTGCCCCGGGGCACGCCCTTCCTCCTCAACCCCGGCTCGGGCGGCGGCCCCACCGGGCCGCTCTCCCTGCGCACGCTGGCCCCGGTGCGGCTGTTGCCCGTGCGGCTCACCCAGGCGCGGCTGGAGCGCCAGGGCGAGGACGGCGCGCTCTTGCGGCTCGTCTTCGAGGGCGGCTTCCCGCGCAATGACTCGCCGGGCGAGGTGCGGCTGCACATCAACCACCTCAACGACTTCCGGGCGTCCCTGGCGGTGTTCTTCCAGCTCAAGAGCTCCGTGCGCTCCGCCACCGTGTCCTTTGACGAGGGGGCGATGGAGCACGAGGTGAAGCCCTTCGACGCGCACTCGGGGCCGGTGCGCTTCGGAGCGCCCCGGCCGGTGCCCGCGGAAGGCGAGCTGTCCGAGCACCCGCTGCAGCGGCTGCGGCAGCTGCTGCACTTCCCGCAGCAGGAGCTGTTCCTGGAGGCCCGCATCCCGCCGGCCCCCCGCAACTGGCAGGGCTTCACCCTGAGCTTGCGGCTGGCGGGCCGCTGGCCGTCGGAGCTGGTGGTGGGGCCGGACTCGTTCGTGGCGCACGCGGTGCCGGTGGTGAACCTGCAGCGCGCCATGGCGGCGCCCGTGGAGCACGACGGCACGAAGGAGCGGCACGCGGTGCAGCACCCGGATTCGTCCATGGGCTTCCGGCTGAACACGGCCCTGGGCGTGTACCAGCTGGGCCCGAAGGGCATGACCCCCCTGCGCCCCGGCGCCATCTCCGGCGGCGCGGAGACGTACGAACTGGAGCACGAAGGCCAGGGGCTGGGGCGCACGTCGTGGCTGGCGCTGGACATGCCGGACGCGTTCCTGCACCCGGTGCGGCTGGGCGTGGACGGCCTGTGGCACCAGCCGATGCCGCCGCGCTTCGAGGCCCGGGGCTACCGGCCCGTGCTGGCGGACCGCTTCCTGGAGGGCGTGCCCTGGAGCCTGGTGGGCTCGGTGGCGCCCGGCGGGGACAACCCGGTGGAGCACGGGCAGCAGGCGCTGTTGCAGCTGCTGGCGCTGCGCACGCAGCGGTTCCTGGGGCGAGAGGACCTGCTGTTCCTGCTGGAGGTCCTGGGCGTGCGGGCGCAGCGGCACTTCCGGGAGCTCCTGCCGTCCCTCACGGAGGTGGCCGTGAAGTCCAAGCCCTTTGCCCGGAGCGCCGCGGGCTTCAAGTACGTGTACCAGCTGGGCTTCGGGCCCATGGACGCGTCGCTGCTGCCGCTGGTGGACCTGTTGTGCGGCCGGCTGGTGGAGCTGTTCGCCATCTGGAGCGCGGAGGACGTGGTGGAGCTGGAGGTGCGCCTGCCCCAGCGCGAGGCGCCCCTGCGCTACGTGCCCCTGCCGTGAGTCACTTCACCTGCATCGTCGTCTGGCCGGGCACGTTGATCTTCACGATGCCGCCATAGGCGCAGTTGCACATCGACTTGTCGCTGAGCGCCGGCTTGCCTTTGATCAGCACCGTGGGCGAGCCCGGCGCCCAGGGCGCGACGAGCACGGGCATGCACGGCATGGGGGTGAGGGCCCCCATCGCGGCGGCGGTGGCGGCGGCCACGGTGGGGTTGGCCAGGGACTGGCACATGCCGAAGGGCGGCACGTTCATGCCCGGGATGTTGTCCATGATGGTGGCCGCCGGCGCGGTGGCGTTCACCATGTTGGCGGGCAGCACCGACAGCGTCGAGGGCGCCATCCCGAAGCTGCACTGGAGCATGGCTCCGGACACGACCTGGATTCCCATCAGCGTGACTCCACCCGGGCGCGCAGCGCGGTGAGCGCCTGGAACAGGGGGTCCCCTGACTTCAGCTTCAGGGAGCCCGTGAGGTACTGCGCACGGCACCACTCCTCGTCCACCGGTCCGTCCTGCTGGCCGTCCAGGCGCCGCGCGTGGAGCGCGAAGCGTTCAATGCGGTCCGGCAGCGCGTCCGCGCCCAGGGCCTGTTCGATGCGGCGGCGCACGTCCGCGTCGGTGACCTCCACGCCGGGGGGCAGGTCGCCGGTGAAGACGAGCAGCACGCCGCGGTACGCGCCCGCCATGCCGCTCACCGGCACGGCCAGCCCCACCGCGTCCAGCCGGGGGCCGGGGGGCTCGCGCAGCGCGCTGGCGGCCTCCGCGAAGAGGAACACCCGGCCCTCGCGCCGGGGCTCGCGCGCGCCGAAGTGGTGGTACTGGCCGCGCACCCGCGTCAGGACGACGTGCGCGGGCGGCCGTCCAGCGTCGGGCAGCGGGGTGAAGAGCCCCGTGTCTCCCGCCGCGTCCTGCCCGCTGTCGGTGAAGTCACGCAGCGCCCAGGCCCGTCCGGGCGCGGGGGTGAGGTCCGTGTGGACGTCCATGCCCGTGCGCCGGTGCGAGCACAGCACCGCGCCGCCCCACGCCGGGTCCACGCACACGTTGCCGCCGGGCACGCCTGAAAGCCCACAGGCCCTGAGCGCGTCGCGCCAGGCGTGGAAGTCGAAAGGCGCCTGGGGGTCCCTGAACCACAGCCCCACGTTCTTGAGCGGAAGGCGGGCGCGCGCCACCAGGTCGCGCACGGCGGGGGTGAGGCCCAGGGCGCGCACCGGGTGTTCGGTGAGCAGCGCGGGGGACACCTCCAGGTCCGCGGGCTCCACGTGCAGGTACGTCGCGCCGCGCAGGAGCGTGGTGAAGTACAGCGCGGGCAGGTGCTGGAGCGGGTGGAAGCCCGGCGCCGCCAGGTGGTCCCCCGGGGACAGGCCGAAGGTGAGCAGGCCGTCCACCAGCGCGCTCCGCCACGCGTCCCCGGCGGTGAGCGGCACGGGCACGTCGCTGGGGTCCGCCAGCGGTGAGAAGAGCAGGCCCACCGGCTCCGAGGGCTTGTAGGTGTACGACGCGAGCGCGGGCGGCACCTGCGTCTGCAACGGCAGGAGCAGCGACGCGTGCTTGCCCAGCAGCGGCGCCTGGTGCGGCTCGGCGGCGATGTGCTGGGGCGCCAGCGCATCCAGCCTGCGGGCCACGAAGGCGCGGGCCCCGGGGGGCAGGAGGCTCACGCACGCGCCCAGGCCCAGTGCCGCGCACAACGACACCATCAGCTCCGGACCGGGGGGGAGGAGCAGGCACAGCTTCGCGCCCGGCTTCACCCCCAGCCCCGCCCAGGCGGTGGCCCTCCGCGTGGCCTGGTCCTGGAGCTGGCGGTAGGTCAGCGTGCGCCAGCCCTGCGTGCGCGAGTACGTGCGCAGCGCGATGCGGTCCGTGGTGGCGTGGCGGGCCACCAGGTCGTGGAAGAAGTCATGGTGCTGGCCGGTGCGGCTCTTGAAGGGCGTGCTCCGGCCGGTGTGAAGGGGGACGAGCGCGGTGGCGAAGCCGTCCGGATCCTCCCAGCTTCGCGCGAGCCACGCCGGCACGGTGTCCGGAGGCGGCTGGGTGCCGTCGAACGCGGCGAGCACGGTGCGCGGCTCGAAGGTCATGGGGCTGGCGCGGGTTCAGGGGGGAGCAGCTCGCGGGTGGGCACCGGCTCCACGCGCGAATCCGGGACGTACTCCGGCCGCGTCTGGAGCTCCTCCAGCCGCAGCTGGGGCACGGGCTCCGGGAGCACCTCCATCCGGGGAGGAGGCTCCTGCCGGAACGTCACGCCCAGGAGCACACGCGCGATGGGCGTGCCCGGCGTGCGTCCCAGGCCGGGCCCCGCGAGCGCGTGGAGCTCCAGGCCCTCCGACAGCGGGATGCGTCCGCCGCCGAGCACCTCCACCGCGGGCTGGTCCATGTCCGCCGCGAAGGCGGCCTTCACCGCCAGCTCCCCTCGCAGCCCCTGTCCGGCCGTCGTCACCCCGGCGCCCAGGCGCAGCTCCAGGGCCTGGCCGCTGGCGCCCGGCGCGGAGAGCGGGTTGCGCGAGCGCAGGAGCACGCCAGCCTCCAGCGTGGGCTTGAGGAACCCCACCTGTGTGCCCATGGCGGCCAGGGCTCGCACGCGCAGGCCCGCATCCCTGCCCAGCACCGCCGCGCTGCCAATGGGAAGGCCCAGGCCCAGGTCCATGGAGAGGTCCACGGGGTGTTCGTCGCGACGGGACAAGAGCCCCAGGCGCGCCTGCACCTCCGGGGTGCCCAGGCCCTGCGAGGCCAGCGGCGTCAGGCCCAGGGGGCCGGGGTCATCCCCCTGCTGCCACAGCACCACGGGAATCTGCGCACCCACCTCCAGCCACGGCAGCACCCCGTAGCTTCCCGCCAGGACGGAGGACGCGCGGTTGCGCACGGCCTCCAGGCGGCGCTCGCCATTGAGGAGCACGAGCGGCAGCTGCTGGTACTGGCCCACGAGCCCCACGCTCATGCCGCCGGGCACCAGCAGCTCGCCGTTGCGCATCACGGCGGTTCCCCGGCCGGGGTTGATCTCCAGATGTTCCAGTTCGAAGCCGGGCAGGGCGGACTGGGCCCAGGCGGGCAGGGCGCTCAGCAGGACCGCGGCGGCGGCGCCGTGCACTGACAGGAATTTGGGCATGGGCATGATGGCGCTGTGGCCCCTGACGGGACGCGCTCCCCCGGCGGGCATCATACCCAGACAGCGATGCGAAACATAGCCGGGCCCGGTGTCATCCGTGAACAGGGAATGGGTCGGCACGGCCCTGATGCATGGGGTTGCCAACCTGCTCGGTCCTGGCGTGGAAGACTTACACCAACGGCAGCTCCACGATGAACGTCGCACCCTGCCCGGGCTGGCTCTCCGCGCGCAGGGTGCCGTGGTGGGCTTCGACAATCTGTCGGGTGATGAAGAGGCCCAATCCCAGACCTCCGTAATGCCGGGTGGACACCGCGCGGGTGAACTTCTCGAAGATGGCCTGGAGGCTGCCCGGCGAGATGCCGATGCCTTCGTCCCTCACGCTCAACCTCGCCCGGTCCCGGAGCCGCTCCACCCGGAGCGTCACCGGGCGCCCCGGGCCGTACTTGAGCGCGTTGGACAAAAGGCTGCTCACCACCTGGTCCAACCGGTGGCGGTCCCAGCGGCCCACCGCTCCCGGGGCCGCATCGACGATGAGCTGGCAGCCCGCCTTCGACGCCTGCGCCTCGAAGCGCTCCACCGAGTCGCGCACCACGTCCGCCAGGTCCACGTCCTCCAGCCGCAACGGCGCGGAGGGGCCCGTCAGCTGCGTGACCTCCAGGAGGTCGTTGATGAGCGTGGTCATCTTCCGGACCTGCCCGGAGACGGTCTCCGCCGTCCTCACCACGCGCTCCCGCAGCGCCTCCAGCGTCTGGGCTGTCTGCGCGTCCTTCATCAGGGACTGGAGCTTGAGCTGCAACGGCGTCAGCGGCGTCTTCAATTCGTGTGACGCCACCGTCAGGAATTCATCCCGCAGGGACACCGCGTGCTGCAATTGCGCCTGCGTCTTGCGCAGCTCGGTGACGTCCTGGAGCGCCAGGAGGACCTCCTCCGGATGGCCGTGCTGGGCGGGCAGGGGGGCCGCCTCCACCAGCAGGGAGTAATGCCCGGTGGGCGTGTGCCAGATGACCGGCTCCCCGTGCACGGGCGCGCCCTTCGCCGCCCGGACGCCGGGAATCTCCTCCATGGACAGCTCCCGGCCCGCCTCGTCCGTGAAGCGGTGCGCGCCCGTGTAGTTCTCCGCCCGCAGGCCCCCGGGGAATTCACCCCCCGCCATCTGCCGGGAAGCCTGGTTCGCGAAGACGATGCGGCCGGTCCGGGGCTCCACCAGGATGATGGCCACCGGCGTCCGGTCCAGCACCGCCTCCAACCACTGCTGCTGGTTCCTCAGCGACGCGGCCCACTCCTCCAGCTTCTTCCGGGCCTCCACCCGTTCCGTCACGTCGATGGCGAAGGACAACACGGAGTCCACCTGGCCGCTCAGGTCGCGCAAAGGCTGGCAGACGAGGTCGAACCGGCGCGTGGAGTCCACCCCGGTGCCCTGGAAGTCAGCGGTGATCGCGATCTCCTTCTCCGTCACCGGCTCGCCGTGGGTGAAGGCCTCCTCCAGCAGCTTGGCGTAGTGCGTGCCCCTGGGGTCGTCCACGTCCTTGAGGGAGAGGCCCATCAGCTCCGCTCCCTGTGCCAGCTGTGTGTAGCGCGGGTTCACCAGCGTGAAGACCTGGCGTTCGCCGGAGAGGATGGCGATGGACGCCGGGGCGCTCGTCAGCACGGCCCGCAGCTTGGAGCGCTCGTTCTCCGCCCGGGCCTCCGCCTGCTTGCGCTCGGTGATGTCCTCCGCCGTGGCCACCCATTCGCGGATGGTGCCCTTGTCGCCGAACACGGGGACGGCCCGGCCCACCACGTCCCGGTAGCCCCCGTCGTGGAAGCGCAGGCGGAACTCACCTTGATAGGAGGTCTTCGTGCGCAGGGCGTCCACCCAGCCGCGCACCACGCGCTTGCGGTCATCCGGGTGGATGGCGGCAAGCCAGCCCAGCCCCAGGTGCTCCTCGTGTGTCTGGCCGGTGAACTCCAGCCAGCGCGGCGCGGGCTCCACCACCTCGCCGCGGGCGTTGGTGGTCCACACCGGCTGCGCCATGGCCTCCACCAGCGAGCGGTAGCGCTGCTCGCTGGCGCGGAGCGCGTCGTGGGCCCTGCGCTGCTCGGTGACCTCCGCGATGATGACGCCAATGCCCAGCAGCACGCCCGGGCCCGTGCGCACCGGGTAGTAGCTGACGAGGAAGTGGCGCTCCACGCCCGCCTCCTTGGAGGTGGCGCCCACGACCTCCACCGTCTGCGACCCGCCACCCTCCAGGATGCGCTGGTATTGGGGGCGGAGCGTGGGCCACATCTCCGGGACGATCTCCTGCACCTTGCGCCCCAGGTGGGCGGCGCGCGGAATGCCATTCATGGCGGCGAGCGCGTCGTTGACCTGGACGAAGCGCTGCTCCATGTCCACCACGGCGAGCCCCACGGGCGTGCTGGCCACCAGCGTCTCGAGGAGCAGCCGGGAGTGCGCGTCGGTGAAGGCCTCGGAGGCCGCTGGATCGAAGCTAGCGCTGGGACTCTCCACGCGCGCCTCCCATGACCGACCCTTCCCGGCGAGCTTGGAGGCAGGGCCCCGTGACGCCGCCTCCCACCATGGAAGTGGCCTGACCTGGACGGTGTGCATCCCATGCCCATGAGGGCAATCCGCGCCCGCCTGGAAGCGCAGCCGCTGATTGGCTGTGCCCTCAATGACAGACAGCCGGAGGGACGGGCCCTCACTTCCCGCGCGGGCTCCCGGGGCGGTCCTCTTCGCGTGGGCGTGGCTGCCAGGGCCAGCGTCCGTCGATCTCCACCTCCAGCGTGAAGCTGAGGAAGGTCCGGATGAGCACGATGAGGCCCAGGATGACCACCTGCCGCAGCGTGGGGGCCCCCGCGACCGTGCGGATGATGTCCGCCGCGACGAGCAGCTCCAGCCCCAACAGGATGGCCCGTCCCAGGTAGTGGCGCAGCATCCGGTACGCGTTCACCCGCAGCGGGCCCCGCGCGTCCCGGACGGCGAACACCACGGAGACCAGCGCGCCCACCACCATCGCGGCCACGCCCGAGGCTTCGAACAACTGGGCTGCCAGGTCCACGATGTCCTCGAAGCGCATTCGCCCATCCCCCTTCCGGGAAGATGGCTTGCGACACAGCGGACAACCACTCCGTCGCCCCCTCCCCGTGGGAGGAGAGGGCCGTCAGAATTGACACACATTTCGTAAAAGCCAGACATGCGTGCAGTGTTGACGTGCGTCGAGGTCCTGGTTCATTGTCGCCGCCCTCCGTGAATCACATGCGGAGAACAGGCGGTTCTGCGGGGTGCCGGGGGGTGCCGTGACGCAGCAGCTTGAAACCAGACACGGGACTGCCCTGGAGGGTCGTTTCGCGTGATACGCGAGATCCTCAGTGGACTGCTGTGGCAGGGCCGGATGGCCTTGCGCAGCGGCGACGTGCGCGTCTTCGCCGCGCATGGCTACGTGGACGAGGGCTACCGGCCCTCCCGCGTGCCGTTCCTCTCCGTCGTCGGTCCGCTGGGCCTCTTCCCTGAACCCGAGCGCGAGAACGGCCGCACCGGCGTCGCCACCGTCCGCGTTCCGGGCCACGTCATCGGCAGGCCTCGCGCTCCCACGGACAGCGTGCCCCCCAATGGCTCGCTCAAGCTGCGCCTGGATGGCCGCGCCACCGTCACCCTCACGGGCCTTCCCGGTGGCTCATTCGCTTCCACCGCCACGGGCCCCGCGCTCGCCGCCGCCATCCATACGAAGCTGGCGGATGCGCTCACCGGCGGCCTGTTCCAGGAGCCCACGGGCGCTCCCCTCACGGACCCCCTCCTGCTGGAGGCGCTCGCCGCCGTCGCCGCGCGCTGGGACGCGGAGGGCGGCCGGCTCGCGCTCAGCTCCGACCCGGGCATCGCCTCGATGGCGTTCCGCTCCAGCGTGGAGGTGCTGCCCGTCACCGGGAGCATCGCGGGCCCCCTGGGCCTGGAGCCTCCGGAGCGGGCGCAGGAGGGCAGGGCGTTCCTCAGCAAGATCCGCGCGCCCAAGGCCATGGCCATCGACGTGCAGGTGGACCTGTGGGCGGGCTCGCAGGTGGACCTGGCGTCCATCATGGACACGGTCGCGCTCTCCATCCCCACGCGTGGGCAGATGGTCCTGCGCCCGTCGCTCCTGGCGGAGGATGTCCTCGACGGCGCCACGTCGCTCCGCCTCCTGACGCGCGGTGAGCCCACCACGCTCCTGTCCCTGGCGCACCTGGAGGCCAGCGACCAGAACCTGGAGCGCGCACGCGGGGGCCGCGTGGACCTGACGCCCGGCGCGTCCTTCCTTCCTGCCTCCGAGGGACTGCGTCTGTCCGGCACCGGCACGGCCTCCGTCCTCGTCTACCCCACGCCCGCCGTGCCGGATGCCTTCCACGCCGGCAATCCGGCCCCGGAGGGGCTGGCGCTGTCGGTGGGGCTGAAGGTCACGCCCGGAGCGGTGGCCGCGCAGACACTGCCGGTGGCCGTGCTGATGTCGCAGGCCCAGCCCGTGCTGCGGCTGGTGGTCCGCTACGAACAGGTGGGCACCCGGCTCATGGGCGAGGTGGTGGCCACCGCGACGCTGGCCCAGGGAGCTGGCACCCAGGTCGCGGAGACGCGCTGGCGCCTGGCGGCGGAACAGTTGGAGGCCGGGGTGGCGCTGCACGCGCGGCTGGAGGCGGGGGAGGGCGTGGTGTGGCTGTCCGTGGACGGAACGCCGCAGCCGCTCCTGGACCTGGAAGCCACGCCCGCGCCGCCCGTCGCCGCGCCGGGGGCCACCGTCGCCGCCAGCGACATGGTGCTCACGCTGGGGGCCCAGACGGGCACGCCGCTGGACTTCACCGTGGACCACCTGCACCTGGTGGCGGAGCCCGTGGGGCCCCTGGACCCGGCGCTGCGCCGCTCCATCACCGCGGCGCCTCGGCTCAAGCCCGGTGACGTGGTGGTGCTGGGCGCGAGCGAGGACGGCTACCGCGTGGGCAAGCGGCGCTTCCAGGCGCTGGTGCTGGGCGTGGACGGCGACGCGGTGACGCTCAGCAAGCCCGTGGAGGGGGACTGGGCGCGGGGCCGCACGCTCGTGTTCCAGGAGGAGTGCTTCTTCTTCCAGACCCAGCTGCGCCGCCGCGACGACCTCTTGAACCACCTGTACCGCTGCTGCGTGGACTACCGCGTCTCCGCGCTCATGGACGAGCCGAACGCGCGCACCACCGCACGCCTTGTCGAGAAGCCCCTGGTGGACCTCACAGCGCGCGGGGCTTCGCGCGGCGCCAGCGGCCACCCGGGAACTTCCGTCGTCGAAGTCGATACCGCCAGGCGCGGGACCATCTGAAACCAGGAGGATGAACGTGGCTGAGCGACTGCATCCGGGTGTCTATGTCGAAGAGATCAGTGCCGGTGCGCGCCCCATCGAAGGGGTAGGCACGTCCACGGCGGCGTTCGTCGGCCGCACGGCGCGCGGCATCCCGGCCCTGGCGCAGTTCGTCACCGGCTTCGCCGAGTACGAGCGCGCCTTCGGCGGCCACGAGCCCGGGGAGGCAGGGCTCGTCGCGCAGGCGGTGGAGGCCTTCTTCGATTCCGGCGGACGGCGCGCCTACGTCGTGCGCGTGCTGCCCTCCGATGCGTTGGCCGGTGAGTCCGTGCCCCTGGCCTCGCGCGCGGGTGGCGGCCTCAATGCCCTCACGCTCCTGGCACGGGGCGCGGGCGAGTGGTCCGACTACCTGCGCGTCCACGTGAGCGACTCCATCAACTTCCCCAGCGAGGCCTTCCGCGTGGAGGTCACCTGGACGGAGGCCGGCTCCACGCGCCGCCTGGAGACGTTCGAGGACGTGCGCATGGACCCGTCCAGCGAGGACTACGTCGGCGACCGCATCAACGACATCTCCCGCTACCTCCGCGTGCGCGACGAGTTCCAGGTGAAGCTGGCCACGCAGCCGCCCGGATCGGTGCTGGTTCCCGGCGTGCCGCCGAAGCTCAAGGCCGCAGTGCTGTCCGGCACGAAGTACAGCCTCTACGACGGCGCGAAGCTCCAGCTCTCCACCTGGGACGAAGCCCAGCCGGACCTGCCCCGCACGACGCTGGACGTCCTCGTCACCCAGGCCCTGGTGCTCACCGCCGTGCCGGCCGCCACGTTCGCCAACGGCCGCACGCAGCTGGACGCCACCCAGCTCAAGGCCTTCCTCACCCAGGCCGTCACCGCCGCGGGCCTCACCAACACCTTCGTCATCGGCGGCACGGACTCACCGGAGATCTCGCTCAAGGTGGCCACCGGGCCCACGCTCACCATCCCCAAGCCCACCGGCGCGACGTACGACCTGGATCCGGAGGACGCGAAGGTCACTGTCGGGCCACCAGGGGCCACCACGGTGGTGCCCATCCCCATCCTCGCGGCGAATCCCGGTGCGGTGACTCCCGCGGAGCTGAACCAGTCATTGGCCACGGCGCTCGCGGGCAAGGTCGCGTCGGTGGTGACGGACCCGGCGGGCAACACCGTCGTCACGGGCCTGGCCACGGCGGCGGGCACGTCCACGCTGTCGCTCTCCGCCACCGGCTTCACCGGCACCGCCGCCGCGGGTACGCCGGGCCTGGGCGCGGAGACCTTCGACGGGCTCCAGCTGGCCCTCAGCGAAACGCTCCAGCCCACCGTGCCCACCATGCTCCGGCAGCTGGGCTTCGCGCCGCGTGCGCGGGGCTATTCGGATGACTCGCCCGCGAACCCCGCCGTGCGTCCGGCGGTGGTGACGAACGTGCGGCTCTTGGGCGGCGACGACGGCCGCGGCCTGCTGGACACGTCCGACTTCGCGGGCGACGCGACGCTGCGCACCGGCCTGCACGCGCTGGACACGGAGGAGGTCAACATCGTGGCGCTGCCGGGCAAGAACGAGGTCTCGTTCATCGCCGCTGGCATCGCGTACTGCGACAACCGGGGGGACTGCTTCTTCCTCGCGGACGGCCCCGGCGGCGTGGACAAGGACTTCGTCGTCGTGCCGGATGACGCCAAGCAGTTCGTGGAGGCGCTGCCTTCGCGCTCGAAGAACTCGGCCATGTTCTACCCGTGGATCCGCGTGGCGGACTCCGTGGGCGTGGGCCGCAACCCCACGCGGCTGGTGCCACCGTCCGGCCACGTGGCGGGACTCTTCGCGCGCACGGACACCACGCGTGGCGTGTGGAAGGCGCCCGCCGGCATCGAGGCGTCCCTCTCCGACGCGCTGGGGCTCCAGTACCCGGTCATCGACAAGGAGCAGGACCTGCTCAACCCGGTGAGCCTCAACTGCCTGCGCCAGTTCCCCGGCGTGGGGCTGGTGTCGTGGGGCTCGCGCACGCTGTCTCCGGATCCGGAGTGGCGCTACATCCCGGTGCGCCGCACGGCGCTCTTCCTCAAGGAGTCGCTGCGGCGCGGCCTGATGTGGTCCGTGTTCGAGCCCAATGATGAGGAGCTGTGGGGCCGCATCCGCGTCTCCATCGAGTCCTTCATGCTGGGGCTGTTCCGCCAGGGGGCCTTCCAGGGCGCCACGCCCGAGGAGGCCTTCAGCGTCGTCTGCGACCGGAGCACCAACCCGCAGGAGAACGTGGACGCGGGCATCGTCACCGCGCAGGTGTCCTTCGCGCCGCTGAAGCCCGCGGAGTTCGTGGTCATCGAAATCAGCCAGAAGAGCCTGCTGGCGGCCTGATGCCCACGCCCGTCCCCGCCAACGCCCGCAACCCGCTGCGGACCTTCCAGTTCCGGCTCCGGATGAGCACGTCCGCGGCCGGCGATTACGTGGCCGGCGTGCGCTCCGTGTCCGGCCTGTCCGTCAACGTGGGCGCGTATGAAACCTGGGAGGGCGGCAACAACCTGCACCGCTACGCCCAGCCCCACAAGGTGAACTGGGAACCGCTGGTGCTGGAGCAGGGGCTGGCGCTGGACGACACGCTGGAGCGCTGGGCGCGCGCGGTGCTGGAGTTCGCGCGCACGGGCAAGGCGCCCGGCGAGCCGGTGAAGCGCGACCTCTTCATCGACCTGTGGGACGCCTATGCGCACCCCACGACCGTGCCCGCGCCCGGCGGCATGGAGGCGCGCATCCGCAGCTTCCACGTGCACAACGCGTGGGTGAGCAAGTTCCACGCCCTGCCCAAGCTGGACTCGATGGCGGGGGAGGTGGCGCTCCTGTCGCTGGAGCTCACCCACGAGGGCTGGGAGCCGGTGCCCCGGCCCGTCCTGTCCATGCCCCCGGCCACCCCCTGACGTCCCCATTCGAGGAGTGAAGCCATGCCCCGATTCGTCGAATCCACGAAGCGCGACCCGTACCGCAACTTCAACTTCCGCGTGCTCTTCAACAACATCGAGGTCGCCGCGTGCCGGAAGATCTCCGGCATCACCGGCACCGTGGAGGTGGTGAAGTTCCGCTCCGGCAACAGCCCGTCCTCCGTGGATGAGCTGTCCCCGGGCCGCGTGCACTACGAGCCCCTCACGCTGGAGGCGGGGCTCACCCAGGACACGACGTTCCGGGACTGGGCCCTCCAGCTCATCCGCCACGAGGCCACGCCCGGCTTCCGCTCGGCCGAGCCGGACTACCGGCGCACGGTGGAGATCCTGGTCTACGACCTGGACTTCAACCGCGCGGTGAAGAAGTTCGTGCTGCGCAACGCGTGGGTCTCGAAGTTCACCGCGATGTCGGAGCTCGCCGCGGAGGCGAACGAGATCCTCATCGAGAACGTGGAGGTCCAGCACGAGGGCTTCACGCTGGAGGCGGTGATCTGACGTGCTCCTGGAACCCTCCACGCCGGTGCTGCTGCCGCACGGCCTCTTCGATGAGGACGGGCGCTGTCACCGCCAGGGCGAGCTGCGCCCGCTCACCGGCCGCGAGGAATGGGCCCTGGCCCAGGCCGGCGAGCGTCCCGGTCCGCGCGCGGTGAGCGAGCTGCTGGCGGCGTGCCTGGGACGGCTGGGGGACTACCCGCGCGTGGACGCGGAGCTGGCGGCCTGCCTCACGCGGGGGGACCGGCACCACCTGGCGCTGCACCTGCGGGCCCGGATGTACGGGGACCGCGTGACGCTGGTGGCGAGGTGTCCCGCGCCCGGCTGCGAGGCGATGGCGGACGTGGAGGTGCGGCTGTCCGCGCTCTCTCCGGAGCGGGTGGACGATGCGCCGGAGGTGCTCGCCGTGGCGCTGCCGGAAGGGCGGGCCGAGGTCCGCGAGCCGACGGGCGAGGACGACGCGCTGCTCGCGGAGGCGCGGGGCACCCGGGCGGAGCGGGCCGCGCTCCTGTGGTCGCGGCTGGTGGTGGTGGACGGGCAGGCGCTGTCGCCTTCGACATGGCTTTCGCTGCCTTCGCGCTCGCGGCACGCGGTGGCGCTGACGCTGGCGGAGGGCTCATCCGCTCCGGACCTGGGGCTGCTGGCGCGCTGTCCGAAGTGCTCCGCGTGGCTGGAGCTGGAGCTGGATCCGTTCGCGCTGCTGGCGCGCGAGCTGCGGGGCGGCGCGGCGCGGCTGGAGACGGAGGTGCACGTCCTGGCCTACCACTACCACTGGTCGGAGGGGGACATCCTGGCCCTGCCGCGGACACGGCGGTGGCGCTACCTGGAGCTGCTTCGCAACGAGCTGGAAGGCCGTCCGCTGGTGGATGGCTGGAGCTGACGAAGGAGGACGCACGCCATGGCCCCACCCCCGGTGCAAGGACAGGTTGGACTCACCCGCCGCGAGCTGGAGCGTGAGCTCGCGTGGATGCTGCGCAGCGTGCCGGAGAACCCCAAGGAGTTCGTGAAGCTGTTCACCCAGACGGTGGTGACGCTGATGGACAAGAACAATGAAGCCATCGCCCGCAGCCTCGCCCAGCGCGAGACCCCCAGCGCCCGGGGCAACGGATGACGCGCAACCTGGACCCGACGCTGATCGCGTTCGACCAGCAGCTCCAGAAGGGCATGCTGGTGACGCTGCCGCAGTCGGCCGATGACAAGAAGACCGAGCCGTCCGTGCGCGCGCTGCGCTTCCAGTACAACCCGGAGACGGTGACGCGCACGCGCGCGGGCCAGTGGGAGACGAAGCCCGGCAAGACGCCCGAGCAGACCAAGGTCCTCACCGATGGCCAGCGCGGCGGCGGCCTGCACGCCAAGAGCGAGACGATTGCCCTCAAGCTCGTCTTCGACGTGACGGAGGCGCTCTTGCGCGACACGAAGGGGGAGGGCACCCAGGGCGTGCTGCCGGAGCTGGCCATCCTGGAGGGCATGGCGCTGGGCAAGGACCAGACGGGCGAGGAGGAGAAGAAGCCCGCCACGAAGCTCGTGTCGCTCAACCCCACGGAGCTGCTCCTGATGCTGGGGCCGCGCACCTTCCCGGTGGTCATCACCGGGATGACCATTGTCGAGCAGCGATTCGACCCGGCGCTGTACCCGCTGCGCGCGGAGGTGGACCTGCGCATGCGCATCCTGGAGGTGGGGGAGAACGCGGCGAACAACAAGGTGGCCCAGGCGTTCGCCAACCTGCGCGACATGCGGCTGCGCATGGAGGACCTGGCGGCGGTGAAGGGCGCGGACGCGAGCACCCTCATCGCCCAGGCCCTGGCGCCGCAGGTGAAGCTCAACGGGGCGAGCTGAAGAGGCGGCCATGAGCGACCCCTCCTCGCGACACAAGGACCTGCCGACGTACGCGGTGCCGCTGGGCCCGGAGGGCTCCACGGTGTCGCTGTACGTGCCTCGCGTGGCGCCGCGCGCGCCCACGTCGCTCTTGCACAAGGTGGTGGCGGGGGACCGGCTGGATCTGCTCGCGCAGCGCTACTTCAGCGACCCGTTCCAGGCGTGGCGCATCGTGGACGCCAACCCCACCTTCGAGCCCGAGGCGCTGCTGGAGCCGGGCACGGTGCTGTTCATCCCGGAGAAGCCCTGATGGCGGAGCAGCGCGCGGCGTTCCTCCAGCTGTGGATCGACGGGCAGCCCATGACGGACGCCCGCAGCCGGGTGTCACGCCTGGAGGTGGATGAGCGCACCGACGACGCGTCGTCCTTCCACCTGTCCCTGGACATGGCGCCCACGGACTCCGGGGACTGGGACGCGCTGGCGGATGGGCGCTTCGCGCTGCTCAAGCGCGTCACCATCAGCTTCGGGCTGGGTGCTCCGGACAGCGAGGCGCCGGACGTGCAGGAGGTGGTGTTCGACGGCTACATCACCGCGGTGGAGCCGTACTTCGGCCCCTCGCGGGTGCCGGACTCGTCGCTGGAGGTGTACGGGCTGGACGCGTCGTGCCTGATGCACCTGGAGGAGCGCACGCGTTCGTTCAGCGGGCTGTCCGACGCGGGCATCGTGCGGCAGCTCTACGGCGAGTATGGCTTCGCGCTGGACGTGCAGGAGACGGCGCCGGTGCGGGACCCGGACCGGGCGGTGGTGCTCCAGCGTGGCACGGACGCGTCGCTCATCCGGTGGCTCGCGCGGCGCAATGGGTATGAGGCCTTCGTGGAGCGCAAGCAGGGGCCGGTGGGCGCGGGCGCGAACGCGGCGCTGGAGTGCGTGGGCCACTTCCACCTGCCGCGTCCGGACGGCCCGAAGCAGCCGGACCTGTCGCTCATCCCTCGCTCCACGCCATCCGTCATCGAGCTCAAGGCGCGCTGGGAGAGCCACCGGCCCACGGAGCTGCATGGCGAGCACATCGACGAGCGCACGCGGCGGATCCGCTCCGCCACGGTGACGGCGCCGCGCTTTCCTCGCATGGGGCCCACGGGCCGCGCGGACATCCTGAAGGCCCGCATGGCGGCGGTGCTGCCCAAGCGGCCCCAGACGAAGGCGGTGGGCCTGCAGTACGTGGACGTGCCGCACGACGTGCCGGAGGTGGAGAACCTGGCGTGGTCGGACTACCGCGAGGCGGACTGGCTGGCGGAGGCGAACGGCACGGTGCAGGGGTTGCGCTACGCGCGCATCCTCCGTGCGCGCCGTCCGGTGGGGCTCGTGGGCGCGGGCAAGCTGATGGACGGCACCTGGTACGTGCGAGGCGCCCGGCACCGCTGGGTGTGGGCGGAGGCGCTGGCCCGCTACGAGGTGGACGTGGACCTGGCGCGCGATGCGCTCAACGGGGTGGCGTGATGGGGCGCGGCCTGCACTTCCCCTTTCAGCTGGGAGACCTGGGCACGCCGCGCACGGTGGGGCCCACGCAGGTGGTCCGGCAGCAGTTGGAGCAAATGCTCTTCACGCTGCCGGGTGAGCGCGTGAACCGGCCCCGCTTCGGATGCGGCGTGCAGCGGATGGTGTTCGGCGCCGCGAGCCCGGAGTCCGCCGCGGCCGCTGAGTACATCATCCGCCTCAACGTGCAGGAGTTCATGCGCGACCAGGTGCGCCTGGACGCGGTGAAGGTGAGCGCCGAGGACGCGACGCTCTACGTGGACATCCTCTACACGCTGCTGGCGACCGGGGAAGAACACGCGGAGCTGTTCCGCCGGGACCTGGAGGCGCCGCCGTGAGCGTGCGTGTCCTGACCTTGCCGCTGGAGGCGTCGCTCGTGGCGGCACAGGCCGCGTTGCAGGCCGCGCAACCGGGAGAGGTGGAGTGGGTGCTGCCCGTGGGCGAGGGCGTGCTCACCACGGACCGGGTCATCGGCACGCCGGTGCATGCGCTGCGGCTCACGGGGGGGCCGGGTGTGACGCTGCGGCTCGAGGGTGGTTCGCTTGAGGTCACCGGGCTCGTCACGGGGGTGTCGGGCGTGGCGGTGGTGGCGGTGGACGCGGGGTTGATCCTCCTGGGGGCGCGGGTGGAGGTGGCGGACGTCACGGTGCGCGCCACCGCGTCGGGCGATTGCGCGGCGCTGAGTGTGGAGACGCCGGACGGCACGGTGGTGATTGATTCGCTCACGGTGCTGGCTGCTCGGGGCGACGAGGCGACGGGGCTGCGGCTCCTGGCGGCGGAGGCCCGGGTGACGGGCCTGTCCGTGGGGGACGTGGAGGCCACGGTGGGGGAGGCCTTCGGCGTGCGGGCGGTCTGCCGGCGCTCGCAGTGGGCGGACGTGACGGTGCGGGACGTCGTGGGCGTGAGCGCGGGCGTGGGCCTGGAGCTCGCGGGCTTCACGCGTGCGGACGTGTCCGGGCTCTCAGTGTCGAACGTGTCTGGCGGTAGCGCGACCGGTGCTCGGGTGCTGGTGGCGCGGGACGGTGAGGGCCTGTCCGCGGTGGACGTGTCCGCGAGCGATGTGAAGGCGCTGGGGACGGAGTGGAGCGTCGGGCTCCTGGTGGCTTCGACGGGTGCGTTGCAGGTGCGTGGCTTCACCGTGCAGCGGGTGCAGGGCGCGTTCGCGCTGGGCCTGCTCGCGCTGGGGGGACGGGGCATCGAGGCAACCATCGGCCAGGTGGAGGACGTCGCGGGTGGCTCGCGCGCCACGGGCATGCGGGTGTTGGGTGGGCCTTCACTGGAGCCGGTGGCGGTTCGTGACGTGGAGGTGAGCCGTGTGTCGGCGGCGCCTGTCCCGGTGGCGGCTCAGCCGGCCTCTACCTGGTCGGACTGGCTCACCGCCGCGCTGGACGCGCTGTCGGCTTCAGTCGTGGGGCCGCTGACACTGCCTGTGTTCCCTTCGGATGCGGACGTCGTGGGCCTGCATGTGGCCGCGCCATTGGGCGGCCTGGAGCCCGTGCTGGACGTGGGGACGCCAGGGGAGATCGCCGTCGAGGACTGCTCCCTCTTCGTCATCACTGGAACCGCGCTGCAACTGGAGGGTGGGCTGCGCACGGCGCTGGTGCGGCGCACCGAGGCCTGGACGTCGGTGCACGCGGGCTGGCTTCAGGCGGAGCAGCTGCTGCTGGCGCAGCTCACCTGGCACCGGCATGCGCAGGGGCTGCGGCTGGGACCAGGGGAGATTCGCGCGTACGACTCGCTCTTCACGGCGATTGTCGGCGCTCCCTTCGTGCTGGAGACGGACGCGGAGCTGTCCGCTTCGCCCTCGCTGTTCGCGCAGGGCGCGGGCCCTCCGTTCCTGGAAGTGGGGCCCCTGCCGTATCGGACGCCCGGTGCTCCGGAAGTGCCTCCGGTGCTCTTCACCGGGGGCCTGCCTCTTCCGGAGACCGTGGACCTGCGGCTGGTGCCGGATGCGGCCATCTCTCGCGCCGCGGTGCCTGTCCCGGGAGACGGTCCTCGCGACCCGGCGCCGTTCGTGGGGGCGTGGGCCCCGGACGTGGTGCCGGGATGTGACGTGCGGGATCCGCAGCCTCGCGCGTTTCTCGCGGCTCCCGAGCGGCCAATCCCTGGCGCGTTGGTGGACTACCGGGCTCGCGACGCGCAGTCGCTGCTCGCGGTGATGCTGGAGCGGGCCCGCACGGTGATGGCGCCGTGGGAGGACCGGGGGCCCGCGGACTTCACGACCATGTTGCTGGAGGCCGTGGCCGCGCAGCTCGACTCGCTCGCGTACCAGCAGGAGCGCGCCGTGGTGGAGGGCTTCCTGGAGGACGCCCGGCTGCGGCGCTCGGTGGAGGACCACGCGCGCGGCCTGGACTACGTGCCGGACCCGGGGCTCTCCGCCACGGTGATGCTGCGGTTCCGGTTGGATCCGGTGGCGCTCGAGGCGCTGGTGAAGGACCGCCTGGAGGAGCTGCACCTGCCGGTGCTTCCACCCGGCACCACCGCGCTGGAGTTCCTCACCGGAGGCGGCGTGCTGGAGATCCCTTCCGGCACACTGGTGGCGAATGTCTCCACGGACGAGCACTCGCTGGTGTTCGTCACCGAGTCGCCCCTGTCGTACTTCCCCCGGCTGGAGGCCGTGACGCTCGCGGAGTCCGTGCAGCCGGGTGACACCGGCGCCACGCTCGCGGGCCTCTACCCGGAGCTGGAATCCGGCCGGTGGCTCGTCCTCTACCGGGGACGCGGCGAGCGCGGGCACGTGGTGCGCGTGACGTCCGTGGTGCTCGCCACCGATACGACCTTCGTCGGGTGGGATCCGCGCAGGTTCGCGCCAGAGGCGTTCCTGGCACCGTGGGACCCCGCGCCCGGGCCTCGTGCGACGGTGCTGGGCAACGTGGTGCCCGCGCATCATGGGCTGCCGGTGACGCCGCTTCCGGAGGGCTTCGAGTCGGACTCGGCGGAGCCCTTCGCGCGCAGCCTCGCGCAGTGGCGCGCGTTGTTGTCGCCCGTGGTGGACGCAAGTCAGGTGCGCGAGTGGGCCCTGCCATTCCATCCGGTCAGCGTGCTGGCCACCGGGTATCCACTGCCAGGAGAGGTGTCGCGGCGCGGGACGCCCCAGCTCCAGGTGAGCGTGGAGGACGACCCGTGGACGCTCGTGGACGACCTGTCCGTCCAGGGGCCTGGGGACGAGGTGTTCGTGCTGCGCGCGACCCCCACGGGTGGCGCCAGCCTGCGCTGGGGCGATGGCGTCAACGGCGCCGCGCTGCCTCCGCGTGAGACGGCGCTGGGACTGTCGCTGCGGATTGGCCTGGGGACAGTGGCCAACGTGGGGGAGGGCGTGCTCACGCGGCTGCTCCAGGTGCCGTTGGATCCGCAGCGCTCCGCGTCCGCGGGCGAGCTGCTGGCACAGTCGATGGATGACGTGCGCCTGCTGGTGCGCGTGGACAACCCGCTGCCGGCGGTGGGCGGGCGCGATGCGGAGTCGCTCGACTCCATCCGTTACCGCGCGCCGGCGGGAGTGTCCCAGCCGCTGTCCGCCGTCACCGCCGATGACTACGTGCGGATGCTCCAGCAACTGCCGGAGGTGGCCGGGGCGTCCGCGCGCGTCGTGGAGAGGGACCTGCGCACGGTCATCCGCGTCACGGTCCTGCTGCGCGACGAGGACACGCTGGACCGCGACGAGCTGCTGCGCCGGTGGGCCGGGGTGCGGCAGAAGCTGGAGGAGATCCGTCTGCTGGGCGTGGACGTGGAAGCGCTGCCGCCCAGATGGGTGCCACTGGATTTGGACCTGGAGGTGGACGCTTCAGCGCACGCGCAGGCGGATCAGGTACGCGACGCGGTGGTGGGCGCCATCGCGGGGGAGAATGGCCTGTTGGATCCGGACCGCTCCGGCCTGAACGGCGACGTGCAGCTCGCGGACCTGTACCAGGCGGTGTTGCGCGTGCCGGGCGTGACGGCGGTGCGGGTGAAGCGCTTCCGCAGGTTGGAGCCCCACGCGCAGGAGCGGCTGGAGTCGGGCGTCATTCCGATTGGACCGGAGGAGGTGGCCACCGCGCGCGGGGGTTACTGGCCGGGCTCGGAAGGGGTCCTCACCGTGCAGGTCTGCGGAGGGCTGCGATGAGCCGCGTCCCTTCCACGCACCAGTCGCTGACGCATGAGCAGCTCCGCACCCGGCTGGGCGAGTCGGCGCGCATCGTCTTCTCCCGGCTGGACGAAGCGCCCACGTGGAACCCGCTCGCGTACACGGCGCCGTCCTCGGTGGACCTGGGACGTGGGCTGCTCGACAGCGTGGCGCTCGCGCTGCATGTGCTGTGGACGTACCAGCAGGCGTGGGCGGAGGAGGGCTTCCTCGCCACCGCGCGCCTGGAGGACTCCGTCTCCAAGCTGCTCGGGCACATCGGCTACCGGCCGAGCCCGGGCACCGCGGCGGTGGGGCTCCAGCACTTCCGCTGCAAGGCGAACGTGCGCGGCACGCTGCCAGCGGGAACGGCCGTGAATTCGGCGGCGGAAGGGGAAGAGGCCGCCGCCGTCTTTGAAACGCTCGCGCCACTGCGCCTCTTGCCGGAGCTCAACGAGCTTCGCGCGTTCCTGCCTCCTCGGGCCGGTGCGGAGACCGGCACGGAGACGGGGACGGGCACCGGCACCGGCGGAGGGACGGGGACGGGCGGTCCTGGCACCGGCACCGGAGGAACGGGCGGCACGGGTGGAGGCACTGGCGCGCCCTCGGGTGAAGCAGGTGAGCCTGGGGCTCCGGCTCCCACGGGCGGCATCTTCGGGCCCGGCTCGGTGGTCGCGGGGCTCCAGGATCGCATCGAGGTGCAGCGCCACGGTCCGCTGGAAGAACGGCGGGTGGCTCGCGCGAAGCAGGATGCTCGCAAGCTGGCGTCGCTGATGAAGACGCTGGACCTGGGCGGAGATGCCGCGTGCAAGAGCACGTTGGACGCGCTCTGCGAAGAGCTGTGCGAGGCCCAGAAGGTCGTGGCCCAGGCGGTGCCGCCGCCCGGCCGTCCCATCGGCGCGTTGTCCGAGTCGCAGGAGATCCTCGCGCGCCAGCTCCGCAACCTGCAAAAGCGGCAGGCGGAGGCCCTGGCCGCGCTGGAGGAGGCGCTGGCCCCGTGCGTGGACGAGGACCCGACCGTGCACGCCGTCCGGTTGGACAAGATGGTCACGTTCCTGGATGCCTTCGTGAACAGCCTCATCCAGGAGGCACGGGATCAGCTCGTCCTCTTGAAGGGCAGCGAGGCCTTGAACCGGGCCGACATCGCCTTCGGCGCGGAGGCGGGCGTGGCCCGGCCGCTGGGCGTGGCGGGAGCGGCTACGGACTCGGTCTACCTGCTGCCGCTGACGGATGCGTCCGGACTCACTTCGCGGGAGCCTCCGGTGCGTCCGGGGGACTGGCTGGTGCTGGCCGAGGACGTGGAGCGCCTGGGCCCCGGCGGCGCGAAGGGCACGGAGCGGCTCTATCGCGAAGCGCTGCGCGTGCTGCGGGTGCGCACGGAGATTCCGCCCGGCCAGCGAACGCCGATGACGCAGGTGACGTTCCAGCCGCCGCTGTCGCGCTCGTACTCATTGGACCGAGTGGTGCTGCTGGGCAACAACACGCTCGTCAGCGAGGGCTCCACGGTGGAGGAGGTCGCCGTGCCCGCGCTGGATCTGCGCACGGTGCCGTTGCTCCACGGCCCGGTGACGTGGCTGCGCGACCCGAGCCACGCGGGAGGCCGCAGGCCGGAGGTGTCCCTGACAGTGGGGGGACGCGCGTGGCATCCGGTGGATTCGCTCCTGGACGCGGCGCCGGATGAGCTGGCCTTCGCGGTGGAGTCGCTGCCCGCCGGGACCGCGAGGCTGCGCTTCGGTGGTGAGGATCACGGCTCCGCGTTGCCACTGGGCGCGGAGGTGCGGGTCCGCTACCGGGTCGGGCGGGGGACGGGCGGCAACCGGGCCGCGTTGCGGTTGATGGCGATGGCGAGCCCCCACCCCTGCGTGGAGAAGACGCTCAACCCCCTGCCATTGGCCGGTGGGACGGACCCGGAGGTGCCAGCACTGGCGCGCGTACGAGGACCGGCCACGGTGGGCGCGATGGACCGCGCGGTGTCGCTGCCGGACGTGCAAGCCCTGACGTTGGTTTTCGACGGCGTGCACCGCGCGAACGTGTTCCGCGATGCCGTGCGCCGCCGGTCGTTGAAGGTCGTGGTGTCCGGCCCGGAAGGTGCGGCACTGGGTGCATCCGACCTGGAAGCGCTCCACGCGCACCTGGCGGCGAGGGTGGCGCCGGGGGTGGTGCTGACCCTGATCAACCGGCAGCGCGTGGAGGTGCGGCTGCGCGTGCTGCTGCGTGTGGTGAAGGGCGCGGATCCCGTCGCGGTGCTCCAGGAGACGCGCCTGCGACTGGGCGTGGACCGCGATCCGGAGCGCGAGCAGGGCCTGCTGGATCCGGACCGCGTGGAGCTGGGACAGGACCTGCAGTTGTCGGACGTGTACGGCGCGCTGGCGGGCATCGCGGGACTGCGCTCGGTGGTGGTGCAGCGGCTGCACCGTGAAGGCACGCCGCCAGCCCTCTTCGAGCGCATCGCCACCGCGCCCGGCGAACTGCTCGCCTGGGCACCGCCGTCCGGTGAGAGCGATGGGGTCGAGCTCCTCTACGAGGAGGCCCAGGACCTATGAGCCACGCATCGATGCGCTCGACGGGCGACCGCCTCATGCCCTGGGACACGGTCTCATTCTCCCAGGATGAGAGGGTGAGACCCCGGCTGAGGCCCCCCTCTGGCGGCGTCCCCGATGAACTGGTCCGACAGTCGGACCAGTTGGGAAGACCTCGGCCAGGGGTCTCCCCGGACTGGCGAGCGCCCCCAGGCGCTCCCCGTCGGACCCGTCCCGCCACCCACCGTGGCTGGAGGGGGCCTCTGCTCGCCCCGGAGATTGGTAACTGGTCCGACTGTCGGACCGGTTGGAACCGGGTCGGGCGGGGGGCGTACCGCTTGGGTATTCGTGAGGCTGACGCGGGCCGTCACGGCGAGGCCGCGACACGGCTCTTCGTGGAGGTGCGGGCCTCATGAGTCCTCCCTCCCAGCGGCTGATCCAGATCCTCCCGGGCCTCTACGCGGCGCGAGACTCCACGCTCGCGGACCAGCCGTTTCTCAAGTTGCTCGCCGTTCTCGGCATGGAGTTGGACGCGTTCGCCCGCGCGGTGGACCAGCTCTGGGATGACCACTTCGTGGAGCGCGCGGGAGCACAGGCGCTGCCGTTGCTCGCGGAGCTCATGGGCGCCCGGCTGCTCACCGACGACCCTCGCGTGCAGCGTGGCGTGGTGGCTCGTGCGGTGGCGTGGCGCCGGCGGAAGGGCACGCTCGCGTCGCTGGAGGAGGTGCTCTCCGTCACCAGCCTGTGGGACGCGGAGGTGGATGAGTCGTTCCGCTCGCTGCTGGAGACCCAGGACCTCAATGATGTGCTGCCCTGGCGCGGCCGCAGCGCGGTGGTGTGGGATCCCATCGGGCTCGCGGATCCGCTCACCCGCCGCTCGCCCGGCATCGAGCGTCCCCGCGACGGTGTCCCGGAGCGCGGCCCGCTCATTGGCATCGCCCCGGGCGAGACGCTGGACCAGGCCCTGCGCCGGCTGGGGAGCGCGGACGCGGGCCGCCACGCCGCGACGCCTCGCACGCTGGACCTGCTGGGCTGGGCGCGTCCAGACATTGCGCTCATCCGCACCGCGCGCCTGACGCCCGTGGAGCTGGAGGAAGTCACCCCGGCCACCGTGCACACCCTGCCCAACGGCTACCGGGGCTTCCGAGTGGATCCGCTGGACCGCGATGGCCCCCTGGTGTGGCTCAAGCCGCTGGAGCGCGCGGACCTCACGGGAGGCCTCACCGCGCGCCATGAACCCGCGCCTCCGTCCCTCACCACGGGCCGCACGGCGGCGATGCTGCTCACCCCCACCGCGCTGGCCGAGGACGCCGACGCCGCCGAGCGCGCGGACGCCATCACCGTCTCCGTCGACGGCATTCCGCTGGTGGGACCGGAAGCGCTGCCGCTCCTGCGGGGCCCACTGCCCACCGCGCCCGTGGGCCCCGCCCCCACGCTCCGGTTCGCGGACCGGGGACGGCCGTCGCCTGGGGACACGTGGCGGCTCACATTGCTCGCCGCGCGCGAGAACTCGGACACGGTGCTCCTGTCCACGGAGCTGGTCCCGGACGCGCTGAACACCGTCACCGTGACGCCGGACGCGAACCAGCTCCTGAACGGCACCACGGCGGCGCTCCTCGTCGAACGGGTGAGCGGTGAGCCTCGCCTGCGCGATGGGGATGGCACGTGGCGCACGCTCACCGTGGGCCTCCGTCAGGGACCACCCCGCAGCAACGCCGTCCGCGTGGACCTGGCCGGTGCGCCATGGGTCGCGCGCATCGAACAGCACCTCGCGGACGGCAGCCTGCGCCTTGCCCGCTTCGACGCGAGCGCCGACGGTGCGCCCTGGCAGGTGGCGGAGCTGGGCGGCGCGCTGCCTCCGGACGGTCCGGGCATGTCCCTGGCAGCCATCGGAGACGCGCTGTTGCTGGTGGCGCCGGATGGCTCGGGGAAGCTGGGCGTGTGGTCGGTGACGGGCCTGGACACCGCGACGCCGGCAGGAACGCGGCTGGACACCGCGAGCCCGCGGCAGCCCGCAGCGCGCTTGGCCCCCAGCCTGTGCGTGCGCGGCGGCCGGCTCTTCGTCTTCGGCGGTGACCTGGGCGGCGCACCCACCGGAGACCTCTGGTCGCTGCCGGTCGCGGGTGGACCGTGGCGGCCCCATGCGGTGCGCAACCGTCAGGAGCGCAAGGCCGCGACGCTGCTGAGCACGCCTCCAGGACTGGTGCTCCTGGGCGGCGAGGCCGTGACGGGCGAACTGGCCGTGCCGGTGATGATCTGCGACCCGGCCTCCGCGAGCCCTGCCTGGCGTCCCCTGGCCCCACTGCCCATCACGGCGAACCTGCCCGGCACGCTCGTCGCGGCAACGACCGCGGATGGCGTGGAGTCGCTCGTCTGGGCGGACACGACACGTCCCTGCCAGATGACGCTGAAGGCAGGGGAGAGCGCCTGGGTCGTGGGGCCGCTGGAGCCCACTGGCACGAGCCCTCCGGTTCCGGGCGAAGCGCTGTACGCCGACGGACGCGTGCTCCTGGTGGAGCCGGTCCCGCTGCCCGCGTCGGAGGTCGTCTTCTCGTTGGGCGGGCGTGGCTACCTGGCCTTCCTGCCGGAGCTGGCGCTGCTTCCGGATGAGCTCCTGCGCTTCAACGTCGCCAACGACGGCGCGGTGTTCATCGAGCCGCGCGAGGGCCAGCCGCTCCCGCTCGACTCCCGGCCCGGTGGCGCGTACCACTCGCGGGATGCCTCCGTCGCTGGCGGCGCGCGGCGCTACTCGGTGCCCGGGCGGCTGGGGCGCCATCCGTTCAAGCTGCGCCAGCGAAGCCTGGGCCCGTGGACGACGCTCGCTCCGAGCATCGCCTCCGGCATCGTCGCGGTGGATCCGCGCCTGGGCCGCGTCGTGCTCCAGGACGACGCACCCGTGGGCCGCGTCACCGTCTCCGCGCGGATAGGGCGGGGCGCTTCACTGGGCGCGGGATTGCTTCCGCCGGATCGCCGTCCGCCCGCCGCGTGGGCGGAGCCGGACTTCCCGTTCATCGACCCACCGGACCGTCCTGGCGACCGCTCCGGCACTGGCCTTCCCGTCACCGCGTGGATCTCCCCGGAGCGCGCGGGCGGAGTGCTGGCGGCCGGAGGCCAGGAGCGGCCCATCGTCGCGACCGTCGCGGCGGGACTCGCCGCCGGAGCGCCCCCGGTCCTGGGCCTCATCGGTTCGCCGCGTCTGCCGCCAGAGCGCCTGTCCCAGGGCCTGGACAATGGGTTGTCCCTCTTCGCCGCGGACACCGGCGCGGTCCCCTGCATCGGCGCGGATGAGCACGGGCTCTCGCTGGCGCTCTACCCGGGCTTCGGCGGCAGCGCGGCCACGCGCGTATGGCTCGCGGGGCTGTGGCTCGCGGGACGGCTGGAGCTGGTGCTCGCACGAGGGCAGGCGGACCTGCGCTGGTGCAACCTGGGCGCGCCCGGACAGGTGGGCCTGTGGATGCCGGGCGGCGGGCACCAGGACATCAGCGCGCGGCGTTCGCTGCCTCCCGCCGACGTGGAACTACGCCTCTACGGCTGCATGGTCGGCGTCATCGAGCTGCCGCCCTGGGTGCACCTCATCGCCGCGGGCTGCACCTTCGACGCCGGAGACCGTGACGCCGTCGCCATCCGGGCCGCGGGCGCGAGCGTGCGGCTGCGGCACTGCACGGTGCTGGGCGCCACGGAGGCGGGCGTGCTGGAGGCCTCCTCCTGCGCCTTCGCGGGTGAGGTGCGCACGGACCGGCCGGACCTGGGCTGGCTGCGCTACAGCCTCCACGCTCGCGGCGGACAGCCCCCGGTGTCGCACCAGTCACGGGTGCACACCGTGTCCTTCCAGTCGCACCGCCAGACGGACCCGGGCTACCTCGTCCCCGGCGACAACAACGGTCCCGAAGCGCTCCACGCCTCCGAGCGCGGCGGAGTCCCCGGTGCCCACGGCGAGCGCTCCGACCACGAGCGCGAGTTGTACGCGCGCACCGACGACAGCATGCCCATTGGCGTCACGCCCTTCCACGCCGACCGAAGCCAGGACGACCTCATTCGGATGAGCCGACCATGACCGTGAAAGCGTACACCTCCAGGTCCCGCTTCGACGAAGCCCGGCGATTCTCCGGCGTCTACCAGCAGATGGGGCGCATGAGCCTCGACGCCGACTGGAACGAGGAGGTGCGGCTGCGCACCGTGGACGCACGCCGCCGCTCCGCCGACGTCGCCGAGGGCTCGCCCGACGACGGCTTCCGCATCGTCGACACGTACCTCGTGGACCCCATCCGCAACGTGCTCGGCTGGACGGGGCAGGGGCTGCCCGTGGGCGACGAGCGCACCATCCCGCGCGAGCTGCGCCTGGACCGCTACGACGCGGAGACGCTGCCCTTCGTGGTGCGCAGCCGGGGCCACATCGCGCTGCGCCGCACGCTGCCCACGCCGTTGGATCTCACGGCCGTGCCGCGCTCGGACGGCACTGCATTCACCGCCTCCGCGCTCGTCATCGGTCTGCGCTTCGAACGGCCGCCCACCGACGACGAGCTCATCGACCTGCGCGTGGTGGTCGCGGACACGGAAGGCCACGAGACGGTCATCTCCGCCGGCCTGGGCCAGCGTCCCACCGGCTGGAACGACGTGCGCTTCCCTGTCTCCGCGTTCGCCACCGTGGATCCGGCGAAGCTGAGCGCCTGGGGCGTGCTGGGCCTGCCGCCCGTGGCCCGCACGTGGGTGACCGCGCTGCGCGTGGAGGACGCGGCGCTGGGGGCCGATATCATTATAAGGGGCGGTGACGGGACGCTGCCGGGCGCGGGCCGCATGCTGCTCGACGGCGTGCGCGTCTTCCTGGAGCAGGACCTGCGCTACTCCGCGCAGCCGGACCTGCCGGAAGCAACCCCGCTGGCCGTGCTGCCCACGGACGGCACGCGGCACCACTTCTTCTTCCTCGACTGCTGGGAGCAGACCACCACCCAGCTCGACGACGCGTTCCTGGAGGAGCCCGCGCTGGACGGCCAGGACACCACCGTGCGCCTGCGCCTCGTCACCCAGGTGCGTGCACTTCAGGGACTGGCCGCCACCGACGTGGAGATCCTGCCCACTCCCACCAGTGGTGCGCGCCTCACCACCAACATCCCGAAGGGAGCGCTGCCGGACCGCTTCCCGCCGGAGCCGCTGGACCCGTGCCGCGACCGCTGCCTCGCCACGGAGAACGCCTCCACGGGCGAGGGCTACGTGGGCTCCGACAACCTCCACTTCCGCGTGGAGTTCTTCCGGGGCGGCGCGCAGCCGGTGGTGCTCTGGTCACGCGACAACGGCTCCACGGTGCTGCCGCTCACAGCGAACGCGGCGGCGGACGCGATGACGCTCCAGGTCTCCCCCGAGAACGCCGCGAAGCTGCGAGCGGGGGACCTCGTCGTCATCGAGGACCGCGTCACCCGGCTCCAGCCAGAGGGCCCGTCGCTGCCGGTGCTGCGGCGGCTGCGCGGCGTCCAGGCGGACACGGGCAAGCTGGAGCTGGCGGACGCGAGCGCCGTGCTGACCACCGACCCCATCTCGCTGCCAGTGGGAGGCACGCTGGGCCGGGCCTTCACGCCCGCGCAGGGTGCGGTGGTGCGCCGGTGGGACGGCGGCGACCTGCTGGTGCCGAACGTGCGCTACCGCTTCGACGACGGCATCACGCTGGCGTTCGCCAACACGGAAGGCCGCGCGACGGAATACTGGTCCTTCACCGTGCGAGTGCGCGCGGCGGACGGCGCGGCCCGGGGGGAAGTGGAGCAGCTCACGGGCGCGCCCGTGCACGGCCCGGTGCACCACTGCGTGCCACTGGCGCGCGTGACGGGCGGCACGGTGCGCACCTTCCAGGACCTGCGTCCGCGCTATCTGCCGCTCGCCCAGGTGCGCGACCGGCTGGTGGAGCTCTCCGAGCGCGTCATCGGCCCCGGCGTCTTCACGGTGGTGGTGGGCGACGGCGTGCGCAGCTTCGGCGACGTGGACCAGGACCTGCTCGAAGGCATCACCGGCGACGAAGCGCTCCAGGCGGCGGTGGACCGGATGGGAGGGCAGGGCGGCTCCATCTTCGTGCGCTCCGGCCGCTACAAGCTGGAGCACCCGGTGCTCCTGCGCAACCTGTCCTCCGTGCACCTGCTGGGCGACGGCGAGGCCACCGAGCTGCGCACCCAGGGCTCCGGCGGCGCCTTCTTCGTGGACCGCTGCGGCCTCGAAGGCGACGTGCGCATCGAGGACTTCAGGCTGGTGGAGGCCCCCTTCGAGGACGTGGTGATTGGCGGAGGCCTCCAGCCCGTCGTCAAGGCGGTGAAGGCGAGCGTGGCCACCACGGACGGCCGGCGCTTCGTGCCGCTGGTGGAGGTGGACGACGACCGGGTGCTCGAAGAGGACGACGTGAAGCACCCGTCCGCCGAGGCCGACTTCGTGGACGTGGTCGCGGACCGCATCAAGGCCATCGTCCCCGGCCAGGGGCGCGCGGCGGGCTCCGTGGTGGCCACGCTGGTGCAGCTGCGCAAGCTGCAACGCCAGCACCCGGGGCAGCCACTGGAGGACGTGCCGGAGGCGAAGCCGCTGCTCGACGCGCTGGCGACGCTGCCGCACGGCGTGGTGACGCTGGCGGACTCCAGCGGCGTGACGCTGCGCCGCTGCCACATCCAGGCGAACCAGGCCGGGCCCGAGGCAACGGGCGTGCTCGTGACGGGCACCTGCGCGCGCATCGTCATCGACGAGAACCGCGTCGGCGCGGCGACAGGCATCGCGGTGGCGCCTTATGCGCCGTACCTCGCGGAGCGCTTCCTCGCGTCCTTCCCGCGCGCGGGCCTCTTCGTGGACGCGCTGGCCATCACGAACAACCGGCTCCAGCCGCTGGGGGAGGCGACCACGGGCATCCACGTGGCGGACGGGCGCCTGGCGGGAGTGGAGGTGCGCGGCAACCGCGTCCAGGGCTTCCACGTGGGCATCCTCGTGCAGGACCTGGCGGAGGGAGGGCTCGCGGGGCCGGTGGACCGCGTGGTGGTGGCGGAGAATCAAGTCCTGGGCTCGGCGGCCGTGGGCATCCAGGTCGCGGGCGACGGCGTGGACGTCGCGGGCAATGAGATCCGCAACGCCGTGTCGGACGGCCTGTTCCAGGTGGGCATCCAGCTGTCGGGCCGGGCGCTGCGCGTGCGCGACTGCTGGATCTCCCTGCCCGCCGTGCCCGCCGCGTCGGTGCTGGGCGTGGTGGCTGGCATCGTCGTGGGGGACGGGCTGGATGACGGCCAGTCCAACGGCCGGCCCGCCGCGGACGTGGAGGTGGTGGACAACCGCATCGAGGGCGACGGCGAGTCCACGCCGGGCTTCGGCATCCTGCTGGGCGGTCCGCACCCGGTGTTCGACGTGCGCATCCGGGGCAACGTGGTGCGCGCGCTGGGCGACGCGGCGGTGCGCACCTGGGGCACGGGCGGCGCGGTGGGCCGCCTGCGCGTGGAGGACAACCGCTTCGAACAGGTGGCGCTCGCGGACGTGCCGTCGCAGGAGGACAACACGCTGGCGCTGTCCCGCTTGGACCCGGGCCTGGAGGGCACGCTGAGCGCGGACGCGAAGGCGCGGCCCCGGCCGCTGGTGGAGGCGCTGCTCGCCAACGCCACGACCCGCGTGCGAGCCCCCCTGGACGCGGCCCTGCGCTGGCTGGAGCGGCTGACGCTCCGGGGCGCGGTGGTGCTCGCCGGAGTGGACGAGGCGCAGGTGCGAGGCAACCGGCTGCTCCAGGTGGGCCGGACGGAGGTTTACGGCGCGCCCGGGCTCCCGGATGCGGAGGTGCGCGCGGCTGGCATCGCCGTCGTGTCCGGCTCCGGCATCACGGTGGAGGGCAATGAGGTGGAAGGCGTGCACGCGCCGGTGACGAAGACGCAGCCGCCGCCGGTGACGGGGCCGGTGAAGCTGCCGCCCATCACGGTGGTGCTCCAGCAGCTCAGTGTCACGAGCAGCACCGTCCGTCCGGAGCGCGCCGACGTGCACGGCGCCGTGGTGGGCATGTACGCCACCGTGTTGCAGTACTCGGGCGCGAACGAGGACGGACGCCAGAAGATTGGCCGGGGGCTGTACGGTCCGCTGGACACCCTGGCGCTGGAGCTGACGGACCTGGGGACCACGCCCACCAACGTCATCGACGCGCTGGTGCACGACGTGGCGGAGATGCGCGCCGCCCAGGGCTTCAACGACCACACGAAGACGTCGCACGCGGTGCGCTCGTCGCTGGCGCGTGCGTCCAGCTTCACCGCGCCGGACGACGTGTCCCAGGAGGCGTGGGACACCGTGGCGCAGTTCGACCTGGCCACCGTGTCCGGCAAGGACGCGGTGCTGAAGACCGCGGAGCGCATCAAGGGCGCTTTCGACTCGCTGGTACAGGGCCTGCCCACCCAGGTGAGGAAGGTCCTCCTCGCGGCCCTGGGCCGGGTGCAGGGCGCGCCGGACGACCTGACCGCCCTCGTCACCCTGGCCGGAGCCTTGAGCCAGGTGGCGGCACTGCGCGAGGCGCAGGTGCAGCGCGCGCGGCAGCCCGTCATCGGCCAGGCGGTGGGCCCCAAGAAGACCATCATCGGCACGTTCGCCGAGGCCGCGTTGCAGCAGCTCCCGCTCCAGCCGGGCACCCGGGGCGCGAAGGCGAACACGGAAGTGCTCGTGCAGCTGCGCCTGTCCAAGGAGGCCCTGTCGGATCAGCTCAAGGAACTGCACCCCGCGCTGGCCTCACAGGTGGAGGCGGACTACCGCGACGTGGAGCGCACTGGCGGTCAAATCCAGCCGGTGGTGGAGCGCATGCGCGCCACGCTCAAGCAGGTGCTGGACTTCACCACGGGCCAGCTGCCCTCGGTGGAGGTCACGCCGGAGGACGCCGAGCGCGTCGCGGCGCAGGGGCGCACGGCCACCATCGGCCTGTACACCACGAACCTGGACCGGCAGGCGGCGGGCCTCGTCACCGAGTCCGACGACACGGTGGAGAAGCAGCTGCGCGCCTTCGGCACCGCGGTGGGGCAGCTGGGCGAGCTGGTGAGCGGTGACGCGGAGCTGTCCACGCTGTCGCTCCAGGCACATCAGGCGGTGCTCGCCGCCATCGCGCAGCCGCAGAAGCGCATGGAGCAGGTGGCCATCGCCCGGGGGCTCTTGGACCGCATCCGCGTGACGACGCTGGACGTGCTCCCGGTGCTGCCCATGCCTCCTTTGCCCCTGCCGGTGAAGGCGGAGCCGCTGGAGCGCTGGGTGTCCGCCCTGGGCGCCCTGGTGCTGGCGGTGCGAGGCCTTGGGCCAGGACCGGTGCTCACCGGTTCGCTCCAGCTCTACCTCTCCCACTACGAGCGCGTGCTGGACATCGCGGGCGTGCAGGGGAAGTTCCGCACGCTGGCGCTCCAGCGAGTGAGCGCGGCCATCACGGCGCTCAACAGCGGCGACGGCGGCACGCCCGCGCGTCAGGCCCTGCACCTGCTGGTGGACGAGCCCGCCACCACCGCCGCGGAGGCCATCGCCAAATCCAGCGCGGTGACGGCGGAGCTGCACGCCGCCGCGGTGCTCCTGCGCGCCGTGGAGCAGGCCCTGGACCCCGCCGAGGACGACGCGTCACGCGTCGCGCGCCTCCAGGAGTACCTGCGCCAGCGCGCCGACAAGGTCTCCGCCTCGCTCGTCGCCGTCGTCACCGGGATGCAGGAGCTGGACGGCATCCTGGACGTGCTGCGCAAGTCACTGGAGCAGCTGGCGCGCGGTGAGGCCCCGGACCCCGGCGACCTGGTGGACCCCGTCTTCGACACCTTCCCGTTGCCCGCGGACGGCCTCTTCGTGTCCGGCGTGCAGGGCCGCGTGCGGCTGGCGAACAACACCGTGCGAGACACCGTCACCGGCATCACCGCCCTGGGCGCGGCGGGGCACCTGCTGACGGAGGCGCCCACCGACCCGGGCTCGCTGCTGGACGTGGAGGGCAACCGGCTGGAGGCGTGCGCGGTGGCGGGCCTGCGGCTGCGTCCGGACCTGTCCGTGACGGTGGTCTCCGGCAACCACCTCTTCGCGTGCGCGGGGCTGCCCACCGCGGGCGATCCCGGCCTGGGCCAGGCGGTCGCCACCTTCGTCGGTTCCGGCGAGCTGGTGGTGAAGGGCAACGTCTTCCTGGAGAGCGGCAACTCGCTGCCGCAGGCGGTGCTCCACGAGGTGGCCATCGACTGGCGCGGGGAGACGGTGGTGCGCGGCAACACCGTGCGCCACGAGGGCGGCGGAGGAGGCGGCGCGGGCCTCCTCGTCGTCACCGACACGCTGCCCACGGGCCTGGTGGTGAAGCTGTCACGCGTGCCCTTCCTCGCCACGGATCCGGTGCCCAAGCCGGGCTCGGACGGCCGCACCGTCCCCGGCAAGCCCGCGCCGTCCGTCGTGGCCGCGCTCGCCTCGGTGCCGCGCGTGGAGGACCTGGTGCAGATCGGCTCGCTGAAGCAGAAGTTCGCCGCCGGGCCCGTGCTCAACCGCGCGCTCACGGTCACCGCGCCGGACTTCGCGCCCGCACTGAGCGCAAGCGCGGCGGCCTCGCGCTACCTCACGGCGTCCGCGGCGCTGGTGAAGCCCGCGCTGGTGGACTTCCTCGTCAAGCCCATCCCCATCCTCCCGCGCCCCATCGTGAAGGCGAAGCGGGGCGTGCAGGTGGAGGGCAATGACATCACCGCGCGAGGACCCGCGCTGCTGCTGTTGGGCAACGGCGGAGCGGTCATCTCCGCCGCCATCTCCGGCAACGAGCTGCGCAGCGAGGGCGGCGTGGGCGCGGTGTACCTGCGCCGCGCGGACTCCACCGTCTTCAGTGGCAACCGGTGCCAGTGCCTGGACGCGGTGAACGTCGTCGTCCTGCGCGTGGAGCGGGCGCCGGTGACGTTCACCGGCAACGTGGTGCTGGGCGCGGAGACGGTGACGCCGCCGCGGCCGGTGGTGCGTCCCCAGTGGACGATGCCCGCCGACAAGCTGACGCTCCAGATTCCCGTGGGCGGCGGCTCCACCCTGGGCGTGCCCCTGGACCAGGAGCTGCTCCTGGGTGGCCTCCAGCGCCGCCGCGACGTGGCGAGCGACGCCTTCTCCACGCTGCTCGCGGAGATCGCTGTCTCTTATTCACATCTGACGCTGCCGGCGGCCTTATAAGTGTTGA
>NZ_RAWK01000419.1 GCF_003612165.1 Corallococcus aberystwythensis | reverse complement strand
CGTCGATGGCGCGGAGGTGCTGGGGATGTCCTCCAGCACCTCCGCGCCATCGACGGACGACTCGTGGGGCGGCGGCGGAGGCAGGTCCCAGTCCAGCGTCGGCGGCGCGGGCGGCCGTGGCGGCGCCGGGGGCCGCGCGGCGGCGGGCGGCGACGGCAGGATGTCCGGCGAATCGTCCTCGTCCATGTCCATCGGTTCAGCCTCCACGATGTCCAGGGGCTCGCCCCGGCCGCGCGCGAGCGCTTGCTCCATGTCGTCCGTCGCGACGACGAATACCTTGAGCGGCTTGCGCAGTTGGAAGCGCAGCTCGTCCACCAGCGTCAGGTTGCCCGGGTCCTCCACCGCCACGTGGATCTTCTCGCTGCGGCCGTCCTGCTCCGCCGCGAAGAGGAGCACCCGGTGCTCGCTCTGGAAGTCCATGGACACCAGCGAGGACACCGCATGCGGAATGTACTCGGGGATCTCCACGAACGGCAGCTCGTGCTGCGCCGCCAGCGCCCGCGCGATGTCCCGGCCCGTGCACAGGCCCATGGACACCAGCACCTCGCCCAGCTTGCGGCCCTGGCCGCGCCGTCCGGAAGCCAGGGCCTGCTTCACCTGCTCGTCCGTGACCACTCCGGCCTGGACGAGGAGTTCACCAATCTTCTTGCGCATGGACGGGGGCTACCGCTTGACCTTGGCGAGGTATTCCTCGCGAGAGAAAACACCCTTCTCGATGAGAAGCTCCACCATGGCCTTCAGCGCCGCGACCTCCTTGCGCTGGACCTCCTCCACGCTCTTGAGCAGCTCCGCGGGGCTGCCGGACGCGGCCGACTGACGCGGAGGCTCCGGCGGGGGCGGAGCGCGCGGCGGAGCGGCGGCGGGCTTGGGGGACATGGCGACGGCGGCGGCCGGGTCCAGGTCCTTGAGGTTCTTCACGACGGTGCGGCCCTGCGCGTCCACCACCTTGAAGTTGGTGTCCGCGTCCTCCAGTTCCGCCGTCTCCTCGTAGAGGCGCGCGAACGCCCGCGCCACGGAGGTGCGCCCCGCCACGTTGGCCACGATGCGGCACTTGGACAGGGCCCGCAGCTCATCCAGCACCCGCACGTTGAGCGGATCCGACATGGCCACCACGAGCGTCTTGCCGTCGTCGCGCAGCTGCAGCGGCACGACGGAGAAGTCGCGGGCCGTCTGCGCGGGAATCTTGGCCTTCACGTGCGGCGGTACCATCTGCACGGCGTCCAGGTTCACCGCCGGCATGCCGAGCTGCTTCGACAGGGCGCGCACGAGGATGTCCTCGGAGACGAGATTCATCCGGACGAGGATCTCGCCCAGCTTCCCGCCCCACTTGGCCTGCTCGGCGAGCGCCGCCTTGAGCTGGCTCTCCTGCAGGACGTTCGCCTTGATCAGCAGTTCTCCAAGCTTGATCTGTGCCATGTCGTGCGCGCCATAGTACCCGGTTTGGGCCGGGGCGCTGCCTTTCGACGCCTGGAAGCTCAGGAACCCGGCGCGGGGGGCGGGGGCGACACCGTCCCCCCGGAGCGGACCTCCTGGCCCCGCGCGTCGACGTCCACCACCTTCGCCCCCTCGGGCGCCGTCAGCTCGTAGAGCGTCAGGTCCGGGCGGCCGTTGAGGCGGATGTCCGTGTACTTCAGGTCCAGCTGGGTGCCCGCCGTGGGGGCGACGAGGTGGACCTTGTTGGGGAACAGCTGGTCGCCGCGCAGCTGGAAGTCCTCGAACGCCAGGTCGTAGCCCGGCACGCCCCGGACCTCGCTCTTCACCACGCGCAGGTGCTTGGGGTCCACGCGGAGTGTTTGCGTCGCGGCTCCCCGCTGGAGCTTCAGCACGTACACCCGCTCCTTCTCGTCCAGCTCCAGGGTCATGGACTCCGGAGGCATCAGGGGGACCTGGCCCAGCATCACCGCCACCAGCTCCTCGCTCGGCAGGACGACAGGCAGGAAGCGCGACACGTTCTCCGCGCTCGCGGGGCCCTGGAGGTACGTGTTCTCCCCCGCCTGGTAGACGCCAAAGCGCTCACCGTCGGCGACGAGCGAGGCCACCGGGCGGTTGAAGAAGTCGTACGTCTCCAGGTGGATGAGGGCCGGCCGGGTGATGGAGAGGTACGTGGAGAGCGTGCCGCTGCCCTGGGGTGAGTCGACGTGCAGCTTCGCGTCGCCCTCCAGGTTCACGACCTTCGCCTGCCGCTCGCGCACGTGCTGGTAGAGCGTCTGGGCGTCCTCGATGCGGCCCTCCGGACCGAACTCGAGGCGTTTGGGGCAGGCCGAACAGAGGAGGGCCAGGAAGATTGCGGCGGCTGCGCGGTTCATATGTCCTAGTGTGAGCCAGGGCCGCCTGCCCGGTCATCCATCATGAATCTGAACGATCTACTTCATTACCTTCGCCTGGGCGGCGTCACCCTCGCCCTCCTCCTGGGCGCCTCCGTGGTGGCCCTGGGCGTGGCCGTCGAGCGGATCATCGCCCTCTGGGGCGTGAGCGAGCGCTCCCGCAACCTGGGGGAGATCGTCCAGAAGCACCTCCTCCGGGGGGACGTGGCCGCCGCCCGCACCGCCGCCGAGCGCTCCGACGCCGTGGCGGCCGACATCTTCCTCGCCGGGTTCGATCGCTGGGAGCGCTCGCGCTCCACCGGCGGCAACGGCATCGAGTCCGCCGTGGAGCGCGAGCGCGCCCAGGTGGGCTTGAAGCTGCGGCGCAACCTGTGGCTGCTCGCCACCATCGGTTCGACGACGCCCTTCGTGGGCCTCTTCGGCACCGTGGCCGGCATCATGCGTTCGTTCAAGGACCTGGGCGTGGACGTGGAGGCCGGCGGCACCGGCGGCTCCGCGGCCGTGATGACGGGCATCTCGGAAGCGCTCGTCGCCACCGCCGTGGGCATCCTCGTCGCCGTGCAGGCAATGGTCTTCTACAACTACTTCCAGGCCCGGCTGTCCCGCGTGCTGGTGGAGCTGCGCCTGCTGGGCGACGAGTTCGTGGAGATCCTCAAGGAGCGCACCGCTGGCGGCCCGCCGCCGGAAGCCACGCCCTCGCGCGAAGGCACCACGCCCCCTGCCCCCCGGCCGGATCCGCAGCCCGCCTCGTAAGGAGAGACGCCCACCATGGCCATGGGAAAGACGCCCGGCTCGGGCGACGACGAGGTGGAGGGCGCGGGCTTCGCGGAGATCAACATCACGCCGCTGACGGACGTGATGCTCGTGCTGCTCATCATCTTCATGGTGACCAGCTCGGTCATCACCCAGCAGGGGCCGGGCGGCGGCGCCAAGGCCGGCCTCAAGGTGAACCTGCCCAAGGGCGGCGCCGCGGACGTCACCGCGCGCACCACGGACCTGTCCGTGGCGGTGCTGGCGGACGGCCGCTTCGTGCTCGCGGGCAACGTCGTCGCGGAGGCGGAGCTGAAGCAGGCCTTCGACGCCGCGAAGAACCAGAACCCCGACACCGTGGTCATCGTGCAGGCGGACGAAGGCGTCCCCCACGGCACCGTGGTGCAGGTGATGGAGCTGGCGAAGAAGGCCGGCCTCGCGCAGCTCGCCATCGGCGTGCGCGAAGGCGACTAGGCTCGAAAAGGCTCGAAAAGGAAAAGGCCCCCCGGCGCTTCACGTGCCGGAGGGCCTTCTTCATTTCAGGTGCGTCAGGAAGCCGTGCTTCAGACGCCGCCGAACGCCGCGTCGGTGATGTCCATGGGGGACGTGTCCTCGGTGGCGATGAGGCGCGCGGCGTACTCCACGTTGGGCAGCACGTTGCGCGCGTACCAGAGGGCGCTGAACTTCTTGCCCTCGTAGAACGCCTTGTCCGGGTGGTCCGCGCTCACGCTGGCGGCGGCCTTCTCCGCGATGACGGCCGCGTCCAGCAGCAGCCAGCCCACGGCGACCTCCGACATCATGTTGAGGAAGCGGTTGGCGGACAGGGGGATGAGCGGGAAGCGGCCCGCGTCCTGCGACCAGCCGAACAGCGCCATCGCGCTGGACATCAGGCCTTCCTGCGCGCCGGCCAGCGTCTTCACGGCCTCGCCCAGCACGGGGTGCTCGCGGTGCGCTTCCACGAAGCTGCCCACGTCCCCCATGAACTGCTGGAAGTGCGCGCCGCCCGCCTGGCCCATCTTGCGGCCCACGAGGTCCATGGCCTGGATGTGGTTGGTGCCTTCGTAGATGGAGAAGATCTTCGAGTCGCGCGTGTACTGCTCCACCGGGTAGTCCTGGATGTAGCCGGCGCCGCCGTACACCTGCATGGCCTGCGCGCAGAGGCGGAAGGCCTGGTCGGAGCCGTAGGACTTCACCAGCGGCGTCAGCACCTCCACCTGGCCCTTGTGGTAGGTGGCCGCGTCGTCGTCCTTGCCCGCCAGCTGCTTCGCCTTGTCCAGGTGCATGGCCAGCTTGATGATCAGCGCGCGGATGCCCTCCACGTGCGCCTTGATGTCCAGCAGCATGCGGCGGACGTCCGGGTGCTCGATGATGGAGGCGCGCGGCGCGGACGGGTCCTTCCACTTGGTGAAGTGGGAGCCCTGCTTGCGGTCCTTCGCGTAGTCCACCGCGTTGTAGTACGCGGCCGACGCCAGGCTCACGCCCTGGATGCCCACGGCGATGCGCGCGCCGTTCATCATCTTGAACATCTGGCTCATGCCCACGTGCTCGACGGTGCCCACGAGCTCGCCCAGACACGCGTCGTTCTCACCGAAGTTGAGGACACAGGTGGCCGAGCCGTTGATGCCCATCTTGTGCTCGATGGACGCCACGGTGACGTCGTTGGGCTGGCCCGCGGAGCCGTCCGCGTTGATGCGCAGCTTGGGGACGATGAACAGCGACAAGCCCTTGGTGCCCACCGGCGCGCCGTCAATGCGCGCGAGCACCAGGTGGATGATGTTCCCGGCCATGTCGTGGTCGCCGCCGGAGATGAAAATCTTGGTGCCGCGGATGTTGTACGTGCCGTCCGCGTTGCGCCGCGCGGTGGACTTGGCCGCGCCCACGTCGGAGCCGGCGTGCGGCTCGGTGAGGCACATGGTGCCGCCCCACGTGCCGTTGAGCATGCGCTCCACGAACTGCTTCTGCTGCGCGGGCGTGCCGCACTCCGCGATGACCTCCGCCGCGCCGAACGCCAGGCCCGGGTACATGTTGAAGGCCGTGTTGGCGCCGGAGAGGATCTCCTCCACCGTCACCTGGAGCATCATCGGAGCGCCCTGGCCGCCGTGGTCCGGGCTCACCGCCACCGTCTTGAAGCCCTGCTCGTAGAGCTTGTTCCACGCGTCCTTGAAGCCCTTGGGCGTGAAGACGGCGCCGTTCTCCACCCGGCAGCCCTCGCGGTCACCCACCGAGTTGAGAGGCCCCAGCACCTCGCGCGCGAAGCGGTACGTCTCCGTGAGGACCGCCTTCGCCTCGTCCGGGCCCCAGGCGTCGTAGGGAGCCTGGCCCGCCACCTGGCCGAAGCCGAACTGCTCGAACAGCGTGAAGAAGATCTCTCGAAGGTCGGTCTTGTAGGTGTTGATGCCGGCGGACATGGCCACTCCTGCGTGGGGGCTCGCTGCCTGCCTGCTTCCCGCAGGGCGGGAAAAAGTCAGGGTCAGCGGCCCATGTGACGCAGGAAGTGTGGCGTCGACTGATTTTTGAGTCAACCCAAGATGACACCCCGCGTTGACGAGCGGTCGAAGCCGCCCTTCTCGAACGCGGGAATTCGTCTTGGAACGCCTACTTCTTGGCCTTCTTCGCCGTGGGGAGGGAGGCCGTCTTGGCGGCGGGCTTCTCCCGGGGGGCGGTCTTCTTGGACGAGGCGCCGGTGCGGGGCTCGTCCGCCTCCTCGTCGTCTTCGTCGTCCTCGTCCCGGTCG
>NZ_RAWK01000418.1 GCF_003612165.1 Corallococcus aberystwythensis | reverse complement strand
GCTCAACCGCTTCCGACGCTTGCTGGTGCGCTGGGAGAAGCGAGAGGACACCTACGTCGCGATGCTGCACTTCGCGCTGGGCATCATCACCTGGTTCCACTCGCTCCTACCGAAATAGGCTCTAAGCATTCAGGTGACTTGTCCCCGTGAGTCGCTAAGCGGCCTGCTGTGATTTGCTCAACGTATCGTGTGGGTTGGCGAGTATGTATCCCCTATTGTAGGTAGATCTCTAGCGCGGAAGCTGTCCGAGAGTTCCCGGCTTGCGCTTTACTTTCAGGCCGGTTGACGGAAATATCGGGCTTGCGCTTTATTGGGCATGAACGCGGCGGCGTTTCGCTCTGGATCGAGACGGAGATACTCTCTAGCCTTGATGCCGACGATGTTGGAACGATGTATATTCGCGTAGGGTGGTGGGGCCTTGTGGCTTGGCTCTGCTTTTGATGTGAAAAGGTCATGCTGTGTTTGGTGTTGAGTTGTGAACTGGATGCTGGCGCGCGGAGCTTCCGTGCAGCAGGCTGATTGGTCTCTGCTGATGCTAGGCGGCGCAGCGTTTTGATGCTTGAAAATCTATGACCCTGACGAATTTACCACAGAATCCATCTGCTAGTGCAGCGCTCCTTGATGTCGTGCGCGATGAGTTTGGCCGCGCAGCCTATAGTCACAAAACACATCAGAAAATGATCGATGGTTTGAACCGATCGGCGCTCCTCGATAAACGCTTGGCGGCGCTCCTTACGGCAGCGACTGCTGGCAACACCATCGGTGTCCTTGTGACCGAAGCTCGATGGGCAGAGGTTTCCGCAGTTATTCTCTCTGCTGTTGCGCTGATGCTCACCATTTATGGGGCAAGCCGAAACAGAGAACGGCTAGCCGATCAGCACCGGCAGGCTGCCAATGGGCTGTGGTTGCTTCGGGAGAAATATATACATCTTATTGGGGATCTCCGTGCTGGCGTCATCGCCGAGGATGAGGGACGCCGGTTGCGCGACGAACTTACCCATCAGGCGTCTCAGATTTACGCGTCGGCACCCGACACCAATTCCAATGCGTATGAGGCGGCACAGAAGGCGCTCAAGGTCGATGAGGAACTCACCTTCTCTGTGAAGGAAATTGACCTGTTGCTGCCGCCCGCACTTCGAAGTGCACCGCTTTCGCCCGCAGCCAGCCAATCAAATAAGATTCCATGATGTCATCGCTTGGGGCTGTCGGTAGTGTTTGTATTGGATTTGTGGGTGCGTGTGGTTGTTTTGTCTGGTTGATGAGGCGCAGGCGTTCGGTGCTGAAATTGGCGGCATTCACGGTGCGCGCCGGGTCGATTTTGAGCCGAATATGGAGACTCCATAGGCCGAGGTGCGACCGTCATTTCATCCCGATGTGATTGTCGTGGCACTGGGTTTTGATCCCCGACAACTTGAACTTCTCGGTAACGGGGGCGGTTTCCACTCTCCCGAACCAGGGCGCTAACATCGTCCGTCATGGATTCCCCCTCCGAGCCAGCCTCCGCCGCCACCTCGCCGGTCCCTGCGTCACCGCGCCCGCGCGTGTGGACGGTGCTGGTGGCGTTCCTGTTGCTGCTGACAGGCATCCTCGTGGTGAGCGTCACGGTGGCCAGCATCGCGATGGCGGTGGAGCTCGCTCGCACGGGAGTGGACCCCAGGGATAGCAAGGCCATCCTGGCCCTGACGGAGCAACTCAAGACGATGCCCTGGTTGCAGGTGGCCGGGGTCATCACGTCGAGCCTCCTGGGGCTGGCCGCCGCGCTCCTGGGCGGGTTCCTGTCTCCGAAGCCGCTGAAGGAGCGGCTTCGGCTGGGGAAGGGGATACCGTTGCCAGCATGGGCCTGGGGCGCCGCGCTCGTGGGTTGCTTCACGATGGGACAGGCGCTGGAGAGCCTGTCCGTCCTCACGGGTGTCTGGGATTACACGGCGTCGCTGAAGGGGTTGCAGGCGGTGAGCCAGGGCTCGTTCGCGACTTTCGCGCTGTTGCTGTTCTTCGGCACGCTGGTGGCGGGCACGGCGGAGGAGCTCTTCTTCCGGGGCTACGTGCAGACGCGGCTGGTGGAGCGCTGGGGCCGCTGGGCCGGCATCACAGGGGCCGCGGCACTCTTCGGCTTCCTGCACCTGGACCCCATCCACAGCCCCATGGCCTTGATGATGGGCCTGTTCCTGGGCTGGCTCGCGGAACGCACGGGCAGCCTGCGCCTGCCCATCTTCGTCCACATCCTCAACAACCTGACGTCGTTCCTGTTGTCTCGCTACGCGCCGTCCACCGCGGAGCTGCCAACCTCCGTGCACGTGACGCTGCTGGCGGTGTGCTCACTGGCGTTCGTGGGAACGGTGGTGGCGCTGCGGCGCATGGACGTCCAATCGCCGGAGCCAGGACTCGCCGGGCCCTGAAGAGGCGTCCGCCGCTGCGACACGTGCGGTGACTCCAGGTCCGGATCTACCTTCCGAACCTCCGCGATGCCCTCGTTTCCCAGGGGGCTTTGCGTTTAGATGCCTTCCGCGCCTCCAGAGCTTCACGGTTCTTTCATGTCTCAGTGCCCTGACGAGAACGAGCTGCTGGACGGAGCGCGGGCGCGGCTGCCGGCGGAGGCGCAGGCCCGGCTGGAGGCGCACCTGGATGGGTGCGCGGCGTGCTGCGAGGTGCTGGCCGGCCTGGAGGGTGGGGGCTCCCTGTCCCTGCGCAACCCGCCGCGCGGAGCACCGCCAGAGCCGGAGGCGATGCCCCATCCCGGGGCTCGCGTGGGCCGCTATGTGCTGCTGCGGCGCGTGGGGGACGGCGGCATGGGCGCCGTGTTCGCCGCGCATGACCCGGACCTGGACCGCCAGGTGGCGCTCAAGCTGCTCAAGCCCGGCGTGGTGGCGGACGCGGAGGCCCGTGGGCGGCTGATGCGGGAGGCCCAGGCCCAGGCACGACTGTCCCATCCGAACGTCGTGACGGTGCATGACGTGGGCCTGGACGGCGACACGGTCTTCCTCGCCATGGAGCTGCTGCGCGGTGGGACGCTGCGCCGCTGGTTGGCGGAGGCACCCCGGCCGTGGCGCGAGGTGCTGGCGCGCTTCATCCAGGCGGGGCGGGGCCTGGCCGCCGCGCACGCGGTGGGCCTCGTGCATCGCGACTTCAAGCCGGACAACGTGCTGCTGGGCGAGGATGGCCAGGTGCGCGTCGCCGACTTCGGCCTCGCTCGTGCCGTGCCCGTCCCGCCAGGTGCGCCGGACGCCCGCGCCGCGGCGGTCCCCGTCCGCGAGGCGCCGCCCCCCGGAGGGGACACGCCGGCCGGCACCGCGCTGGGCACGCCCGCGTACATGTCCCCGGAGCAGTGGCGGGGCGAGCACGCGGACGCGCGCAGCGACCAGTTCAGCTTCTGCGTCGCGCTGTACGAGGCCCTCTTCGGCCAGCGGCCCTTCGCGGGGGGCACGGCGCTGGAGCGCGCGCGCGCGGTCTCCGGGGGCCGGGTGCTGCCACCGCCCCGGGACACGCGTGTGCCCGCTGGCGTGAGGCAGGCGGTGCTGCGCGGCCTCGCCGCCGAGCCCGTCCTTCGTCACCCTTCGCTGGATGCGTTGCTCGCACGGCTGGAGCCCGCTCCGCGCGCGTCGCGCTGGCGCCTGGCCCCGGCGGCATTGGCCCTGGGCGTGATGATCAGCGCCGCCGCGGGCTTCGCCGTGATGCGGGGCGGCAGCGAGCAGCGGGTCTGCACCGGCTTCGAGTCCCGGCTCACGGGCACCTGGGACGCGGCACGACGGGCGCGGCTGGAGCAGCGCTTCCGCCCGGGGACGCTGGACGTGCCCGGAACCACCTTCGCATCCACCGTGCGCGCGCTGGATGCCTATGCCCAGGCGCTGGTGGCCCAGGAGCAGCGGTCCTGCGAGGACACACGCGTGCGGCAGACCCAATCCGAGCGGCTGATGGACCTGCGCGCCGCATGTCTGGATGGCCGGCGACAGGCCCTCCACGTCCTGGTGGACCTGCTCGAGGGTGGGGAGCGCGAGGCGCTGCTCCGGGCCCCGGAGGCGGCGCGGCGGCTGCCCTCGCTGGCCGCGTGCGCGGACCGGGCGGTGCTGGCCCGGGTGGATCCGCTGCCCGAAGCCCCGGAGACCCGCGCGAAGCTCGCGTCGCTCGTCCGTGAGCTGGACGGGCTGCGCGCGCAGGGCGCGGCCGGCTTCCACGCGCGGGCCCTGCCCCGGCTGGAGGAGGTGGTGGTGGCGCTGCGGGGCCTGGGCCACCGCCCCACGCTCGCGCGGGCCCTGCTCCTGCTGGGCGAGCTGCGGGGCACCGACGGCGGCTTCACGGCGGCGCGCGAGGTGCTGGAGGAGGCCGTGCGGGTCGCGGAGGCCGGACACGACGACGAGACGGCCGCGCACGCCTGGAACCGCCTCCTCTACACGGAAGGCGAGGGGCTGGGCCTGGTGAAGGAGGCCCAGCGCACCGCGCGCATGGCGGAGGCCGCCCTGGCCCGGCTGGGACCCGAGGGCTCCGCGGAGGTGGCGTCGGAGCTGCACCGCTACCGCAGCGCCTTGAGCTACCGGCAGGGCGAGTTCGCGCGGGCCCTCGCCGACGCCGAGCAGGCCCTCAAGCTGCTGGAGCACGCGGAGGGCGCGCAGGACGAGGCGCTCGCGGAGTCCCTCACCGGCATGGGCCGGGCCCTCAACAGCCTGGGCCGCTACGCCGATGCGGAGCGGCGCTACGCCCGCGCCCTGACGTTGGTGGACGCCGTGTACGGGAAGGACCACCCACTGCGCGCGGTGTACCTCAACAACCTGGCCACCGCGCTGCGGCTCCAGGGCCGGGTGGCCGAGGCGGTGGAGCGCTACCGCGAGGCGCTCGTGCTGGGCGAGCGCCACTACGGAGCGGATCACCCCACCACCTGTGTCATGCGCACGAACCTGGGCGACGCGCTCGCGCGGCAGGGCCAGCTGGAGGAGGCGCTGGCGCACTACGAGCGCGCCCGGGCCAGCCTGGGCGGCGGCGGGGACGGGGAGCGGTTGCGGCTGGCGGCCGTGCTGCTGAGCCTGGGCAACGCGCGCTCGGACCTGGGCCAGCTGCCGGAGGCGGAGGCCGTCTACCGCGAGGCGCTCGCGCTCCAGCTGTCGCAGCTGGGCCCCCGGCACCCGGACGTGGCCCTGTCGCGCAACAACCTGGGGTCGGTGGCGCTGGACGCGGGCCACCTGCGCGAGGCGCGCGAACACTTCGAGGCGGCGCGTGAGCTGTGGGAGGCCGCGCTGGGCCCGGAGCACCCGAAGGTGGCCAGCGCCCTCTACAACCTGGGCCACGTGTCGCTGCGCATGGGCCGGGTGCGCCCGGCTGTCGCCTACCTGCGGCGGGCGCTGGCGGTGCGCGAGGCGACGCTCGGCGCGGAGCACCCCCGCGTGGTGCCGACGCTCGGACTGCTGGGCGAGGCGTTGTGGGAGGCCGGCCAGCCACGCGAGGCCCGTGAGCGGTTGGAGCGGGCGGTGGCGCTGTCCACGCGGTTGGAGATCTCCCCGCCGGACCACGCCTGGGCGCGCTTCGTCCTCGCCCGTGTCCTCTGGCCGACGCGCGCCGAGCAGCCCCGGGCGCTCGCCCTGGCGCGCGAGGCGCTGGAAGCCTATTCGCGCAGCTCGCCCATCTACGCGCCCCGCGTGCGCGAGGTGCGGGGCTGGCTGTCCGCTCATGGCCCGTCGTGAGCCGGGGCGCGTGTCCCGCCCACGTGGGTGGGCCTGTCGCTGGAGGTGGCCATGCCGTCCGAGCAGACCGAGTTCTTCCTTTCGCGGGCTCCCCGCGCGCTCGTCCCGGCGCTGCGCGCGCACCCGGGGCTGGAGGGGGTGCTCGAGGGGGT
>NZ_RAWK01000417.1 GCF_003612165.1 Corallococcus aberystwythensis | reverse complement strand
GGGCGGGAGCGGCCTTGGCGGCGCCACTGCCCGCGCGAGAGGGCGCACGCTGGGCCTTCTCCCGGGCGATGTCCTCCATGCTGCGCACGTTGGTGGCGTCGTCGCCCGGCGGCGGCGCGGCGGGGCGGGCGCCCGTCCTGGCGCGGGCCGGGGCAGGGCGCGCACGGGGCTCCGGTGCGGCGCGGGCCGCGGGCGGACGCGAGCGCGGCGGAGGGCCAACCCCGGTGCTCTCGTCATCGCCGGAGTCTCCCTCGTCCCCGGCTCCCCCAAGGAAGGACTGGTCGATGATGTAGTCGCAGTTGGGGCAGATGGCGGTGTCGTCCGCGACCTTGCGATTGCAGCCTGGGCAGTTCAGGGCCGGTGCTCCGGGAGGGGGGAAACGGCCCGATATCTTCCCGGCCCCGGCGCGCGGCTGTCAAACCTGTTCAGCGGCATAACCCCTGGATTTTCGCGGGGAATTGACCTAGCCCGTTCGAGCATGGCTCGCCTGCCCGCCGCCGTGTCCGCCGGATTCCTCCTCGTGAGCGCCTGTGCGCGAACGGTGCCGCAGCCTCCTCCCGCGCAGCCGCCCGTCGACGTGAAGCAGCGCATCCAGGACTGGGAGGACCGCCGCTCACTGGGGGGCGGGGAGCTCGTGCGGCTCGCGACGTCCGCGCCGGATGCCGCCGTCCGAGTGCGCGCCCTGCGGGCCCTGGCGCGCATCCAGGACGTGGCGACATTGGACGCCGTCGTCGCGGGGCTGACGGCGCAGGACAAGGCCGTGCGCGACGAAGCCGCCTTCGCCGCGGGCGAACTGGCGCTGTCCTGGGAGCCGCTGCCGGAGGACGCACGGACCGCGCTGACCGGAGCGCTGGTGCGCGCCGAGGCCACGGAAGCCGATGGATGGGTGCGCATCACGATGCTGGAGGCCCTGGGCAAGCTGGCCACGCCCGGCGCGGTGGAGGTGCTGACCGCCCGTCTGTCTCCGGCCAATGGACCCTGGTCCGAGGCCGCGGCGACGGCCCTGGGCGTGGCGGCGCGCAAGGCGGGCGCGGCGGCGGTGGCGGACGTTCCGCTGGAAGCCATCCGCGCGCTGTTGAAGCCCCGCGAGCGGATCGAGGTGAACCTCGCCGGAGCTTACCTCCTGGCGACGGCGAAGCGGCCGGACTCCGTGGAGACGCTCGTCTCCTGTCTGGCCAACCCGCATCCGGACGTGGTGGCCCTCTGCGTGAAGGGCCTGGGCGACGTGGGCAGCCCCAGGGACACGTTGGCGCTGCGCATGTCGCTGGGGAACGCCGCGCCCCGTGTGGTGGCGGAGGCGGCGAGGGCGCTGGCGAAGCTCGCGGCGAAGTGCGAGGCCCACTCGCCTTGTGCTCCGCTCATGACCCTGGAGGACACGGGGCACTGGGCGAAGCAGGTGGCGGAAGGGAAGGCCGCGCAGGGACATGCGCTGCTCGCGGTGGCGCAGCAGGGGCTTCCGCTCCGGGGCCGTCCGGTGTTGTCGCGCCTGAGGAGCGCCCTCGCGGAGGCCGACCGCGCCGCCGTATCCGACGAAGCCCACGCGGACCTCGCCTGGCTGGACTGCCGGTTCGCGGCGGCGATGGACCGGCAGCAGGGCGCGTTGGAGCAGGTGCTCCAGTGCGGATACGGCCGCGTGCCCGAAGCCCGGTGGCTTGCCCTGGGGCTGCATGAGGTGGCCCAGTTCAAGGGGACGTCCACCGGCGCGGCGTTCGCGGTGCCCTACCTGAACCACGCCAGCCCCATCGTGCGCGGCGCCGCGTTGGACGCCCTCTCCGAGCGCCCCGTGCCCGAAGCGATGGCCCCCGTGCGAGCGCTCATCGGCGGAGGGGACGCGGTGGTGGCGGGGCTCGCCGCGGCCACCGCCGGCAAGCTGAAGGACGCCGGAGCGCTGCCCGCCGTGGAGGCCCTGGCCGCGCGCGTCCCCACGGAGCCGGACCTGGCAGAGGCGGTGGCCGGCGCGCTCGTCGCGTTGCAGGGCCGTGCGGCGGAGGCCCGCCTGCGCGAGTGGCTGATGCATCCCCACGCCAACGTGCGCCGGGTCGCGGCCGAGTCCCTCACGTCGCTCACGGGTGCCCCCGTCCGCTCCAATCGCGTGGAGCTGCCCGCGGACACGTACCGTCCGGCGGCCGCGGCCCCCGGGACGACGCTCACGTTGCGCACGCGCAAGGGCGGCATCACCGTCCTGTTGGATCCGGACGCGCCGCTCACGGGCGGCAACCTGGTGGCGCTCGCGAAGCAGGGCTACTTCCGGGGCATCACCTTCCACCGCGTGGTGCCGGACTTCGTCGCGCAGGGTGGAGATCCGCGCGGAGACGGGGAGGGCGGCCCCGGGCACTCCATCCGCTGCGAGATGACGCGCCGGCGGTACGAACGGGGCACCGTGGGGATGGCGCTGTCGGGCAAGGACACCGGCGGCAGCCAGTTCTTCTTCACCCACTCACCGCAGCCGCACCTGGACGGCCGCTACACGGCCTTCGGTGAAGTCGTCAGCGGCATGGACGTCGTGGACGCGCTCCTGGAGGGCACGGTCATCGACGACGTCCTCGTCGGCATCCGAGCCCCCTGAAAAGCGGGCGGCTCGCGCGTCAGGCCCCGGCGGCGCGCGCGGGCACCGGCTCGCCGTGGGCGTTCAAGTTCCCACCCGTCCACCGGTGGCTCTCCGCCTCTTCCATCTGCTCCACCTCGCGGCGGATGCGGGCCCACTCCGTCTCCGGCAGACCGAGGAACGCCTCCGCCAGCGCCGGGTCGAACTGCGTGCCCGCGCAGCGGCGGACCTCGTCGCGCGCCACGCTCATGGGACGCCCCTTGCGATAGGGCCGGTCGGACGTGATGGCGTCCAGCGTGTCCACGAGGCAGAAGATGCGCGCGCCGACGACGATCTCCTCGCCCTTGAGCCCTATCGGGTAGCCCTTGCCGTCCCAGCGCTCCTGGTGCTGCAGGACGATGAGCGCCGCCTCGTGCAGGTACGGCATCTTCGCCAGCATCCGGTAGCCGAACTCCGGGTGCAGCTTCATCTCCACCCACTCGTCCGGCGTGAGCGGACCGGGCTTGAGCAGGATGGAGTCCCGCACGCCAATCTTCCCGATGTCGTGCAGTAGCGCGCCCTGTTCCACCACGTCCAGCGCGGGCCCCGTGAGGCCGATCTCCTGCGCCAGCCGCCGCGCGTACAAGGACACGCGCCGCGAGTGCCACTGCGTCTCCGTGTCCCGGTAGTCCAGCGCGCTGATCAACCCATCCAGCAGCCCCGTGGTGCGCTCGATGACCCGGCGCTCCAGGCCCTCGTTGACGGCCAGCAGCTCCGCGTTCTTGTCCGCGACCTCGCGGGTCAGCCGCTCGTTGGCCGCCACCAGCCGGTGGTGCTCGAACGCCTGCCGGATGCTGCTCGTCAGGTCGCTCAGGGCCCACGGCTTGCCCAGCAGCCGGAAGACCTCGCCCCGGTTCACCGCCTCCGACGCCGTCTTGAAGTCCGCCGCCGCCGTCAGCATCAACCGCACCGCGCGCGGGTTCTTCTCCCGGAGCGCCGAGAGCAGCTCGATGCCGTTGAGGTACGGCATCATGAAGTCCGTCAGCACGACGTCGAAGCCCTGCTCCCGCGACGCCGCCACCGGGTCGCTGTACGTGACGACCTCGTAACCCTCCGCCTGGAGGATCCGGGACAGCGCCGCGAGGATGAGCACGTCGTCGTCCACAACGAGGATTCGGGGCATGAGCAGGTACACTCCGAGCGATTAGCCGCGGGTTTTCTCAGAGTCTTATAGCGGGTCCAGGGGCGGGCAAACAGGCCCCCCTAAGCTTTCCAGTACCGCTAAACTACCGGAATTCTTGAAGTTTCACCCAAACCGGAGGACGCGGGACTCCACGTCCTGCTTGCCTGCCCGTCGAGCCGTGTTCTATGGTGGCCATCTACCCAACGTAAATGGCTGTAACCCCTTGGAATTCGGGAGCAATCTCCGATGGCTAGAGCCCCTGATGGGCCGGTGCCGGTGGTGGTGATGGGGCTGGGGTTCATCGGGCAGGAGATTGCCAGGGCAGCCCTGTCGTCCCCCGAAGTGGAATTGATGGGCGCGGTGGACCCGCAGCCCTCCCTGGTGGGACGTCCCCTGGGGGACGTGCTGGGACTGGCCGGGCCGCGCTTCAAGGTGGCGGACTCGCTGGAGCGCGCCGTGGGGCGCCGCAAGGGCGTGGTGGTGCTGCACGCCACCAGCTCGCGGCTGTCCCAGGTGATGGATCAGCTGCTGGACGCGCTGAAGCTCGGCCTGCCCGTCGCCAGCACCTGCGAGGAGCTGGCGTTCCCGCACCTCAAGTACCCGGAGCTGGCGGAGAAGCTGGAGCGCGCCGCGCAGAAGGCGGGCGTCGCCATCGTGGGCACCGGCGTGAACCCGGGCTTCGTCCTGGACCGGCTGGTGGCCGCCGCGGGGCAGGTGTGCGGCCCCGTGCGCAAGGTGCTGGCCAGCCGGGTGGTGGACGCCCGCACGCGCCGTGAAGCCCTGCAGCGCAAGGTGGGCGCGGGCCTGACGGAGGAGGAGTTCTTCGACCTGGTGGACCGCGAGGAGCTGGGCCACGTGGGGCTGGTGGAGTCCGCGGCGCTGGCGGCACTGGGGCTGGGGCTGGACTGCGACGACTTCGAGGAGGAGGTCGCGCCCGTCTTCGCCGAGGAGGAGATCACCGGCGGCGCATTTGTCGTGAAGAAAGGCCGCGTCGCGGGCATGTTCCAGTCCGTGGTGGGTTTGGAGGAGGGGCAGGAGCGGGTCCGCCTGGAGCTGACCATCGCGGTAGGGGCGGACAACCCACGGGATCGCATCGAAATCGACGCGGATCCCAGGCTGGTGCTGGAAATACCGGGGGGAGTGGCGGGTGACCGGGCCACCGCGAACGCGCTGGTGAATGCCGCGCCACGTTTGACGGCCGCGGAGGCCGGGCTCATGACGGTGCTCGAGCTTCCGTCAGGACGCTGAAGATCCATCAGGAGAGGGAAATGCTGGACAAGAACGCGATTGGCCGCGCCTCGCCGCCGACGCTCAACGAGGTGGAGAAGGGCGCCATCCGGCGCTTCGCCGAGGCGATTGGCGACTACAATCCCATCTACTACGACGAGGAGTACGCCCGAGCGTCGGGCTACCCCACTATCGTCGCGCCGCCCACGTTTCCCGCGTCGTTCCATTCCGCCGCGGACCTCCGGGAGCTGTTGGGGGTGGGCATCAAGAGCCTGCTGCACGCCGAACAGGGCTTTGACTACGAGCGGCCCATCTTCGCGGGGGACCGCATCTACGTGTCCACCCGCGTGTCGGACGTCTTCGAGCGGCCGGGCATGTCCGGCAAGATGGACATCGCGGTCATCGAGGACGAAGGCCGGGACGAAGAGGGCAACCTCGTCTTCCGCGCCCGCCGGACCCTCGTGGTGCGTGCCGCCAAGGAGAACGCCTGATGCCCGCGCGCAAGCTCTACTTCGAATCCATCCGCGTCGGTGACGAGCTGCCGGCGCTGGCCAAGGCCCCGGTGGACCGCGTCCAGCTGTCGCGCTACGCGGGCGCCTCCGGCGACTACAACCCCGTGCACGTGGACGAGCTCTACGCCAAGAGCGTGGGCATGCCGTCCGTCTACGCCCCCGGCATGCTCGTCATGGGCATGCTCGGCCAGCTCATCAGCGACTGGGCGCGGGGCGGGCAGCTGCGCCGCTACAACGTCCGCTTCATCAAGATGGTGTGGCCGGGCGACACCGTGGTCTGCAAGGGCCGCGTGAGCGACCGGCACGGCTCCGGCGGCCGGTACTTCGTCGAAATCGACCTCTGGGCGGAGAACCAGAAGGGCGAGCTCGTCATGAAGGGCGGCTCGCAGATCCAGCTCTTCTACTCGCTGGAGGACGAGAACCGGCAGCGCTCCGGCCAGTCCCCCATCGTGGTGGAGGTGCCCCGCGAGAGCCTGGTC
>NZ_RAWK01000416.1 GCF_003612165.1 Corallococcus aberystwythensis | reverse complement strand
CGGACGGCAAGCGGTGAGAGAAGCTGACAGCAAGCGGTTGACAGGGAAGGCGGCGCTGAAGTAGAAGCCGCTCCCCTTCGAAAAGAAGCGGCGGAAGTCACTGGACGGCGCCGACGAGATTCGAAGCAGCCCGCAGGACGCAAAAGTGAAGTTGACGCTGACTGCGAACTGAAATAGAAGCTGCAACCCCGCCGGTTGAAACAAAGCCGGCGAGACGCAGGGTAGCAAAAGTCGCGAAGCAAGACAAGCGGCTCGGTCTTTGAAAACCAAATAGCAAGCCCAAGTAGTAATGGATTGCGGAAACCCGCAGTCAATTTTTTGAGGGCGCTTCACCTCTAAAAGCAGCGCTGAAAAGCGCAGCGAGAGGGAAGTGCCGACGAATCAGCGAGCCGAGACTCCTTAGCCGGGTCTCGGGGAACGCCGGTTCAAGCAAACCAAGAATACAATTGGAGAGTTTGATCCTGGCTCAGAACGAACGCTGGCGGCGTGCCTAACACATGCAAGTCGAGCGCGAATAGGGGCAACCCTTAGTAGAGCGGCGCACGGGTGCGTAACACGTGGATAATCTGCCTGGATGCCTGGGATAACCAGTCGAAAGATTGGCTAATACCGGATAAGCCCACGGTTTCTTCGGAGACTGAGGGAAAAGGTGGCCTCTGTATACAAGCTATCACAACCAGATGAGTCCGCGGCCCATCAGCTAGTTGGCGGGGTAATGGCCCACCAAGGCAACGACGGGTAGCTGGTCTGAGAGGACGATCAGCCACACTGGAACTGAGACACGGTCCAGACTCCTACGGGAGGCAGCAGTGGGGAATTTTGCGCAATGGGCGAAAGCCTGACGCAGCAACGCCGCGTGTGTGATGAAGGTCTTTGGATTGTAAAGCACTTTCGACCGGGACGAAAACCCGAAGGCTAACATCCTTCGGCTTGACGGTACCGGGAGAAGAAGCACCGGCTAACTCTGTGCCAGCAGCCGCGGTAATACAGAGGGTGCAAGCGTTGTTCGGAATTATTGGGCGTAAAGCGCGTGTAGGCGGCTTTGCAAGTCGGGTGTGAAAGCCCTCAGCTCAACTGAGGAAGTGCGCCCGAAACTGCAGAGCTTGAGTGCCGGAGAGGGTGGCGGAATTCCCCAAGTAGAGGTGAAATTCGTAGATATGGGGAGGAACACCGGTGGCGAAGGCGGCCACCTGGACGGTAACTGACGCTGAGACGCGAAAGCGTGGGTAGCAAACAGGATTAGATACCCTGGTAGTCCACGCCGTAAACGATGAGAACTAGGTGTCGTGGGAGTTGACCCCCGCGGTGCCGTAGCTAACGCATTAAGTTCTCCGCCTGGGAAGTACGGTCGCAAGACTAAAACTCAAAGGAATTGACGGGGGCCCGCACAAGCGGTGGAGCATGTGGTTTAATTCGACGCAACGCGCAGAACCTTACCTGGTCTTGACATCCTCGGAATCCTTCAGAGATGAGGGAGTGCCCGCAAGGGAACCGAGAGACAGGTGCTGCATGGCTGTCGTCAGCTCGTGTCGTGAGATGTTGGGTTAAGTCCCGCAACGAGCGCAACCCTCGCCTTTAGTTGCCACGCAAGTGGATCTCTAGAGGGACTGCCGGTGTTAAACCGGAGGAAGGTGGGGATGACGTCAAGTCCTCATGGCCTTTATGACCAGGGCTACACACGTGCTACAATGGCCGGTACAGAGCGCTGCAAACCCGCGAGGGGGAGCTAATCGCAGAAAACCGGTCTCAGTTCAGATTGGAGTCTGCAACTCGACTCCATGAAGGAGGAATCGCTAGTAATCGCAGATCAGCACGCTGCGGTGAATACGTTCCCGGGCCTTGTACACACCGCCCGTCACACCATGGGAGTCGATTGCTCCAGAAGTCATCTCACCAAGAGATGCCCAAGGAGTGCTCGGTAACTGGGGTGAAGTCGTAACAAGGTAGCCGTAGGGGAACCTGCGGCTGGATCACCTCCTTTCTAAGGAGACCGGGCATCGGACTCACCCTTCGGGGGAGTAGGCGATGCCAGCAGCCTTCGGGCTGTCAGGTCTAACTAGGTCAATGTTTCCGGTAAACAATCCATTATGAACTTCGGGCTTGCTGTTTGGTTTTGAAGGACTGAGCGAAGGTTGGCTCGGCTCTTTGAGAATGAAGGACGCTGTAGGGTTCGCCGACGCTTTAGCCCCCCTGGGCCTATAGCTCAGCTGGCTAGAGCGCGCGCCTGATAAGCGCGAGGTCGGTGGTTCAAGTCCACCTAGGCCCACCACTCACTTCCCTCACTGGAGGGAAAGCAAGGAGTGGATTGGTGCTGACGCGAGAGTCGGGGCTGTAGCTCAGCTGGGAGAGCGCCAGCTTTGCAAGCTGGATGTCGTCGGTTCGAACCCGATCAGCTCCACAAGTTTCCTGGAAGTCGCAGGGACGTTCTTTGACAAGTGCATACGAAGGGTAAGTTGCAATTTCTGCTGAGTGAAGTTCTCAACAGAAGTGCCGACTTCGAAATGAGCTTCACCTGGCGCCGCGAGGCAGCCGAGTGAGGCAAAAGCGAAGTCTCCCACACAAGAAGAAGAAGCAATGAGAACAGCAAAGAATGAAGTCTTCCGGGCCTGCTAGCGAAGAGCAGAGGTCTGGGCCTTGGTCACGAGTTTCGACAATCCGCCGGGAGGCGGGCGTGACGACAAGAGATCAGGGCAAGTAAGCTACTAAGGGCGTGCGGTGGATGCCTAGGTGCCAAGAGGCGATGAAGGACGTGGGTGGCTGCGAAAAGCTTCGGGGAGTTGCCAACCAAACGTTGATCCGGAGATGTCCGAATGGGGAAACCCAGCGCGGCGAATAGCTGCGTTACTGCAATCTGAATCCATAGGGTTGCAGAGCGAACCAGGGGAAGTGAAACATCTCAGTACCCTGAGGAAGAGAAAACAATGAGTGATTCCCAAAGTAGTGGCGAGCGAAATGGGAAGAGGCCAAACCAACGTCATGCAAATGGCGGTGGGGTAGCGGGTCCGCGGTAGGACTTTGACAGGCTAACGGAAGCGTCCTGGAAAGACGCACCAAAGAGCGTGATAGTCGCGTACGTGAAAGCCAGTTGGAGCTGAGCGGGTTACCCAAGTAAGACGGGACACGTGCAATCCTGTCTGAATCTGCCGGGACCATCCGGTAAGCCTAAATACTCCTTGGCGACCGATAGTGAACAAGTACCGCGAGGGAAAGGTGAAAAGAACCCCGGTGAGGGGAGTCAAAAGAACCTGAAACCGCATGTCTACAAGCAGTTCGAGCACTACGGCGCAAGCCAGTGCGAGAGCGTACCTTTTGCATCATGATTCGGCGACTTAATATACGTAGCGAGGCTAAGCCGATAGGTGGAGCCGGAGCGAAAGCGAGTCCGAATAGGGCGCTAAGTTGCGTGTATTATAACCCGAAGCGGGGTGATCTACACATGGCCAGGTTGAAGTGCGGGTAACACCGCATGGAGGACCGAACTCATGAAAGTTGAAAATTTCTGGGATGAGCTGTGTGTAGGGGTGAAAGGCCAATCAAACTCCGTGATAGCTGGTTCTCCCCGAAAGATATTTAGGTATCGGCTCGGGCAATTCAATGCCGGAGGTAGAGCACTGGAACGGCTAGGGGTCTCACCAGATTACCAAACCGTACCAAACTCCGAATGCCGGCAATTGTTATCCCGGGACGCAGTCAGTGGGTGATAACGTCCATTGGCAAGAGGGGAATAACCCAGACCGACAGCTAAGGCCCCCAAATCTAGTCTAAGTGAACACTAGAAAGGATGTGGCAGGTCATTGACAACCAGGAGGTTGGCTTAGAAGCAGCCATCCTTTAAAGAAAGCGTAATAGCTCACTGGTCAAGACAGGCCGCGCCGAAAATGTAACGGGGCTCAAGACTAGTGCCGAAGCTTCGGGTCATGCGCGTCAGGCGCGTATGGCGGTAGGGGAGCGTCCCAGTTGCAGCGAAGGTAGACTGAAAAGGCTGCTGGAGCGACTGGGAGTGCTGATGCCGAAATGAGTAGCGATAAAGGGGGTGAGAAACCCCCTCGCCGTAAACCCAAGGTTTCCTGGGTCAAGTTAATCTTCCCAGGGTTAGCCGGGTCCTAAGCCGAGGCCGAAAGGCGTAGGTGATGGCAAGCAGGTTAATATTCCTGCGCCATCTTGCAGACGTTGAACTGAGGGAGGACGGAGAAAGCTAGGCGAGCTGACCGGTGGTTGTGTCAGTCTAAAGGCGTAGGGGTGTCGCGTACGAATAAAGGCGCGGCAGTCATCCCCGAGACCCCATGGCGCCCCGCAAGGGGTAAGTCGCTGATGCTCTGCTTCCAAGAAAAGTCCCGCAGGGAGTCTGCAGGGTGTCCGTACCGCAAACCGACACAGGTGGGTGAGGAGAAAATCCTAAGGCGCTTGAGAGAACTCTCCTCCAAGGAACTAGGCAAATTTCCACCGTAACTTCGGAAGAAGGTGGGCCTCTGGTAGGTGTAGGCGTACAGCCGAAGCCGAGAGAGGTTGCAGAGAAATGGCGGTAGCGACTGTTTACCAAAAACACAGGACTCTGCGAAGGCGACAAGCCGACGTATAGGGTCTGACTCCTGCCCGGTGCTGGAAGGTTAAGGGGATTCGTCAGCCGCAAGGCGAAGCGATGATCCGAAGCCCCAGTAAACGGCGGCCGTAACTATAACGGTCCTAAGGTAGCGAAATTCCTTGTCGGGTAAGTTCCGACCTGCACGAATGGAGTAACGACTTCCGCACTGTCTCGGAGAGGGACTCAGCGAAATTGAAATAGCTGTGCCGATGCAGTTTACCCGCAGCAAGACGGAAAGACCCCGTGAACCTTTACTACAACTTGACAGTGACACTAGGGATTGGCTGTGTAGGATAGGTGGGAGCCTTTGAAGCCGGGCCGCTAGGTTCGGTGGAGGCAACGGTGAAATACCACCCTGCTGATTTCTGGTGTCTAACCATGTCTCGTCAGCCGGGACTGGGACACTGTCTGGTGGGTAGTTTGACTGGGGCGGTCGCCTCCCAAAAAGTAACGGAGGCGCGCGATGGTTCCCTCAGCCCGATTGGAAACCGGGCGTCGAGTGCAATGGCATAAGGGAGCTTGACTGCGAGACCGACAGGTCGAGCAGGTGCGAAAGCAGGTCATAGTGATCCGGTGGTCCTGAATGGAAGGGCCATCGCTCAACGGATAAAAGGTACTCCGGGGATAACAGGCTTATCTCCCCCAAGAGTTCACATCGACGGGGAGGTTTGGCACCTCGATGTCGGCTCATCGCATCCTGGGGCTGGAGCAGGTCCCAAGGGTTTGGCTGTTCGCCAATTAAAGCGGTACGCGAGCTGGGTTCAAAACGTCGTGAGACAGTTTGGTCCCTATCTGCTGTGGGCGTAGGATACTTGAGAGGCTCTGACCTTAGTACGAGAGGACCGGGTTGGAGGCACCGCTGGTGTACCAGTTGTCTCGCCAGAGGCATCGCTGGGTAGCCATGTGCCGATTGGATAACCGCTGAAAGCATCTAAGCGGGAAACCGACCTCAAGACCAGGTATCCCGGGCGCAAGCCCCTGAAGACTCGTGGAAGACTACCACGTTGATAGGCTGGGTGTGTAAGCGCGGTAACGCGTTAAGCTAACCAGTACTAATAAGTCGAGCGGCTTACTTCCCCCCTTCTCTTGCATGCCCCCACGCGGGGAGTAAGGGACTCGGGGCCAAGGCCGAGGCCAGGACGCCACCATGTGCGTCCGCCCGGAAGACAACAGCTATTCTCAATTGCTTCTTTGACTTCTCAAAGAGGCTTCACTCAAGCAGAAGCTTGCAACTTACCCTTCGTATGCACCGTCATTCGCTTTTCCGGTGGCAATGTCGGAGGGGTCACACCCGTTCCCATCCCGAACACGGAAGTTAAGCCCTCCAGAGCCGATGGTACTCCGCGGGAAACCGCGTGGGAGAGTAGGTCGCTGCCGGATTCTTTTTGAAAGCCCCTG
>NZ_RAWK01000415.1 GCF_003612165.1 Corallococcus aberystwythensis | reverse complement strand
GTGGGAGGCGCGGCGGGCACGCACCGGCTGGGGCACACGGTGACGCTGCTCCCGGACGGACGCGTGCTGGTGGTGGGAGGCACCACGACGCAGGCGGCGCGAACGGCGGAGGTGTACGTGCCGGAGCGCAACACCTGGGAGCCGGTGGCGGCGCCGGAGGTGCCGCGCGAACACCACGCGACGCTGGTGACGCCGGAGGGAGCGGTGCTGGTGGTGGGCGGCGAGCACTCATCGAGAGGCACGCTGGCCTCCGCGGAGCGCTTCGACCCGGCAAGGGGCACCTGGACACCCGCGCCCACACTGCATGAGCCGCGAGGCGAAGCGGGAGCCCTGTGGCTGCGTCGGGGCACGGTGCTGGTGGTGGGCGGAGTGAACGAGCTGGGCACCCTCGCCACGAGCGAGGAGTACGTCCCCGCCCCGGCCGTGGCCCAGGCCACTCCGGGCGAATAGTCCGGGGGCTTGGGCAGACACTCCACGGATTCAAAGTGAAGCCAGGACAGCGTGTCTGGCTTTCCCTTGAATGACTGACAACGGCGGTTCCCAGCGGCCATTCCGCCGCGCGGCGTGCCGGAGCGCGTGACAGACTGCGCGCCCATGCGCTCCTGGAAACACCTGCTCGTCGTCCCGCTCGTCTGTTCCTCCGCCTGCGCCACCGCGCCCGCCGCCCCGTCGAAGCCCGAGGCCCCGGTCGCCGCCGCCGCGCCTGCTGCTCCCGCCGTGGCTCCCGTGGCCCCCGCCGCGCCGGTGCGCCCCTTCGGCACGCTGCGCGAACAGGCTGCCCGCCAGCAGGCGTGGCTCCAGGAACGGCTGGAGACCGGCGTGCCCCAGCTCATGCGCAAGTACGGCGTGCGCATGTGGGTCGTCCCCATGCGCGAGTACAACGAGGACCCCGTCTTCAAGGCGCTCGTCTCGCCCACCACCTTCTCCGCCCGCCGCCGCACCATCTACGTCTTCTTCGACCGCGGCGGCTCCCAGGGCGTGGAGCGGCTGGCGCTGGGCGGCAGCACCCAGGGCGGCCTCTATGAAGCCCGCCGCGCCCCGATGATGGTGGACCGGGGCGGCTCGCAGCGCGCCGCGGAGCTCCTGGGCCCTGAACAGTGGCTGCTCCTCAAGCAGGTCGTGGAGGAGCGCAAGCCGGACTCCATCGCCATCAACGTGTCCCCCGCCATCGCCTTCGCGGACGGCCTCACCCACGGCGAATACGAAGGCATGGCCCAGGCCCTGGGCCCCACCTGGGTGAAGCGCCTCAAGCCCGCCGGCGGCCTGCCCCTGGACGTGCTCGGCTGGCGCAGCGCCGACGAGGTCCGCTTCTACGCCGACCTCCAGAAGTACGCCTGGAACCTCATCCAGACCGCCTTCTCCAACGCCGTCATCACCCCCGGCACCACCACCCCGCAGGACGTGGAGTGGTGGATGCGCCAGCAACTGGCTGACCAGGGCCTGGACACCTGGTTCCAGCCGGACGTGGACGTGCAGCGCCAGGGCGCCACCGACGAAGGGCTGGGCGACAACCCCGTCATCCAGCGCGGCGACGTGCTCCACTGCGACTTCGGCGTCACCGCGCTGCGCCTCAACACCGACACCCAGCACATGGGCTACGTGCTGCGCGACGGCGAGACGGACGCCCCCGAGGGCCTCAAGGCCGCGCTCAAGGCGTCCAACCGGCTCCAGGACATCGTCAAGGGGGAGATCAAGCCCGGCCGCACCGGCAACGAGGTGCTGCGCGCCTCGCTCACCCGCATGAAGTCGGAAGGCATCAACGGCAGCGTGTACTCACACCCCATTGGCCTGCACGGCCACGGCGCCGGCCCCATGATTGGCATGTGGGACCGCCAGGAGGGCGTGCCCGGCAACGGCGAGCACAAGGTGATGCCCAGCTCCTGGTTCTCCATCGAGCTGCAGGCGACCAGCCCCGTGCCGGAGTGGAAGGACCAGCCCGTGCGCTCCTCCCAGGAGGAGGACGTCGTGGTGGACGCGGAAGGCGCCGTGCACTGGGCCTTCCAGCGTCAGACGTCCTTCCACCTGGTGCGCTGAAGCCTACTTCGCCACGCCCGTCATGGACTTGAGCAGCGTCACCAGCGCCTGCTTCTCCTCGCTGCTCAGGTCCAGCTTGACGATGGTCTCCGTGCGCACGCCCACGAAGCTGCCGTCCGCGTCGCCGCCCTCGTTGTAGAAGTCGACCACGTCCTCCAGCGTCTTCTCCGCGCCGGTGTGCATGTACGGCGCGCTCAGCGCCACGTTGCGCAGGGTGGGCGTGCGGAACGCGCCCTCCACCTCCGTGGGCTTGCTCTGCGCCTGCGCCTTCAGCGTGGACAGCCGCGCCGCGTCCGTGCCGACAGGCGCGTCGCTGTACTTGCCCGCGGCGTTGAACGGCCAGGACACCAGCGCGTCCACCGCGTCCGCCTGCCCGCGCTTCCCCGCGCCGGAGTCCTTCAGCCCCAGGTTGTGGAACTTGTCGTCCGACAGCGAGCGGCCCTTGTGGCACACCACGCACTGGCCCTTGCGCATGAACGTCTTCAGGCCCAGGTACGCCGGGTCCTTCTCCTGCGTGCCGGCCTCCACCGCCTGGAGGAAGCGCCGCACGTCCGCGTCAAAGGGCGCGTCGTTGCGGTTGAGCGTGCGCTGGTACGCCGCCAGCACCTTGCCCACGTTGGCCATCACCCGGTCCGGGTCGGACTCGTCCGCCGGCGCCTTGCCAAACAGCTGCGTGTACGCCGCCGTGTACGTGGGCTCCGCCACCAGCCGTGCGCGCACCACGCCCGCGTCCGAGTCCATCTCGATGGGGTTCGTCAGCGGCAGAATCGCCTGGGACCAGAGCCGGTCCGCCCGCCCGTCCCACATGAACCAGCGGCTGTAGCCCACGTTCAACAGGCTGGGCGGGTTGCGCTCGGACTGGTGGCCTCCACAGCCCTCCGCCGTCGCCGTCTCCACCGTGTAGGACTCGCCCGCGTGGCAGCTCTTGCAGGACACCGTCCCGCAGCGCGACAGCCCGGGGTCCTCGAACAGCCGCTGTCCCAGCGCCGCCGCGTTCGCGTTGTCACCCACCGTGTTGGTGGGGTCCACCTCCGGCTTCGCGCTCTGCGTGTGCAGGGCGCTCAGCTGATCCAGCTCGTCTTCGGTGGGAAAGGGCACTTCGGATTCGCAACCCGACCCCAGCAGGGCCAGGGCGAGCACGGCGGTACGCGGACGGAGACCAGTCATGGGCCGGGGCAGCTTCGCGCCCTTGTGTTCAGCAATCAATGGTCCCTGTCCCCCCGCCGGGCATGCGGCCGTCCACGCAAGAAGGCCGGGGCCCCGGTTTGGGGGGCGCCCGGCCTTCACGCGTGCAGCCCTTCAGCGCAACGTCAGGGGCACTACTCGCAGGCCAGCTTGAAGCTCACCACCGGTGCGGCGAACTTGGCGATCTTCATCTTCGTAGGGCCCGGGGTGACCGTGGGCGCCGCGCCGTTGGCGCACTTGAGGCCCGCGTCCACCGTCAGCTCCACGTTCAGCTCCTTGCCGTCCGGCAGCCCGCTCACGTTGAAGCTGCAACGGTTGTTACGGCTCTGCTTCACCTCACCCCAACCCAGCGCCGCGGAGTTGTCCTCCGTCACCTTCACCCGCACCGACGAGCACGCGTCACCCTGCAGGCCGCTCGCGGGGTACGCGACGCTGCCCGTGACCGTGGCGTTGCCCGAGTGGGCCGCGGCCGCCGCGCCACTCGAAGAGGCGCAACCCGTGGCGGCAACGACCAAAGCGGCAACAGCAATTCGCAACATGGAGATCCTCACTTCAAGATTGAAAGGGTTTTCGCACCGGAGCGGCTTGCCTTCCCGGCAGCTCTCGGTGCGCGCCACGTACAATCCCGGCGCGCTTTCATTCCACGCAGCAGTGCGTTCTCCATTTCGTCACACGGCGCGTTTTTCTGTTCCTCAACATCCGAGCCTCACGGCAGCCGCTGCAGCGCGTGTTGCGCGCGCACCAGTCCGTGACCGAACACGGGGTCGCGGCCCGGCAGGCCCAGGTCGCGCGCGGAGGCCTCCAGGGCGTCGCGAACCTGCTGCGGCGTGAGCTCCGGCCGGGCACTCCAGAGGAGCGCGGCCACGCCGCTCACGTAGGGCGCGGCCATGGAGGTCCCGGACACGTGGGTGTAGTCCACCGGGGCCAGGGACAGCCGCGCGTCCGCGCCCAGCCGCTGGCGCAGCATGGTGCTGGCGGCCTGGTTGACGCTGACGGCGGGGGCCCAGTGGCCGCTGCGCGGCAGGGAGAAGATGTTCACCGCGCCGCCCGCGGGGCCGTCGTCGGAGCCGAAGACGACGGCGCTCGCGCCCTGCTTCATCACGTTGGCCATGGCCAGATCCACGGGCACCGCGCCCGGCCGCACGTAGGCGACGAAGCCGTCGCAGGTGGCCTCCAGGCACGCGTCCAGTGAATCCCCCAGGCCGCAGTCCACCAGCCGCCCGGAGGTGTCGCCCGTGGGCGAATACAGGAGCGAGCGCGACAGGGGGGACGTGTCGTCCACGGACATCTGCGCGAAGGCGCCCAGCCCGCGAGGGAAGGTGGACAGCACGTCCACGCCGGGCGCCACCAGCGCGAGCTCCGTGCCCGCGTTGGAGAAGCTCGCGCGCCGCTCGTTCGCGTCCACCGCACCCACCGCGAGCACGGACGGGTCGGACGCCGGGTACAGCACCGGCCCGCCCTGGTTGCCCGCGGCGGCGACCACCAGCACGCCGTGGTTGCGCAGCGCCTGGAACGCCTCCACGGTGCTGCGGGTGGCCGTGCCTCCGCCCAGGGACAGCGACACGATGCGCGCGCCCTGGTCGTCGCACCACTCCATGGCGGAGAGGACCACGCTCATCTGCGTCTGCCCCTGCAGGTCCAGCACGCGGGCGATGAGCAGCGACGCGTTGGGCGCCACGCCCACCATGCCGCCGGGAGTGTTGCGGGGGCCGGTGGCGCCGCCCTGGCCCATGCGCGCCGCGATGATGCCCGCCACGTGCGTGCCGTGGCCCTGGCCCCACTGGCCCCGGCCGTCCTGGTCGTTCGCGTCGTCGTCCTTGTCCAGGAAGTCGTGGCTGGCCACCACCGCGCCCTGGAACTCCGGGTGCCCCATGTCCAGCCCGCTGTCGATGACGCACACCTTCACGCCCTCGCCCGTGGGCGCGCCCGGGTCCAGCACGCCGTCCCCGTTCGAGTCCCACACCTCCGGGGCCCCCACCAGGCGCAGCCCTTCGGTGTACTCGTCGGCGGGCACGGGAGTGACGGCCTGTGCCTGGCGTGCCAGCCGCGCGAAGGGGCCGGGCGTCAGGCCCTGCGCGCTCCAGATCTGGTCCGCCTCGATGCTCTCCACCAGCTCGCTGCGCTCCAGCACGTAGCGCTCCGTGGGCGTCACGCGCGCGGCCACGGCGGGGATGCTGCGGTAGACGGCGCTCACGTTCGCGCCGGTGCTGGCGGTGAAGCTGGCGCCAGACGCCGTGACGTGCGCGGCCTGCGTGCGGCCCTGCTGGCGGAAGCGGATGATGACCGCCTCGCGTCCGTCCGCGTCCATCCGCGAGGGCTGCTGGTCATCCAGCCCCTGGCGGGCCTCCATCGCTCCGGACATGCCTCCGGCGACGATGCCCGGGCACACCTGCCCCTGCGCGGAGGCGCGCGTGGACGACTCCGGCGCACATGCAGCCAGCGCCAGCAACCCAACGATTCCCCAACGCTTCATGATGCGACTCCTTCCAAGCAGGACGCCCCTCCCGAGGGCGGCCCCCCGCGAGGCGGAGGACCGGGAGGTACCCGCCCCCCTCACCTGGGAAGGAAGCGGCGTGCTGCGAAGAGGGAACGCATCCCCGCGCGGACTCGCATCGTCCCCAAGCCCAGGGGGAGCCCTGGACGTGCGCGGGTGCACAACAGACCTGTTGTCGGGCGGAACACGGGCTCGGGAATTCCGTTGTCTCCGGGACTTTCCATTTTTCGCGCCCGGGGTGCTTTCTCTTATACACATCTGACGCTGCCGACGACTTAAT
>NZ_RAWK01000414.1 GCF_003612165.1 Corallococcus aberystwythensis | reverse complement strand
GGGCGGTTCCTTCGGGGGCGCCTCGCCCTGCCCTTGGGGTGCGGGCGCGGGCGCACCCGTGGGCTTGGGCAGGGGCTGCGCCGCCAGGAGCAGGCCTGGGACGAGCAGCGCGAAGCAGAGGGACGAAAGGAGTCGGTTCACCGGAAGTGTCCTCGGGGAAGACGCGGGGCGCGGCATCCTGCCAGGATGCGTGGGCTGGCAGGGCGCCCGTGAACTCGCGGACAGGCGAGCGTGTTCCTGGACGCGGCGGGCCGCGACGCGTTCCCCCTGACGCGGGCCGAATCTGCTACTGCATCCGGCCTATGTCGGACTTCAGTCTTCCCGCGGACCCAGCGGGGCGGCGCGAGAAGCTCGCCGTGCTGTTCACCGAAGCGGTGCCCCACAACCATGCGCTCGGCTTGAGGCTGGAAGCGGTGGGGGCCACGGACGCGACGGTGGTGATGCCATACGCGGACGTGCTCGTCGGCAACCCGGAGACGGGGGTGGTGGCGGGCGGCGCGGTGACGACGCTCATCGACGCGGCGAGCGGCACCGCGGTGATGGCGGCGCTGGACGCGTTCGCGGCCATCGTCACGTTGGACCTGCGAATCGACTACCTGCGCCCCGCGCGGCCGGGCCTGCCGCTGACCGCGCAGGCCGAGTGCTACAAGGTCACCCGCCTGGTCGCCTTCGTGCGCGCGCTGGTGCACCAGGGAGACCCGGCGATGCCGGTGGCCTCGTCGCAGGGCACCTTCATGCGGGTGGAGGACTGACCGCCATGAGCACGCCTTCGCTTCCCCTCGCGGACCTGGTGCGGCTGGTGCGCCAGTCGCGCGAGTACCACCGCCTCACCGACGCCATCCCCTACACGCGCTTCATGGGCATTGGCGTGGAGAACCTGGCCGGCGAGATGCTCTGCCGCATGCGCTACGCGCCGCACCTCATTGGCAACAGCCTGCTGCCCGCGCTGCACGGCGGCTCGCTGGGGGCGCTGCTGGAGTCGAGCGCCATCTTCGAATTGCTGCTCCGGACGGACACCGAGCGCGTGCCCAAGGTCATCTCCACCACGGTGGACTTCCTGCGCTCGGGCAAGGCGCAGGACACCTTCGCGAAGGCGTTCATCACACGGCAGGGACGGCGCGTGGCCAACGTGCGCGTGGAGGCCTGGCAGGACGACCGCACGCGGCCCATCGCCAGCTCGCACGCGTTGTTCCTGCTGTCGGAGCCGTGAGTCTTCTGGGCCTGGGGGGACGCTAGCCGTCCACCACGATGCGGTACGTGCGGCGCTTGCCGCCGTCGCCCCAGACGACGAGGGTGGTCTTCCCCGCCGCCAACCCGGAGACCTCCACCCCGTCCCTTCCGGTCGTCTTCACGTCCGCGACGGACGGATCGCCCAGCGCCACACGGCTCAGCCCCGGCACCGTCAGCACCTGCTTCGCGCCCTTCTTCAGGGTGAGCGTTTCGTCCGCGGCCGGTGCCTCTTCCCGGGCCGCGGGCTCCTTCGCCCACGCGGGCGGGGCGCCCAGCAGCAGGGTTCCCAACGTCAGGGCCACGAAACGTGAAGCCATGGATGCACCTCCAGATGTCTCCGGGAGAGTCCGGAGCTGTCCCAATGTCCCATGCGTGCGCATCCGACGTTTCCGGAGACTCCCCGGAAAGCGGGTACTGACGTTGTTACAGTGGGGTTCCCATTTCTACAGGGTCCCTGCCGAGTCATGAAGCAGACAGCGTGCACGGGAGCACGGCGGCCTGCCTTGGGGTCCGCCGGGTGGAGGACAGGGGTTCCGGTCCGGGGTCGCGGTGGGGGCGCGGCAGTGAACGCGAGCGCGCGTCACGGGAGCGCGGCACGTCGCCTGCTAGCTCAGGGGAGCGACACCGACGCGGAGACCCCCATGAGCGAGCGCGAGTCGATGAAGCTGCGGGAGTTGAAGGAAGCCGCACATGCGCTGTACCAGCGGGGGAGGTACGCGCAATGCGTGGAAACGTACGCGCAGCTCGCGAAGCGGCTGCCGCGAGACGCGAATGTGCGCGTCCGGCTGGCGGAGGCCTGCCGCCGCGCGGGGCAGCGGGAGCAGGCCATCGCCGCGTACCGTGAAGCCGCGCAGGTGCTGTTGTCACTGGGTTGCGAGTCTCGCGCGAGGGGTGCGCTGAAGGCCGCGCTGGAGTTGGATCCACGGGACCCGACGTTGCAGATGGAGGTGGTGCGGCTGGGCCAGGGCGCGGTGACGCCGACGGAGCTGGAGGACGAGCAGCTCTACCGCTTCGACCGGCTGCCACCGCCGACGCCGCCGCCCGGGCGGATGCGCAGCGTGCCGCCGCCTCCGCCGCCGAGCTTCGTGCTCAACGCCGCGCAGGAGCCGGCCGCTCCAGCCGGCCTGCCGGTGGCGCCGCCCATCGCGCCGCTGAACGTCCGTGGGACGCCGAACGCGATGCCGGGGCCGGGACGGCAGGCGGTGCTGCCCCATCCGCGTCCCGCGGCGCCGCTCGCGCGAGACGCGGCGATAGAGGCGATGTCCCGCTCGATGTCGAAGGCGGCGGGTACGCCGGAGGCCGCGCCGCTTCCGAAGGTCATCGTGTCGATGGCCGCCTTCGAGGACCCGCCGGCCGCGAGCACCCCGCGGGCGCCGGGCAACAACACGCCTCCGGGCATCGCGCCCGTCACGGTGGGAAGGACCGTGCCCCAGAAGGCCCTGCCGGGTGTGCCGCTGGGCCTGCCCGCGCTGCCGCGGAACCCCCTGGATGCAGCGGGGGTGAAGCCCGCCGTGCCGCCGGAGCGGCCCACGGTGAAGGTCATCGCGCTGCTGAACCACGCGCCCGGCGCCCTGCCGACGCCGCCTCCTTCCGCTCCGGTGCCGCACGCCACCACGAATCATCCGCACGCGTCGGCGCTGACGGCGCCGCCGATGGCCGTGCTGCCCTACAAGCCGGAGATGCGCCGCCTGGCGCCGAACGTGGTGGCCCTGCGGGTGTCACCGCAGGCGCGCTGGGTCATCATCCGTTCGGAGAGCGAGCTCGAGGTGAGCCGTTCGGAGGCACTGCCTGACGAGCCGGCCGCCGTGCACTGAGGTGCGCGGCGCGCTGTGCTTTCGTCTGCCATTGCATGCTCAAATGACTCTCACGGAGCATCCCCCGCTCCGGAGAGGGTTTCCGCATGCGGCTCGGGCCTTCGCCCTGATGGCCACGGCGGCCATCGGCACCACGGCCCCCGGCCTGGCGGCGAAGGTGCCCCGGCTCCCTGGAGCCGCACTGGCCACGGTGCAGGCCGAGTCCCAGCTGGGCCTGCGGTTCGCGGCGGTCGCGGAGGTGGAGACGGTGGCGGTGAGCGCCGGGACCGTGACGATCGCGCTCGCACCGGGTGCGGTGGCCATGGCGGGCAATGGTGGTAGCACCACGCCGCCTCCTCATGCACCCAGGGGATGGGGCTCGTTCAGTGGCTTCAAGAAGGCCCTGGGCCCGGCGGGGCCGGGCAAGGAGTGGCATCACATCGTCGAACAGACTCCGGGCAACGTGCAGCGGTTCGGTCCCCAGGCTCTTCACAACACCGAGAACGTCGTCCCGCTAGACAAGGCGCTGCATGCCCGCGTCAGCGAACTCTATTCCGCGATCCGACGTAACCTCACGGGCACGGGCAGCCTGACCGTGCGGAAATGGTTGAGCACGCAGTCCTACGAGGCCCAGCGCGACTTCGGGCTGCGGGCCATCGATAACGTGTCGAAGGGGCTTTGGTGATGACGCTGGAGGAACTCGTCGAGCAGGTCGCGAAGCACGTCGCCGCCCAGACCGATGCCATCTGGCAAGGCGATTCCAGGACCGGGAACAAGCACGCCAGGAAGTACGGGACCGCGATCGATCAACTCCTGGCCCAGGGCGATGCCGGGCGGGATGCGCTCCTCGTGCTGTTCAAGCATGAGCGCATGGACGTCCGGGTAACGGCCGCTGCCCACCTGCTCCGCTACCGGACGGCTGAAGCCAGGGCCGTCCTGGAGGAAGCCGCCAGGGGCCAGGGGCTCGTGCCTTTCGAGGCCTCTGAAGCATTGAAGCGGTGGGACGAAGGCACCTGGGCCCTGGACCCGGGATAGGTGCCCCCACCCCTACATGGACACGGACTTCGCCGGGTCGATGAGGCTCTGGAGCGGATTCGTTGCCTCCGCGGTCTCCTGCTCCACGTCCGGCTCGTAGGCGCGGACCTGCGCCTCGCAGTGGTTGCTCTTGCGATTCTGGTGGCAGTGCCGGATGCCGTACACGTGGTGGCAGCCGCATGGATCCACGCGCTTCTTGGCGCACAGCGACGGATTGAACACCGGCGCCGCGGTCATCTCCACCGGCCCGGCCTGCAACGACATCGCCAGCACCATCCCCGTCAAAAACCCCATCGCCCACCCCCTTGATGCACGCTGCAGAAATGGGAATGCCGATCGGATGCCGCAACCCCCAGGCTTGTCTGAATGCCGATCCGTGCACTCCCGGCCGTTCCCTCCGTCCACCGCCTGGGGTTTCCTCCTGGCGCGTGCCAGGCAAGCAGGCATTCGTCTGTCCGGAACCCGGCACCGTCAGGGATGGGGGAGGGCTTCGTCCCTGCCGCGGGTTCACTCACCTGGGGGATTCACCATGAGCTGGAAGCAACACCTGGAAAAGGTCTCCGAGGGCCACTACGTGCTGCCGCGCACCAAGACGATGCGTGTGCACGCGGACCTGTTCCTCTCCGAAAAGCTCCTCTGGGGCGAGGAGGGCAATGCGGAAGCCCCCGCGCTCGAGGACGCCGTCTTCGATCAGGTCGTCAACGCCGCCACCTTCCCGGGCGTCACCCGCGTCGCCGTCACGCCCGACTGTCACGTGGGCTATGGCGTCCCCATTGGCACCGTCGTGGAGACGGACGGCACCCTGCTGCCCACCGCCGCCGGCTACGACATCGGCTGCGGCATGGTGCAGCTGCAGACCTCCCTCACCGTGGAGGACGTGGCCGACCCCGCGAAGCGCCGCCAGTGGATCAACGAGGTGACTGAACGCATCGCCGTGGGCGTGGGCGCCACCCGTGCGCGCAAGCAGCGCAAGGTCAACGACTCCACCCTCAAGGAGGTGCTGCGCCACGGCGCCAAGGCCCTGGGCCGCAGCCGCTCCGTCACCGAGCGCGACTTCATCCCGGTGGAGGACACCGGCGTGGACATCCCGGGGCGCGCCTACGACAAGCGCGGCCAGCTGGGCAGCCTGGGCGGCGGCAACCACTTCACCGAGATGCAGGTGGACGAGCAGGGCCGCGTCTGGGTGATGCTCCACACCGGCAGCCGCGGCTTCGGCTGGAACATCGCGAAGCACTTCTTCGTGGAGGGCGCCGCGCAGCTGGGCCTCAGGAGCCGCAGCGAGGACTTCGTCTGGCTGGACGCGGACAGCGCCCTGGGCCGCAGCTACTGGAACCTGCACAACATGGCGGCCAACTTCGCCGTGGCCAACCGGCTGCTCATCGGCGAGGCCGTGTGCGGGGCGCTCGAGGACGTGTTCGGCGGGACCGCGAGCATCTACTACGAGATCAGCCACAACCTCATCCAGCGCGAGGGCGGGAAGTTCGTCGCACGCAAGGGCGCCACGCGGGCCTTCCCGGCGGGCCACCCGGCCCTCAAGGGCACGACGTGGGAGGCCACCGGGCACCCCATCCTCATCCCCGGGTCCATGGAGACGGGCAGCGCCATCCTGTTCGCGGAGCCGGGGGCGGAGAAGTCCATCTACTCGGTGAACCACGGCTCCGGCCGGCGGCTGTCACGCGCCGCCGCGCGCCGGCAGCTCCAGCAGGAGGAGACGGACCGGCGCATGGCGGAGGCCGGCATCCTGCTCAACACCCGCACCACGCCGCTGGACGAGTCCGGGCCCTGCTACAAGAACCTGGACGACGTGCTGGAGACGGTGGAGCAGGCCGGACTCGCCCGGGTGGCCCACCGCCTCAAGCCGGTGGCCTGCATCAAGGGCGCGGACTGACAGGGGGGCTCGTGGGGGAGCCCCGGCGGCGCTAGAGTGGGCGTCCGCCTGGAGCCCCACCCATGCCCC
>NZ_RAWK01000413.1 GCF_003612165.1 Corallococcus aberystwythensis | reverse complement strand
CCCGGCACCCTCACGCGGCCCGTGCCGCCGCCCGCGCCGCCCCGGCCTCCGCCGGTGATGACGCCCACGGCGCGGCCGGTGGCGCGGGCGGCGGCACGGGCCGCGTGAGGGTGCCGGGAACAGGCGTCGGGGGAATGACCGCCGGCGGCGGGCGCGTCAGCGAACCCGGAACAGGCGTGGGGGGAATGACGACGGGTGGCGGACGCGCGGGCGCGGCCTGCGGCGTCATGACCGGCGGCGGACGCGCGGTCACCGCGGATCCACTCAGCGGCAACGGCGCGGTGGGCAGCGCGCCGGCCATGTCCAGCCGGGGCGGCGGGGGCGCGGGCGGCTGCGTCGCGCCCTGGAGGAAGAGCGTCTCCGCCTCGCGGATCCGCCGCGAGAGGAAGTCGAAGATTTCAACGGAGACCTTGCGCAGCTCCGGATGCAGGTCCGGCGACAGGTGCTCCGGTGAGAAGCGCTTCGCCATGCGGAAGAAGGCGATGCGGAACTCGTCGAGCGACGCCTGCGGCTTGAGCCCGAACACCTCGTGCGGCGGCAGGTGCAGCAGGCCGCGCAGCTGGTTGCGCAGGCGCTCGGCCTGCTGGCTCTCCACGGAGGGCGTGGGCGCCGCGGTGGTGAACAGGTCGCGCACCTCCGGGAGGTCCTGGAGCGCGACCCAGTTCGTTCCATCGCGCGACGCGCGCACGGCCGTCTTCAGCCGGCCGGAGGCGATGAGCTCACGGAATGCTTGCAGCTGGAGGGGGCCCAGCACGCGGCCGAGCGAGTCTCCCACCCAGTAACCCACAGCGGATGCCGACACGGAGACCTCGGGGAATCAGGACGCGAGCGCCTGGCGCACGGCGGCGGCGATCTCCAGGGGATGGAAGGGCTTGCCCACGAAGCCCATGGCCCCCGCGGCGATGGCCTGCTCCACCACCGGCTCCGCGTCCATGCTGCTGATGACCAGCACGCGCGTGTCCGGCGACACGCTCTTGATGGCGCCCAGCACCTCCAGGCCGCTCTTCTTCGGCATGAAGAGGTCCAGGAACATCACCGCCGGCTGCTCCTTCTCCGCCAGCGCCAGCCCTTCCTCTCCGTCCGCGGCCTCCAGCAGCCGCAGGTCGATACCCGTGTCCGCGATGACGTCCTTGAGGATGCGACGCACGAAGCTGTCGTCATCCACCAACAGCAGGGTCGGTAGTCCAGGCATGGGGGCAGGATACATAAGACGCGCGACGTTTGGGCGCGCGCATCCCACGTGCCTGCTCGCCTTTTGGGTTAAGGGGTGGGCATGTCCACCGACCCCGCGCTGTCCCATTTCGAGTCCCACAAGGCCGCGTACCTGGACGACCTCAAGGCCCTCGTCCGCATTCCCAGTGTGTCCTTTCCCGGGTTCGACGCGGGCCTCGTGCGCAAGAGCGCGGAGGCCACCGCGGCCCTCTTGAAGGACCGTGGCTTTGAAAACGTGCAGCTGCTCGAAATCGAGGGCGCGCATCCGTATGTCTATGGCGAGGTGCTCAAGGCGCCGGGCCGCCCCACGCTCCTCCTCTACGCGCACCACGACGTGCAGCCCGCGGGAGACGAAGCCGCGTGGAAGAGCCCGCCCTTCGAGCCCCAGGAGCGCGACGGCCGCCTGTACGGCCGCGGCGCGGCGGACGACAAGGCCGGCATCGTCGTGCACACCTCCGCCGTGGACGCGTGGCTCAAGAGCACCGGCCAACTCCCACTCAACGTGAAGGTCATCATCGAGGGCGAGGAAGAGGCTGGCAGTGACCACCTGGGTGCATTTCTCCAGAAGCACGCGAAGTTGGTGGCGGCGGACGCCATCGTGTTGACGGACACGACGAACTTCGACACGGGGCTGCCGTCCATCACCACGGCGCTGCGCGGGCTGGTGACGGTGGACGTGGAGGTGCGCGGACTCCAGCAGGCGGTGCACTCCGGCATGTGGGGCGGGCCCATTCCGGATCCGGCGATGGCGCTGTGCCGGATGCTGGCGTCGCTGACGCACGCGGATGGCACCATCGCCATCGAAGGCGTGATGGAGCAGGTGAAGCCGCTGACGGCCGCCGAGCGCGAGAGCATCCAGGCGCTGCCCGGTGATGAAGCCACCTTCCGCGAGCAGGCGGGCATCCGCGAAGGCGTGCAGCTGCTCGGCGGCGGGCGTCACCCGTGGGAGACGAACTGGCGCCAGCCGAGCCTGGCCATCAACGCCATCCAGGCCAGCAGCCGCAAGGACGCGCGCAACATCATCGTGGAGTCCGCATGGGCGCGCGTGGGCATCCGCGTGGTGCCGGACATGGATCCGGAGGACGTGCAGCGCCGGCTGGTGGCGCACCTGAAGAAGGTGTGCCCGTGGGGCCTGGAACTGGAGATCCGCGAGGACCAGGCCTCCGGCTGGTGGTACACGGATTCGTCGCACCCGGCCTTCCAGGCGGCGTTCCGCGCGCTGGAGAAGGGCTACGCGAAGAAGCCCGTCACCATCGGGTGCGGTGGGTCCATCCCGTTCGTGGAGCCGTTCGCGAAGGAGCTGGGCGGGGTGCCCGCGCTGCTCATCGGCGTGGAGGATCCGTACACGTACGCCCACTCGGAGAACGAGAGCCTGCACCTGGGTGACTGGGAGAAGGCCATCCGCTCGGCCATCCACCTCTACGAAGAGCTGGCGAAGTCGCTGACCCCTCGCGGCTGAGCGCCGCGAGGGCCAGGAGGAAGGCCTAGCCGGCCTTCTTCTCCTCGGCGGACGCGAGGTTCCACGACTCCTGCAGTGACTTGGGGATGCGGAACGTCACGCGGCCGCCGCCCGTCTCCGAGGAGTGCAGCGACTCCAGCAGCTTGCGCGACAGCGACGCGGAGACCTTCGCCGCCATGCTGGACTGGTCCTGGGCCTCGTCCGACAGCGCGAACATCCAGCGCATCGGGCCCATCAGGTGGCGGGTCCAGTCCGTCTTCTCCAGCCCGATGGCCTCCGACACCGCCTCGCTGCACAGCTCGCGCATCGTGGACACCACGACGCCGTCCATCATCGTGCCGGGGATGCGCATCTTGAGGTAGTCCACGAGCGCCTTCGTCAGCGCCACGCCGTCCTCCGAGTGCCGCACCTGCCGCTGCTGGATGGCCTCCCAGAGGTGCTCGGCGTCCTCCAGGTCACGGGGCAGCAGGTCCTGGTGGATGCCCAGGAAGTGGCCAATCACCCTCCAGCAGTGGAAGTAGGCGTCCTCCTCCTCGCGGGTGAAGTCCAGGCCCAGCTTCGTCAGCGCCTTGGGCACCAGGGCCAGCGTGAGCAGCGTCGCCACGTGGTCCTCCTGGTTGGCTGGCGTGCCGTACTCGGAGGCCTGCCACTTTGGATCCTTCCCGACGTGGTGGCGGATGGTGGCGTGCAGCAGGCGGATCTTCTGCGCGGTGCGCACCCCGAAGCCCTGGGGCCCCAGCCCGCCCTCCGTCATCACGTCCAGTACGAACTGCGCCGTTTCGATGATGCGGCGGTGCACGTGCTTGTCGATGCCGTTGGTCCACGTGAGCACCTTCGCCGCCTTGGCCCACGCGTAGCAGCAGGGCAGCGACCAGGTGAAGTAGGCCAGCGTCATCTGCATGCCGTAGCGCTGGAACAGGTTCTGGCCCAGCTGGACCTTCACCGGGTCGGCCCACTCGGGCCAGTCGTCGGTCTGGTTGAGGTAGTCCTCCAGCGCGTCCGGCAGCTCGGCGGGAACCAGGTGCGTGTTCGAGTGGAGGCTGCGCATCATCTGATTGACGGCGTCCACCTCGTTGTTGGCGAACACCTGCTGGATGACTGCATCCGCCAGGGGCTCTCCCATGGCGCGGAACGGATCGAGCACGGCATCGGTCCAGCGGCCACGCGAAGGAGGGGGGACAGGGACTGAAGACATTCGGGCTTCTCGGATGGGACGGTGAAGGAGGACTGCGCCTCGATCATGTCCGCATTCGCGAGACTCGGATACGGGGCATCCCCACCCTCAAGTCGGTGGGGACGCTCGCTTACCGCTTGCCCTCCAGGCGAGCCGATTACAGGCCGCGGAAGCGGTCCGTGGCTTCAATCAGCGCGGACGTGTTGCCGGGCTCGTTGGCGGAGTGGCCCGCGTCCGGCACCATCACGAACTGGGCCTCCGGCCACGCGCGGTGCAGGGCCCACGCGCTCTCCGGCGGACACACCACGTCGTAGCGGCCCTGCACGATGACGGCGGGGATGTGGCGGATGCGCTGCACGTCGTCCAGGAGCTGCGTGTCCGTGCGCAGGAAGCCCTTGTTGATGAAGTAGTGGCACTCGATGCGCGCGAAGGCGATGGCGAAGTCGTCCCCCGCGTTGCGCGCGACGAGCTCCGCGTTGGGGTACAGGCAGCTCGTGCGGCCCTCCCACACGCTCCAGGCCCTCGCGGCCTCCTGTTGCGTGTGCTTGTCGTCACCCATCAGCCGCTTCGCGTACGCGTGGAGCAGGTCGCCGCGCTCCTCCTCCGGGATGGGCGCGAGGTAGTGCTCCCACGCGTCCGGGAACATCGCGTCCGCGCCGCGCTGGTAGAACCAGTCAATCTCCTGCTTGCGCAAGAGGAAGATGCCGCGCAGCACCAGCTCCGTGACGCGCTCCGGGTGCGCTTGCGCGTAAGCGAGCGACAGGGTGCTGCCCCACGAGCCGCCGAAGAGCAACCAGCGCTCCAGGCCCAGGTGCTCGCGCAGCCGCTCCATGTCCGCCACCAGGTCCCAGGTGGTGTTCTCCTCCAGGCTGGCGTACGGCGTGCTGCGGCCACAGCCGCGCTGATCAAACAGGATGATGCGGTACACGCTGGGGTCGAAGAAGCGGCGCTGCTTCGGGTCGGTGCCGCCGCCCGGGCCGCCGTGCACGAACACCGCGGGCTTGCCCTTCGGGTTGCCGCTCTCCTCGAAGTAGAGCGAGTGGCCTCCGGTGACCTTCAGCTGACCGGTGCGGTAGGGCTCGAGCGGGGGATAGAGCGTGCGCAGCGGCGTGGGTGCGGGCACGGGGTTCCTTCCTTGGGAATGAGGTGCCGCGCAACCTAACAACAGGTAGCACCCCCCGGGCGAGCCTTCAGAAGTACCACGTCAGACCGAGAACGACCCGCCACGGTCCGCCTTCAACGGTTGAAGCGCACGCCCGCGCTGAAGCCCGCGCGGAACGGGGAGGTGGGCGTGAGCACCCGCAGGCCGCCGCCCCACGAGGTGATGAAGAAGTCCTCGCGGCCGGTGAGCAGCTCCGCCGCGACGTACGCGCCCACGAGCGCCTGGAAGTCGTAGCCTCCGCGCACGCCCAGCCCCACGCCGCTGTCGTCGCGCACTGTGGTGTCGAACCCGGAGCCGCGCATCAGCGACACACCCACCCACGGGCCATGCAGCGGTTGCGTGTCATCCGCGTGAGCCACGCGGGCGGCAAGGGGGAGCAACAGGAGCGCGGCGGGCAGGGAGCGAAGCATGAAGCGGGGACCTCGGAGGGGAGGAGGGCTGCCCTCCCTACGGAGCGTTCGCGGCGTCCTGGTCGTGCCAGCGCGGCTCAGAAGTACCAGCTCAGCCCGAGCGCGACGCGCAGCGGCCCTCCGTCCAGGGTGATGATCCGCTGGGGCGTGCTCCCCTTCTGGGCACGGGTGACCTCGCCCTTCAGCGGCCAGCCCCTGGCCACCTCCAGGCCGAAGCCCAGGTGCCGCCAGGGCCGGACCTCTCCCAGCAGGCCGACGGTGAAGAAGGGCAGGGTGGGCTCATGCGGGATGAAGCGCAGCCCCGCGCTGAGGCCCGCGCGGAAGGTCTCCGTGGGGGTGATCAGCCGCAGCCCTCCGCCGAAGGACCCGTAGTGGACCTCCTCCTCGTACTCGGCCCAGACGCCCGCGTACTCCAGGAAGTCGTAGCCCGCGCGCACGCCCAGGCCCACGGTGGTCTCGAACTCTCCCTCCGAAGTGCGTCCCTCCTCGCGGATGCCCACGGTGAAGCGGGAGCTGGTGGACGCGATGGCCCCCACCCATGGGCCATGCAGCGGCCGTGCGTCCTCCGCGCGGGCGGCGGTGGCGGCGAGGAGGACGCACGGCCGCTGCA
>NZ_RAWK01000412.1 GCF_003612165.1 Corallococcus aberystwythensis | reverse complement strand
GGTTGGGGGCTGGCGTTCCGGGGGCTGCTGTCGCCGTTCACGTATGTGAAGGACCGGCCGGGCGCGGCGGCGCTGTTCCTCTGGCAGTTCTTCTTCACCTTCGCGCTGGCGCTGTTCCCCACGTACCTGCCGCTGTACGCGGTGGAGCTGGGCGCGCCCCGGGAGGCGGTGGGCCCGCTGGTGGCGGCGTCGTGGCTGACGTACGCGTTCGTGCAGCCCTTCGGTGGGCGGCTGTCGGACCGGATGTCCCGGCGCGTGGGGCTGATTGCTCCGGGCCTCGCGGGCATGGCGGTGATGGCCGCGGTGCTGGGGGCCTCCGGATGGCTGCCGGCCGGCGCCGCGTTGGTGACGCTGGTGGTGGCCTGGGTGCTGCTGGCGATACCGGATGGCCTGCACCGCTCCTCCGCGTCCGCGCTGGTGGTGGAGCAGTCCCCGGGCCCTTCCGAGCGCGGCCGGTTCATGGGCGCGCTGGGCTCCTGCGCCGCGCTGGCCTCCGTGCTCGCGCCCGTCTCCTATGGCTTCGTCGCGCAGCGGGCCGGCATCGGCTGCGCGTTCCTCCTTTCGTCGGTGTCCCTCGTGCTGGCGCTCGGCTGTGTGTCGCGCGTGCGCGAGGCGTCCTCCCACGCCGCTTCTGAACCGGCCCCCGTGGCCGCCCTCACCCCCACCTCGGAGCCAGGATGAGCCCCCTTCGCCACGTGTGTCGCTGGGGCACCGCGCTGTTGGCCGCGCTGGTGCCCACGCTGGGACACGCTGATTCAACGTACAAGGTCACCGCGACGCGGACGCAGGACGTCATCACCATCGACGGCACGGGGGACGAGCCCGCGTGGCAGGCGGCCCCGGAGATCGACGGCTGGTACCTCACGCGCATCAACTACGGCAAGCCCGCGCCGGACGACACCAAGGTCCGCATCCTCTACGACCAGGACAACCTGTACTTCCTCTTCCACTGCATCGACTCCAAGCCGGAGCGCATCACCGGCTACACGGTGCAGAACGAGGGGTTCCTCCACCAGGAGGACAACATCACCATCATCCTGGACACGTTCCTGGACCACCGGAACGCGTACTACTTCTGGACCAACCCGCTGGGCGTGCGCACCGACGGGCGCATCGTGGATGACGGCGAGGCGTTCTCCACCAACTGGCGCGGCGAGTGGGAGACGAAGTCCACCGTCGTGAAGGACGGGTGGATTTCGGAGGTGCGCATCCCGTTCGCCAACTTCCAGTTCGAGGCGAAGGATGAAATCTCCTTCGGCATGCTCCTGGACCGCGAACAGGCTCGCAACCAGGAGTGGAGCAACTGGACGCCGGACGGCGTCAACAGCGCGAAGGTGAGCCGCTACCCGCACCTGGAGGGGCTCAAGGGCATCAAGCCGCGCTCCATCTTCAGCATCACCCCGTACGTGGCCACCACGGTGGCGCTCAAGACCACGGATGACCGCGGCCTCTTCCGTCCCAACGTGGGCGCGGACGCGCGCATCGACCCGACGCCCTGGCTGTCCCTGAAGCTCACCGCCAACCCGGACTTCAGTGACGCGGAGGCGGACCAGAGCTTCCTCCTCCTGGACACGGACCAGCCGCTCTTGCCGGAGCGCCGCGCGTTCTTCACGGAGAGCGAGCACCTCTTCATCGCGCCCATCAACATCTTCACCTCGCGCCGCATCGCGCTGCGGCCGCATGACCGGGTGTGGGGCGGTCTGCAGCTCACCGGCAAGGTGAAAGGCCTCAGCTTCTCCATGCTGGACGTGCAGCACCGCGACCTCACCGGCCGGGACGCCAGCGGGCGCGAGGTCTTCGAGAACGTCAACTCCGGCGTGCTGCGGTTGCAGCAGGACATCGGCAAGCGGTCGATGATTGCCCTGGTGGCGCTCAACCGCAGCGGGCGGGGCGGGCTGTTCGGGGACTCGGACTTCCAGACGGTGGGCCTGGACGGCAACTTCCACCTCTTCGAGGAGTTCTTCATCCAGGCGCAGGCGCTGAAGAGCTGGAGCCCGCTGGGCAACGAGGACTCGGACGCGTACCACGTGGGCCTGCACCGCTTCGACACGCTGTCGGAGTTCTGGTTGCAGTTCGAGGACATCGGGAAGAACTACGCGAACCCGCTGGGCTGGACGCCGGTGGTGGACAAGCAGGGCTACAACTCGCGCGTGTTCCTGACCCCGTTCCCCGGGTGGCGCTTCCTGCCCCGGGTGGACATGACGTGGGACTCGCTGTGGCGCCGCAACCACGAGGGCGAGCGCACGCGCTGGCGCAACCGGCTCAACGTGCAGCCCTACCTGCACCACGACTTCGCGCTCTACCTGGAGGGCATCTACGACGACAACCTGGGCTTCCGGGACCGGCTGGGCACGTTCGGCTTCACCCTGTTCCCGCACGACTGGCAGAGCTACACGCTGACGGCCGTCACCGGCCGCTTCCTGGGCGGGGAGATCCGCGGCTTCAACGGCGCGGTGAACATGAAGGTGGGGCCGCACATCGTCGCGCGCTTCAGCGGCTTCTACACGCGCAACTTCAACGTGCCCACGAACAGCGACCTCTTTGGCACGTCCGGGGACGGCTACAGCTTCTCCGGCTACGCGCAGCTGCGCTACCACTTCAGCCCGGACCTCTACGCGCGCCTGACGTTGCAGAAGGGCGGCGTGTACGAGCTGGCGGACTACAACTCCGTGAAGGGCACGTTCCTGGACGCGATGGTGGGGTGGCACTACCGCCAGTGGAGCGACATCTTCCTCGTCTACACGGATCAGCCCTTCGGCGGCTCCCAGGAGCGGCGGATCCTCTCGAAGATCTCCTTCAACTACTGACCTGACCGAGGGCCTTCGCATGACCACCGCCGACCCGCAGAGCCTCAAGCGCCGCTACGACGAGGTGTCCCCGAAGTACGACCAGGGCGCGCCCAACGCCATGGCCATCAAGCTGTTCTGGCTGACCTACGAGCACCTCACCTGGAAGCCGGTGGAGGCGCTGCTGCCCAAGGACGGCACGGCCTGGCGCGTGCTGGACGCGGGCGGCGGCGGCGGCAAGTTCGGCACGCGCTTCGCGGAAGCGGGGCACCACGTCACCGTGCTGGACATCTCTCCGGGCATGCTGGACGGAGCCAGGGCCCAGTTCGCCGCGAAGGGGCTCCTGGACCACGTGACCTTCGTGGAGGGAAACGTCGCGGCGCTGGAGCTGCCGGACGCGGCCTTCGACCTGGTCTTCTGCGAAGGCGACCCGGTGTCGTACTGCCTGGACGCGTACCCGCGCGCGGTGAAGGAGCTGGTGCGCGTGGCGAAGCCGGGCGCGCCGGTGGTGCTGGGCGTGGACAACCGCTACGAGGCGTTCTCCGGCTACCTGAAGCTGGGCAAGCCGCAGGAGGCCTTCCGCACGCTCCACGACGGCCGCACGACGTGCCCGTATGGCCTGCCGGTGCACGCCTTCACGGTGCGCGAGCTGGAGCGCGCGGTGGCGGACGCGGGCGCGGAGCTGCTGGAGATCTTCGGCAAGCCGGTGATGTTCTTCGACATGCTCCACGCGATGACCGCCGCGCACGGCGGCACCGCGGAGAAGCCGTGGGACGCGTGGGCCGCGCGCGAGGAGATATTGGCGTTGCAGGAGAAGCTGGCGCACGAGGGCTTCGCCGTCCTGGGGCAGCACTTCCAGGTGATGGCGCGGCGCAAGGTGTAGAGCCATGGGCCTTCCCTTCCTGGGCGTGGGGCTCAGCTACCGCTGGGACCTCAATCCGCACCTGGCGCGTGGCAACCCCGGCGTGGACTGGCTGGAGGTGACGCCCGAGCACTTCCTGCCGCTCACGCAGGACTCGGAGCGGCGGCTGGAGCTGCTCGCGAAGCGCTATCCCCTGGTGGGCCACAGCCTGGAGCTGTCGGTGGGCTCGGACGGCGTGGACGCGCCCGGCTACCGGGAGGGACTGAGGCGCATCCGCCAGGTCACGAAGAGCGTCTGGCACGGAGACCACCTGTGCTTCACGCGCGTGGGGAACCTGCCCCTGCGCGCGCTGACGCCGGTGCCGCTGACGGAGGAGGCGGTGGCCACGTGCGTGCGCAACGTGAAGGCGGCGCGCGCGGACCTGGACGCGCCCTTCGTGGTGGAGAACATCGCGTATCTCTTCCACACGCCGCTCAACACGTTGGATGAGGCGGAGTTCCTGCGCCGCGTGGTGGAGGGCGCGGACTGCGGACTGCTGCTGGACCTGCACAACCTGTACTGCAACGCGGTCAACCACGGGTTCGACCCGTATGCCTTTCTGGACCGGCTGCCCCTGGAGCGCGTGGTGCAGGTGCACCTGGCGGGCGGCGTCACGATGGAGGGGTTGAGGTTGGACAGCCACTCCGCGCCGTCGCCGGAGGAGGTGTGGCGCCTGTTGGAATACGTGGCGCCACGCAGCCCGGTGCGCGGGGTGAACTTCGAGATGGACAGCGGCTTTCCTCCCTTCGCGCGGCTGGTGGAGGAGCTGGCTCGCGCGCGCGCCATCCTCCAGCGCTGCGGCGCGAGCGCGGCTTGAGGCCCCGGCGATGAGCTACGCATGCACGTTGGAAGTCCTGGCGCGGCTGCACGTGGATCCCCGCTTTCGTGAGGCGTGGCGCCTCGATGCCTCCAAGGCCCTGAGTCCCCTGGGCCTGACGCCGCAGGAGGCGGAGGCGCTCCAGCGGGTGGCTCCGGAGGTGGTGGAGCGCGCCGGCCGGATGATGGACTTCCACCGCACCGAGCGCGTGCGCGAACAGCTCCCCTGGGTGGACGAAGCGAAGCGGCCGGAGCTGGGCCCGCTGCGAGCGCGCTTCCTCCAGGACGTGCCGCCGGAAGTGCTCAACCGCGAGGAGGCCATCGCGTACTGCCATTTCCTGGAGGCGGGCGAGCACGCCCCGCACGCGAAGCTCCTCCAGCGGCTGCCCGCGTACGTGCCGCAGCTGGCGCGGTGCGAACGGCTGCGCCTGTCGCTCGCGTGGGGCCTTGTCCCCATGCCGGCGACGGGCCCGCGCGTGGAGTCCTTCGACTACCCGGTGCTCACGCTGCTCGCCGCGCTGGACGCGCCGGGCTGGCCCCCGGTGGCGCCAAAGCCCACGCGCGTGGAGTACCTCAAGGTGCCCAACCTGCCCGCCGTGATGTCGCGCGAGCTGCCGTCACCTTGAGGTGCCCCGTGCGCCTCAGTGCTTGCGGTGGTGCGCCTTCTCATAGGTGCCCATGAGCTGGGTCTCCCCCACGATGTGGCCCTCCATCGCCTTGAGCAGCTGCGTGCGCGTGGGCTGGTTCAGGTCTGGCAGCACCGTGTCCAGGGCGTACAGCCGGAAGTAGTACCGGTGGTTGCCCACGGGCGGCATGGGGCCGCCGTAATCCTGGCGGTTGAAGTCGTTGCGTCCCAGCTTCACCCCCGCCGGCAGCACGTCCAGGGTGGCCCCGTCCGGGAGGCTCTGGGCATTGACGGGGAGGTTGTAGACGACCCAGTGGCAGAAGGTGCGCTGGGGGTTGGCCGGGTCCGGCGCGTCCGGGTCCTCCACGAGGAGTGCCAGGCTCTTGGCCCCGGCGGGGAGGTTCTCCCAGTGCAGGGGCGGCGCCTTGTCGTCACCCTCGCCGGTGTAGGCAATGGGGATGGGCATCCCGTCCTTGAAGGTGGGCGAGGTGAGCTCGAGCGGCTTCGGCATGCGTGACTCCTTGGGCATGGGTGGCCAACGTGTGACCCCCGCCAAGCTGGCGATGCCGCCCACCCGATGATGAGAGGCGACGGGCGCTCCGCCTGGACGCCCGTCACCCCCATGGGGTCCCCCGCCGCTGATCCACCGGGCGCCCCCCGGGCCGCCTGCCGCGAGGGGGGCCTCTCCAGAGGAAGAACCCCCCGGGCCCCGCCACCGTGATAGCTGCGCTTGCGGGTGCCGCAACCGTTGCTGGCACCCAGGGGGGCCGCGTCCCCGTACCGGTTGCACGCGCCGCGCATTCGGTGTTAAGCGGCGCCCGCGCGTGTATGGGCGGGGTCGGGGTTGGTGAAGGAAACCCAAGACTTTCCCGGGGTTTGGTGAGGCGTCCGCATGGCAGACCAGGAGCCTCGGAAGCAGGCGGACGCGCCAGACAGTGAGCTGGGCGAAACGGCCCGGCAGATGCGGGCGGCGGAGCCGTACATCTCCGCGGTCTGGAAGCTGGTGGGCGGGGCGGTGG
>NZ_RAWK01000411.1 GCF_003612165.1 Corallococcus aberystwythensis | reverse complement strand
GGGTGGAGGGCGGGGCCGCGGCCACGGGGCCTGAGAGCAGCGCGCACAGCAGCCACCATCCGGGGAGGGTCCGCATGGAGGGCATGCTAATTGACCCCGTCCGGGGCCGCTCGCTACAAGCCTCCGGGTGCGCCACTCGCGAACGTTGACCCTCTCCGCCGCCGCGCTGAGCCTCCTGGCCTGCGCCAAGCAGGTTCCTCCGTCCACCGCCGCCGCCGCGCCGCCCGAACCGCGCTCGGTCCAGCTGCTGTCCGCCACGCCAGAGCGGGAGACGGCGCGCCTGGAGAAGCTGCGCGAGGACGTGGAGGTGGACACGCGCGAGGGCGAGCGCACGCCGCGCGTCGTGGCCACCGCGGAGACGCAGCCGATGCGGCTGGACGGCGCCCAGGCCCGCCTCTGCGGGGACGCGGCCTGCACGCAGGGCTTCGCCGTGGACAACTTCCTGCTGCTGGAGGTGCTGGACGCGAAGGGGAAGGTGTCGCGCCGCGCGGCCGTGGGCTTCACGGACAGCGTCTTCATTGGCAACGAGCAGGTGGACAACCTGGGCCGGCGCGCCTTCAGCTTCGAGCCCAACGAGGTGGACATCACCGCCCTGCTGCCGGAGTCCGAGCCCTTCCGCGTCCGCGCCACCGCGCTGGACTACTGGGGCGTGGGCCGCGTGACGAACATCTTCCTGCGGCTGGATCCGGGCGCGGGCCGCGGCGAGGACGACCTGCGGGGCCAATGACAGGCCCCGGGCGTTCCGGGCCTCCAGCGCCCGGGCGGACGCGGGAAGCGTCCGCCCCCGCGCGTCAGAAGCGCACGCCGGGCGCGGGCATGGCCGGGCGCAGGCCGGAGAAGCCAATCTGGCCGTCACACCCCGCCTCCCCGCACACGTCGGTGGTGGTGAGCGCCGCGGGGCTCCGGGTCGCCACGTAGGCCCCGGCGCCCGCCGCGGCGGCCACCACGCCCACGCCCACCCAGACGTACCACTTCTGGTACCAGGCGCTGCTGGTGCTCTCCTTCACCTCCGGCGGCTGCTCGGCGCCCAGCGCCAGGCCCGGCTGCTCCACCGGCGCCAGCGGCTTCGTGGGCTCCAGCACCGTGGAGCGCGGCGTGTCATCCGCCGGTGCCACCGACGCCACCGGGTCGGAGGAGGGACGCAGGCGCCCCTCCACGACGTAGAGCTGCCCGGCGCGCACGTTGATGTTCTTCACGTCCTTGAGTCCCGGCGCCCGGAACTCGATTTCGTGCTGCCCCTGGGCCAGGGGGTGGTTCTCGATGGGGACGGTGCCCGGCACGCGCGTCCCGTCCACGAACACCGTGGCGCGAGGCACGTCCGCGCGCAGGGTGGCGAAGCCCGTCGCCGCTTCCAGCGAGACCAGCAGCTCCGTCGTCAGGCCCGGCGTCAGCGTCACCTGCTGGATGAAGTCCGAATAGTTCTGACGGCGCGCGACGACGGTGTGCTCGCCCGGCGCCAGCTCCAGCGGCGTCTGCGGGTTCACCTCCTGGCCGTCCACCGTCACCTTCGCGCCGCGCGCGTTGCTGCCCAGCTTGAGCGCGAGCGTGGCCTTCGCCGGGGCCACGTCCTCGGGGGGGGCCGTCACGGCGCCCTTGCCCGTCTTGCCCTTGCGAGTGCCCAGCTTCTCCTTCTTGGGCGGCACCTTGCGCTTCGCCGTCGTCTTCGGAGGCTTCGCCGTCTTCGGCTTGCCCTTGGGCTTCGGGGTGGGCTTCGTCTCCGAAGGGCCGAGGAGATCATCAATGTCCTGGGCGAACACCGCGGAGGGCAGCGCCAGGGTAGCGACGAGCGACAGGACGGCGAAGCGGCGAAGACTCATGTCGGACCGAAGGTTAGAGAGTCATCCCAGGGGAAGCAAACACCGTCCCACACGGCCGTCGGTTGGGAGAATATCCGCGCCCCATGCACCGCGCCCTCGCCATCCTCCCCTTCGGCCTCTGTGTCCTCTCGCTCACGGCCTGTCCGGGCAAGGCCCCTCCCCGGGTGGAAACCTCCACGTCCTCCCTGCCGCCGCCCATCCACGTGCCGCCCGGCTGTAAGAAGGACCAGTCCGGCGACTACCACCACGCGCAGAACCCGGCCTTCCGCTACCTGGGCCAGGACGACGGCCGCACCCTGTCACTCGCGGTGGTGCGCGCTTGGGCGGACGGCGGCGTGGAGTCCCCGGACGCGGGGTCGGTGGGCATCGTCCTCACCCGCACGCCGGAGGGCTTCGTGGGCGAAACGCGCGCCACCGGCTTCAGCGCCTCCGGGACGCCCTGCCCCGTCGCCTTCCCCACGGAGGCCGTGGCCTGCACCGACGCCGGCCTCACGCTGAGGGCCGCGTCCAGCACCTCCATCGACGAGGGCTGCCGCCCCGCCACCTCCGGCCCCGCCCCGGTGCGCCAGGAACAGGTGCTGCTGCGCGGCGTGCCGGACGCGGGCCTGTAGGCCGGAAAAGCACCGCGCCGCCCTCCCCGCCCTGGAAGCCCGGGTGGGAAGCGGCGGCGTGAGGTGAACGGCGCGAAGCAGTGCGGAAGGATCAGGCCGCCTGGCGCGGCTGCTCCTCGGAGGGCGTCACGGCGGGGGCGGCGTCCGGCACCTTCGCCCGGCCCGCGAACCCCTGCAGCAGGCTGGACGCGCCCACGTAGAGGAAGCCCGCCAGGAACAGGATGATGAAGGGCACCGACGTGTAGATGCGCGAGTCGATGGCGAACCACAGCGCCCCGGTGAAGTAGGCGGCGAAGAGCAGCTCCACCACCGGCATCAGCGTCTTGCTGCCCCGGTAGCTCTTCTTCACGGCCTTGACGCTCTTGCCTTCCGCGCCCGTCTTCGGCGTGCGCGCGAAGCCCGACTGCTGGTTGAGCAGCGCCTCGCCCACGGCCTTCGCGTTGTTGATGGCCAGGCCGATGCCCAGGCTCATCAGGAAGGGCAGGTACTTGAAGCGCTCCCAGCCCTTCACGCCGCGCTCGCGCTGGGCGGCCACGTAGAAGACGCAGACGCTGGCCGTCGCGGTGATGAAGAAGGGCAGGTCCAGGAACAGCGTGCCGTACAGGCCGTGCTGGAAGCGCACCACCATGCTGATGGGCATCAGCACGGACAGGAGCACCATCAACAGGTAGGCCATGTTGTTGGTGAGGTGGAAGAAGGCCTCGCGCTTCACCAGGAGCGGCAGGTCGCTCTTGAGGATGGTGGGCAGGAGCTTCTTCGCCGTCTGGATGGAGCCCTTGGCCCAGCGGTGCTGCTGGCTCTTGAAGGCGTTCATGTCCACCGGCACCTCCGCCGGGGAGATGACCTCCGGCAGGAAGATGAACTGCCAGCCCTTCAGCTGGGCGCGGTAGGACAGGTCCAGGTCTTCCGTGAGCGTGTCGTGCTGCCAGCCGCCCGCGTCGGCGATGGTGTCGCGGCGCCAGATGCCCGCGGTGCCGTTGAAGTTGAAGAAGCAGCCGGCGCGGTTGCGCGCGGTGTGCTCGATGATGAAGTGGCCGTCCAGGAAGATGCTCTGCGCCTGCGTGAGGATGGAGAACTCACGGTTCAGGTGGCCCCAGCGCACCTGCACCATGCCCACCTTCGCGTCCGCGAAGAAGGGAACGGTGCGCATCAGGAAGTCGGGGCTGGGGACGAAGTCCGCGTCGAACACCGCCACGTACTCGCCCGTGGCCAGCTTGAGGCCGTTCTCCAGCGCGCCCGCCTTGAAGCCCTGGCGGTTGACGCGGTGGATGTAGACGATGTCGTGGCCCTTCTGACGGTGGCGCTCCACGCACGCACGCGCGATGCCGCACGTCTCGTCCGTGGAGTCGTCCAGCACCTGGATCTCCAGCAGCTCGCGCGGGTAGTCGATGCGGCACACCGACTCCACCAGGCGCTCCACCACGTACATCTCGTTGAAGATGGGCAGCTGGATGGTCACCCGGGGCAGCGCCGGGAGCGTGCCGTTGGGCGTGGGCAGCTTGAACTTGTGGCGGTAGTACAAAAACGCCATGCGATAGCGGTGGGAGCCATAGACTCCCAGCACGCTCAGCAGGCTGAAGTAGACTGCCAGAAACAGGATCTCGACGGTGGTCATCGGTGACGCTCAGCCCCTCCCGCTGGCACTGGCGCCAGCGGTCCTACCAGACGTGGCGGCATGCCGACCGACCGCTCACGCTGACCGCCGCCTGTGGGTCTGCTGAGCCCCGCCCCGTATGTGCCCGAAAAGACTGGGCTTTGACCTTCCGGCTACTGATCGCCGGCGGACAATAGGGAGCCACCCGGGTCGTGTCAAACTATTCCCCGGATTCGAGAGGCTTGGATCGGCGGTTTTGACGCAGGATGTCACCCCTTTCTTCCCTGCGTCCGGGCGATGCCGGGACGACGTCCCGGGTGCTCCGTGGGACGGAGGACCTAACGGGCGGCGCGCAGGGGCACGGGGGCGCCAGGCGTGACGGTGGGGCCCTCGGCGACGTGGGACTCGTCGCGGGTGGCTCGTTCGAGCACGCCCTGCACCAGCGCGGGGAAGTCCAGGCCCGCGCGGGCGGCGATCTTCGGCAGGAGGCTTACGGGAGTGAAGCCCGGCAGGGTGTTCACCTCCAGGACGACGTCGTTCTCCTTGTCGGAGCAGAGCAGGTCCACGCGGCCATAGCCCCGGCAGCCCAGGGCGCGGTACGCGGCGAGCGCGAGCGACTCCACGTTGACGCGGCGGGTGTCGGACAGGCGGGGCGGGAGGAAGTACTGGGCGCCGCCCTTGTACTTGGCGTCGTAGTCGAAGCCCTCGCGTGGGAAGGACACCTCGCAGCTGCCCAGCACGCGGTCGCCGAGGATGCCCACCGTCACCTCCTGCCCCTGGACGAAGCGCTCCACCAGGGCCTCGCCGCCGAAGCGGCACGCCTGGGCCACCGCGGGCACCAGCGCCCCGGCGTCGTGCACCACGGACAGGCCCACGGACGAGCCGCCCTTCGCGGGCTTCACCACGCAGGGGAAGCCGCTGTCGCCGTGCAGCTCCAGCGCGCGCTCCGCGTCCTCGCGGCCCACCCGGTAGCCGTGGGGCGTGGCCAGGTTGTGCAGCTGGAAGAGCTTCTTCGCCATGGGCTTGTCCATGGCCAGCGCGGAGGCCAGCACGCCGGAGCCGGTGTACGGAATCTCCAGCAGCTCCAGCAGGCCCTGCACGCGGCCGTCCTCGCCCATGCGGCCGTGCAGCGCGATGAAGGCCACCTCGATGTCCGCCGCGCGCAGCGCCCGGTCCAGGCCCGGGCCCGCGAAGACGCGGGTGACGGTGTGCCCCAGCGTCTCCAGGGCCGCCACCACGGCCTCCCCTGTCTTGAGCGAAATCTCCCGCTCCTCGCCCCACCCGCCCATCAGCACTCCCACGCGCTTGCCCATGTCGATGATGCCTCCTTGGGCCTGCTCCAGAGCACGGATGATGCCACGCACCGGCGGACCTCCCCGGCGCGGGCACCGCGTTCAAGTGACTGGAATGACAGGGTTTTCGCCGTGACGGCCTCGGGCAGGCAGCCGTGTCCGGGGGGACACGGCGCGGCCCGGCGGCCACGTGCGGGAGCGTTGATACGGCGCCGCGCCCGGAGCCCCTGGAGACAGGGGGCTTGAAGGGCGCGGCGCGGGACTTCGTTCAGCCCCCGTCGCGGATGCCGCCGTCGGGCAGCAGGCCACCATCCGAGGTGCCGGCGTCCGTGCTGCCACCCGCGTCGGTGGAGCCCGCGTCGGACGTGCCGGCATCGGACGTGCCCGCGTCGGACGTGCCCGCGTCGGTGGGAGGAGCGCTGTCGTCGGCGGTGCAGACCTGGTCGCGGCAGACGTAGCCCTCCAGGCACTGGCCCTGGTCACAGGGCTGCCCTTCAGGATCGAAGTCGACGAGCAGGCTGCAGGCGGACAGGCCCAGGACCAGGGCCGAGGGAACGATGAGCGATGAAAGGCGGCGCATGGCTAGTAGTTCCGGAGATCGTCTTCGTCGAGCTTGGGGCGCTTCTTCTCTTCCTCGCGCTTGCGCTTGGCGTCTTCCTCCGCCTTGCGCTTCGCCTCCTCGTCCGCCTTGCGCTTCGCCTCTTCCTCCTGCTTGCGCCGGACCTCCTCGTCCTTCTTGCGCTGCTCCTCCTCGCGCTTGAGGCGGGCCTCCTCCTCTCGCTGGCGCTTCGCCTCGGCCTCGCGCTCCTTGCGCGTCAGCTTCTTCGCGGGCGGCGCGGGCGGGG
>NZ_RAWK01000410.1 GCF_003612165.1 Corallococcus aberystwythensis | reverse complement strand
GGGTTCACCGGCGGCGCTGTACCTGGCTGCGGCGGGCGTGGGCACGCTGGGCGTGGTGGACGCGGACGTGGTGGACCTGAGCAACCTCCAGCGGCAGGTGCTTCACACCCTGGAGCGCCGGGGGCAGCCCAAGGTCCAGAGCGCGAAGGCCGCCATCGAGGCGCTCAACCCGGACGTGAAGGTGGTGCCCTTCCAGGAGCGGCTCACCTCCGCCAACGTGGAGCACATCCTCGCGGACTTCGACGTGGTGCTGGACGGCGGGGACAACTTCCCCACGCGCTACCTGCTCAACGACGCGTGCCTGCGGATGGGCCTGCCCAACGTGCACGGCTCCGTGTTCCGCTTCGAGGGACAGGTGACGACCTTCGTCCCCCACCAGGGGCCCTGCTACCGCTGCCTCTACCCCGCGCCACCCCCGCCGGAGCTGGCGCCGTCCTGCGCGGAAGCCGGGGTGCTGGGCGTGCTGCCCGGGCTCATCGGGATGCTCCAGGCCACGGAGGCCCTGAAGCTGCTGCTCGGGGTGGGGGAGTCGCTCGTGGGGCGGCTGCTCACCTTCGACGCGCTGGGCACGCGCTTCCAGGAGCTCAAGCTGCGCCGCGACCCGGAGTGCCCGGTGTGCGCTCCGGGAGCGAAGGTGGAGCTCATCGATTACGAGCAGTTCTGCGCCACGGGGGCCTGAGCGGGGCCTGGGGATGCATTTTCAGGGGCAACGGATAGAACGGGCCCGCGTATGATGCCGCCAGCCTGGACCCGGGGCGGTGGTGGAACGCGACCCGGGTCGGTTACGAGAGCGGCAGCGGCAGGGAGACGACGGCGATGTCCGAGCAGAACGAGAACCAGGACACCAGGACGGGAGAGGACCGGCGCGACTCGCCCCGCGTCCCCATGCGCCTGAAGGTCCGGCGGGAGGGGACGGAGGGCTTCCTGGACCGAGCAGGGGACCTGTCCCTGGGCGGCGTGGGATGGGTGGGAGAGGCGCTGGAGCCGGGCCAAACCGTGGAGGTGCGCTTCGCGCTGCCCCCGTCCCTGGAAGAGGTGCAGGTGCGCGGCGAGGTGCTGCCCCCCAAGGCCGGCATGACGGGCCCGGTGGTGCGCGTGCGCTTCGTGGAGCTGCCGGTGGAGCTGGAGCTCTCCATCGCCCGGCACCTGGACGACCAGAGCAAGGACGAACCCCGGGGCGCCCGCTAGGGCGTTATCCCGGATGGACGGCGCCGGTGGACGGCGCCTTCTCGAAGGAGGGCGGCATGGCGGAGGAGATTCCCTGGGAGCGGCTGTTCGAGGAGGCCCTGCGGGTGCGTCAGCGCGCGCACGTGCCGTACTCGAAGTTCCCCGTGGGGGCCGCCGTGCTGTACGCGGACGGCTCCGTCGTGGCCGGCTGCAACGTGGAGAACGCCACCTACGGCCTCACCGTCTGCGCGGAGCGCAACGCGTTCGCCGCGGGCGTGGCCCAGGGCCGTGAGAAGCCCGTGGCCGTGGCCGTCGTCGTGGACACCCCGGAGCCCTGTCCCCCGTGCGGCATGTGCCGCCAGGTGATGGCCGAGTTCGCCGGGCCTGACATTCCGGTGCGAAGCCGCACCCTCAACGGGCAGGAGGCGCGCTACTCGCTCAGCGAGCTGCTGCCACACGCCTTCACCCGTTCCTTCCTCTAGGACCCATTCCACGTGGACTTGCTTCTGACTGGCGCCACCGTCGTCACCATGAACCGCGACCGCGAGGTGCTGCCGCGCGCGGACGTCCTCGTGCAGGACGGGCGCATCGCCAGGGTGGGCCGGGGCCTGAAGGTGAAGGGCGCCTGCCGTGTCCTGGACCTCGCCGGGCAGGTGGTGATGCCCGGCCTCATCCACGGCCACCTGCACGCCTGCCAGACGCTGTTCCGCGGCCACGCGGACAAGCGGGAGCTGCTGGACTGGCTGAAGGAGCGCATCTGGCCCCTGGAGGCGGCGCACGACGCGGCGTCCCTGCGCGCCAGCGCGGACCTCACCTTCGCGGAGCTCATCCGCTCCGGCTCCACGGCGGCGCTCGACATGGGCACCGTGCACCACTACGACGCCGTCTTCGAGTCCGCGCGCGACAGCGGCTACCGGCTCGTCGGTGGCAAGGCGATGATGGACTCCGGCGCGGAGGTCCCCCGGGGCCTGCGCGAGACGACGGCGGACTCGCTGTCGGAGAGCCTGGCGCTGATGGAGCGCTGGCACGGCACCCACGACAACCGCCTGCGCTACGCGTTCGCCCCGCGCTTCGCCCTGTCCTGCACGCCGGAGCTGCTGCGGGAGGTGGGCCGGCTGTCGCGGGAGAAGGGCGTGCGCATCCACTCGCACGCCAGCGAGAACCGCACGGAGACGGACGTGGTCCGCCAGGTGACGGGCCAGGACAACATCGCCTTCTTCCACGGCCTGGGGCTCACCGGCCGCCACGTCACGCTGGCCCACTGCGTCTGGGTGGAGGGCACGGAGCAGCAGCTGCTCCGCGAGTCCGGCACGGTGGTGTGCCACTGCCCGGGCTCCAACCTGAAGCTCGCGTCGGGCTACGCGCGCATCCCGGAGCTGCTCCAGGACGGCATCCCCGTGGCGCTGGGGGCGGACGGCGCCCCGTGCAACAACACGTTGGATTTGTTCCACGAGATGCGGCTTGCGTCCGTGCTGCACAACCCGCGCGTGGGTCCGGTGGCGATGACGCCCATGCACGTCCTGGAGATGGCCACGCTGCACGGCGCGCGCGCCCTGGGCCTGGAGGACGAGGTGGGCTCCGTGGAGGCCGGCAAGCGCGCGGACCTCACGGTGGTGGACATGCGCGGCTTCCACTTCTGCCCGCTGCCGGACGACGTCACGGGGCCGCTGGTATACTCGGCGCGCTCCACGGACGTGTCGCACGTGCTCATTGACGGCAAGCTGGTGCTGCGCGAGGGCGAATTGACGACGCTGGACGCGAACGCGGTGCTGGCCAACGCCCGCACGCAGGCCACGAAGCTCTTCGCCCGCGCGAAGCTGAAGGCCTCCTAGAAGCGCCAGCTGGCCGTCGCGTCCGGGGCCGGCTGCGAGGCTGGCTGGACGCGGGGCAGGCGCAGCACGAAGGACGTGGCCCAGCCCTCCGCGTCCTCCACCGTCAGCCGCCCGCCGTGGGCCTCCGCCGCCAGCCGGGAGAAGTACAGCCCCAGGCCGTAGCCCCGGCGGCCCTCCTTCTCGCGGCTGCCCTGCACGTACTTCTCGAAGAGGGCCTCGCGCGCTTCCGGCGGGATGGCGATGCCGTCGTTGCGCACCGCCAGCCACTGCAGGCCTTCCGTCTCACCGGCCTCCAGGCGCACCCGGCCGCCGGACGGCGCGTAGCGGAGCGCGTTGGTGGCCAGGTTCTCCACCACGCGGATGAGCAGGCCCGCGTCGCCCACCAGCTGGAAGCCCGGGGGGCAGCCCAGCTCCAGCTTGATTTTGCGCAGCCGGGCCGCGCCGTCCAGCGAGCGGCGCACCTCGTCGAACAGCGGCGCCACCGGGAAGGGCTGCCTGCGCGGGGACAGCCGGCCCTGCTCCAGCCGGGGCACGTCCAGGAGGTCGGAGATCATCCGGTCCAGGCGCGCGGTGACGGCCAGGCCCGTGCGCACGGACTCCACCAGCGGCGTCCCGACGGGCAGCTCCTGTTCCATCCACGACAGCGACAGCGTCACGGCGGACAAGGGCGAGCGCAGGTCGTGCACCAGGAACTGCATCAGCTGCTCCTGGTGGGCCTGGAGCGCCTCCAGCTGGGCGTTGCGCGCGTGTGCCTCGGACAGCATGCGCTCGATGGTGCGGTGGGCGTCCTCGACCTCGGTGGTGCGGCGGGCCTCCAGCTGCCGGGACACCTCCGCGTGCGACAGGTCCATGGCCAGCTGCCGCAGCCGCCCGGTGCCGTAGTGGCTCACCGCCGCCACCAGCACCAGCGTCACCCCGGCCACGCCCATGGCGCCCGGGCCCACGCCCGCCTGATGCATGAGCACCGCCTGGGTCAGCGACGCCAGCCCCGCCGTGCCGTAGACGAGCCAGGGCATCAGCTCCAGGCCGGAGAGCGCCACCACCAGCGCGAACAGCCCCAGGCTGAAGCCCGCCACGCCCGCGGGGAAGGGCGACACCGGCAGGGCCATCTGCTGGAGGCCGAACACCAGCCCCACGTCCACCAGCGACTGCACGATGCCCAACTGCTTCGTCACGGGCCGGAAGCGCAGCGCGAACAGCAGCGCCACCACGCCGCCGTAGCAGAGCAGCAGCGGCGGGTAGTGGGCCCAGTCCCGGGCGCCCGTCAGCCACAGCCCCAGGCTGACGGCGAAGAAGACGGCCGTGCCCACCAGCCGCACCGCGGCCCCGGCGCCCAGCACGCGCCGCCGCTGGGCGGCCACCACCCGCGCAAGCTCGTCTTCGAAGGCTACGGGGGGAGTCGGGTCCATGCGACACGCTCGTTTTCCCCGCTTCCACCCCGCCCGGCAAGTTCATGGCCGCTTCGTCTTTCGCGACCCCGGGGGGACCCCTAAGGAAGGAGAGTGGCGGATGGGGGCTGTCCGGTGGCCCCGGACCCGGCCGGGCTGGCGGGCGGCAGGCTTCTGGGGGCAATCATCCGGCCGGGGCAGGCGTAGTCACGGTGACACGCGGCTTGCGGCCGGATGCTTGTGGGCGTCGGAGTTCGTGTAAGGTGGCTGGGATTACGCACAGGCGGAGGTGAGAGCCGACATGTGGCAGCGATTCAAGAGAGCGATGCGGAGCTTCGCGGGCTTCTTCGTCTCCTCCATCGAGGATCCGGAGTTGATTCTCGAGCAGAACATCCGTGACCTGAACGACCAGGTCCCCAAGATGAATGAGTCCATCGCCATGGTCCGGGCGAATGTGACGCTGCTCGAGAAGGAGAACATGAAGTACCAGCAGGACGTGCGGGAGCTGACCGCCAAGGTCAAGGCCGCCATCCAGGCGGGCCGTGACGACCTGGCCGGCACCTACGCGACCAAGCTCCAGGGGGAGAAGGAAGCCCTCGCGCGCAACCAGCAGCAGCTGGACATCGCGAAGCAGGCCTATGAGAAGGCCCTGAACGTCAAGAAGGCGTTCATGCGCGAGAAGGACCGCAAGACGCAGGAGGCGATGAACGCCGTCCGGGACGCGCGGCGCGCCAAGTGGCAGGCGAAGGTCGCCGACACCATGGAGTCCTTCACCGTCGCGGGCGTGGACTCCACGCACGACGAGATGCTCCGCAAGGTCCAGGAGAAGACGGCCATCAACGAGGCGCGCATGCAGATGGCGCTCGAGTCGGTGGACCACCAGGCCGCGGCCATCGAGGAAGAGGCGGAGAAGATCCAGGGCGACGAGCTGGTCAAGCAGTTCAAGATGGAGATGGGCCTGCTGGACAGCCCCGCGCCGGTGTCGGACGTGGGTGCCGGTCCGGAAAAGACCATCGGCAAGAAGGTGGAGATCAAGTAGGTCTCCCCTCATGAAAGGGGCCGGCGCACACGGATGAAGCTGCACCGCGGACCCGGCCTCTTTCTCTTCCTCGCGCTCTGTGTCCTGGGCGCGGGGTACGTCTTCGCCTCGCGGGCGGGTTACCTCGACCGCCTGCAGGCGCGCTTCTTTCCCTCCACGCGTGAAGCGGTGCGGCTGTCCCCGGGCGACTTCCCGGCGGGCGTCGCGGCCCCCGTGGCGGACGTGGCCTCGGTGCCCTTGCGGCCCGTGCTCATCGGCTTCACCCCGCGCGGCTCGGCCTCCGCGCTGCTCGTGGCCACCGGCGGCGCCACCACGCTGGACAACCCCGCCACGCCCCCGGGCGCCGCGCAGGGGCTGCTCAAGACGGCCTACGCCCTGGACGCCCGCGCGGTGCTCTTCGCTCGCGAGGAGGAGCTGAAGCAGGCCCTGTCCGTGGGCGCGGAGAACGGCGGCGTGGACATGGCGGCGCTGTCGGTGGACCGGCTCGCGTCGTGGGCGCCCACCTTGAGGGACGCGGCGCCGCGCACGGTGCTGCTCGTGGGGCGGAGCCGGGGGCAGGAGGCCATGGCGGCGGTGGGCGTGCCGGACCTGGCCAGCCTGCGTGGCAAGCGGGTGGGCGTGTATCCGGGCGGCTCGTCGCACTATTTCGCCCTGTGGGTGCTGGCGCGCGCGGGGCTGCGCACGTCCGACGTGCGCTGGGTGGACCTGCCGTCCACGCTGGACGCGGGCCGGGCCCTGCG
>NZ_RAWK01000040.1 GCF_003612165.1 Corallococcus aberystwythensis | reverse complement strand
GGGGGGCTGCTCCACCTGCCCGGCTGGGTGCGCGACGAGGGGGGAGATGCCACGCCCATTGTCACGGGCCCGGCGCTGCGGGGACTGGAGACGGACTTCGTCGCCAGCCCGCTGCCGGACGCGCCCGGGCGCTGGCGGCTCTCCTCCCGGCGCTAAGCCCCTGGACTTCCACTGCGGCCCCCTCTGCCCGGCGAGAGGTTCCCAACTGGTCCGACAGTCGGACCAGTTCGCGCGGTGCGCCGCCGCCAGGGCGGCCCCGCCGGGTTCTCACCTTCTCATTCAGGGGGACGGCCTTCGTGCCCGAGAGCCCGCCGACCGCTCAGGGCTTGATGCCGTGCCTGCGCAGGAGCCGGTAGAAGTGCACGCGGTCCATGCCGGCGGTGACGGCGGCCTGGGCCACCTTGCCCTGGTGCTTCTCCAGCAGGGCGCGCAGGTAGCGCCGCTCGAAGTCGTCCACCACGCGCCGGCGCTGCTCCGCGTACGGCCGTGACAGGTCCACCTCCAGCGGGCTGCCCTCCGGACGCGAGTCCTCCTCCGCCAGCGGCAGCGCGTCCTCGAACACGAGGCAGCGCTCCAGGTGGTTGCGCAGCTCGCGCACGTTGCCCGGCCACGCCGCGTGCCGCAGGCGCGACAGGAACTCCGGCGTGCGCAGCGCGCCCGTGCGCTCCGGATCCGCGCCCAGCGACGCCAGGATGCCCGACACCAGCATGGACAGGTCCTCCGGCCGCTGGCGCAGGGACGGCATGCCGATGCGCAACACCGCGAGCCGGAAGAACAGGTCGGAGCGGAATCGGCCCGCGTTCACCTCCGCGCGCAGGTCGCGGTGCGTGGCCGCGATGAGCCGCACGTCCACCGGCTGGTACGTGTTGCTGCCCACCCGGCGGATCTCCCTGTTCTCCAGCACGCGCAACAGCTTGGGCTGAAGCTCCGGGGGCAGCTCGCCAATCTCGTCCAGGAAGACGGTGCCGCCGTCGGCCTCCTCGAAGACGCCCGCGCGCCGGCTCACCGCGCCGGTGAAGGAGCCCTTCTCATGGCCGAACAGCTCGCTCTCCAGGATGTGCGGGGGGATGGCGCCGCAGTCCACCACCAGGAACGCCGCGTCCTTGCGCCGGCTGGCCTGGTGGATGGCGAGCGCCGCCTGGCTCTTGCCCGTGCCCGTCTCCCCCTCCAGGAGCACCGTGACGTCGCGCGCGGAGGCCCGCTCCATCATCGCGAAGCAGCCGCGCATGGCCACGGACGTGCCCACCAGCGTGCCGAAGCGCGTCAGCTCCGACAGGGGCAGCCGGTTGCTCTCCGCGCTGAAGTCGAAGCGCAGCACCACCCGGCCCAGCCGCAGCAGGCTGCCGCTGCGCAGGATGCCCTCCACCACCTGCACGCCGTCCACGATGACGCCGTTGAGGCTGTCCAGGTCCTTCACCTGCGGACCCTTGGGCCCGATGCGGACCTCGCAGTGGAAGCGCGACACGGTGGAGTCCTCCACCGCGAAGTCGTTGAGCGGGTGCGAGCCCACCGAGCAGGTGTCCGCCGTGGACTCCCACAGTGTGCCCGCGCCCGGGCCCTCCACCACGGACAGGCGGAAGCGGCGCACCGTGGGCAGGTCCCCCGGACGGCGGGCCTGCTCATACGGCAGCGTCACATGGAGCGCGGCTTCCGCCCCCTCTTCGTCCGGGCGGGCGCCCTTGTCCTTCGACTCCCCGGGGGGCCCGTCGATGCGGGTTCGATCCGACACAGACATGGCCTTGAAACTACCACGTCCGGGCCCCCCGGGGCTGCGGCAGCCGGGTGTCGGGCAGGACACAGAGGCGGTGCGCGAATACGCCCCGCATCAGCTCAGCGTCACGTCCAGGAACATCATCATCACGAAGCCCACCATCAGCCCGGCGGTGGCCTCCTTCGCGTACTCCTGGCGGTGGCTCTCGGGGATCATCTCGTCGCTGACGACGTACAGCATGGACCCGCCCGCGAACGCGAGCGCCCACGGCAGCACGCCGGACGCGAACGACGTGGCGAAGAAGCCCACCAGCGCGGCCGCCCCCTCCACCAGCCCCGTGTAGAGCGCTACCAGCACCGCCTGCTTGCGGCTGTACGCGACGCCCATCAGCGCCAGCGCGACGACGAAGCCCTCCGGGATGTCCTGCAGCCCGATGCCCACGAGGATGGGCACGGCGATGGTCATGGAGCGGCTGCCCACGCCGGTGCCCACCGCCAGCCCCTCCGGGAAGTTGTGCAGCGCGATGGCCAGCACGAACAGCCAGATGCGCTTCATCCGCACCGCCTCCGCGTTGCCCTCCTGGCCCTTGATGAAGTGCTCATGCGGGATGAAGCGGTTGCACAGGTGCAGGAACAGGCCGCCCACCAGCATGCTGCCGCCCACCACCACCGCGGGCAGGAAGCGCGACGGGGTGCGCTCTTCCACCAGGTGGATGGCGGGCACGATGAGGGAGAACGCCGTGGCCGCGAGCATCACGCCCGCGCTGAAGCCCATCAGCACGTCCTTGGAGCGCTGGGAGATGCTGCGCGCGGCCAGGGCGGGCAGGGCGCCCAGGAAGGTGGACAGGACGGTGACGGCGCTGCCAACGAGCGCCAGGACGAGGGTGGACGGGCCGAAACCGCTGTCGGACATGGCCCTCCCAACCTGTCGCACTCGCCGCCGTCCGGCCACCTTTTCGGACACGGCCGGACGCGGGGATGCCCGCCATGGAACAGCAGGTCCCTGGCGGGCACGCACTCAGGGCAACAGGCGCCGCTTCTCCCGCAGGATGAGGTGCCACTCCTGGAGGTTGCGCTGGAGCGCGGACAGCCACGCGTCAATCTCCGGATCCAGGCGTGGATCCACGCCGCGCAGGGACGCCAGGAGCGGCCGGGCGCCGGACTGGCCCAGCCGCGCGATTCCCTCCAGCGACGCCTTGCGCACCGCGAGGTCGCTGTCGCTCCGGTACAGCGAGGTGAGCGAGCGGCGCGCGCCCGCGGACTCGGAGCCCGGCACGCCGCCCAGCGCCTTCGCCGCCGCCGCGCGCAGGCCCGCGTCCTCCGAGCGCAGCTGCTGGGTGAGCTTGCGCACCGCCTCCGGGCTCGCGGCCTCCATGGAGACCTCACCCAACAGGCGCGTGGCCACCGCCGGGTCGCCCGACGCCGCGGCGACCTTCACCGCCGCTTCCGCCAGCTCCGGGTTGTGGCCGAAGTAGATGCCGGCGCTCTCCGTCACCAGGTTCTCCACCACCGCCTTGCGCACCTCTGGCGCGCTGTCGCGCACGAGCTGCTCATAGGTGACGACGCCGCCGTTCTTCGCCATGAACTCCACGGACGGCGAGCCCTGGAGCGCACGCACCGCCGCGGCGCGCAGGCCGGGGTCCACGTCCTGGCTCGCGCGGGAGAGCAGGGGCTGGAGCAGCTCCGGCTTCTGCGCGTTGCTTGCCTTGGTGGCCAGCGCCGCGCCCACGGCCTCCAGCACGGCGGGGTCGCGCTCCTGGCTCACCGCGCGGCCCAGGGCCTCCGGCGGCAGGGCGATGGCGGCTTCCTTCAGGCGCAGCCGCGCGTACTTCCGGTACGCGGGCGAGCCTGTCTTCATGGCCACGCGCACCTCGTCCAGCATGCCCTCCACGGTGCAGGCCGTCTGGGTGGGGACGGGAATGGGCGCGCCCTGCGCCAGGGCCAGCCCCGGCAAGAGCGACAGCCAGAGCGACAGCCGGAGCACCGGGGCCTTCATCGTTCGCGAGCCCATCAGTGCGGCGCTCCTTCCTCGACCACGCAGTCGTGGTGTTCCTTCTTGCCCAGCCAGATGCGCGCGAAGTCCGTCGTGCCGGTGGCGTACAGCGCCTTGAAGTCCAGGTAGTCCTGCCGCAGGCGCGGGTCCTTGCGCGCGAACTCCTCCACCAGAGGCAGGGCGTCCGCGCCGGCCGCGCGCACCGCGAAGCGCAGGAAGGCCCACCTCACGCACAGGTCGTGCTCACCGTCGAAGGCGGCGCGGTACGCGGCCAGGGCCTTCTGTGGATCCTCGGTGACGGCGAGCCGGAAGGCGGCCATCTCCCGCACGTCGCGCTCCTTGTCGGTGCGCATCACCTTGGCCAGCGTGTCGATGGAGTCCGAGTCGAGCAGCGGGTCGGAGTACGACGGCATCTCCAGCGCGAGCAACCGCACGGCCGTGTCGTCCGACGTGGTGCCGATGTCCAGCAGGTCCTTCCAGTACGGCGAATACGTGCCGGTGCGCTCGTAGTCCTCCTTCATCACCCGGCCCAGCGTGCGCGTGGCCATCCACGCGGCGGAGTCCGCGGAGTCATCCTGTGCGATGGCCTTGAGCCGGCCCCGCATCTCCGGCGTGAAGCGATGCTGCGTCTCCAGCGCGTCCAGCGCGGAGGCCCGGTCCGGCGTGGCCAGTGACTTGTCCTCGGCCACGGACACCAGCTTCTCCGCGACGCGCGGGTGGCGCACGGCGGGCGCGGCCTTGAGGGCCTCCAGGTAGATGGCCGGCTCCGGTGGCGCGGCCTTCGCCGCCCACTCCACCAGTCGCAGCGCGCGGTCGGGGTCGTTGCCCACGAGCTCCGTCAGGCGCTCCTGGAGATACGCCACCAGCGCGGTGTCGCGCGCCTGGATGGCGGCGGACACGGCGGCGTGCAGGGACTCCATCGTCGCGGCGCGGTCCAGCGCGGCCAGCCCGTCCCAGCATCCGGGCATGGGAATCTGCTCGCGAGGTCCGGTGCGCGCGGAGGGCGGCGGGCCCACTGAAGCGGCATTTCCAGAGGCGGCCGGAGGCGCGGAGGCCACCGCGGCGGCGGGCAACGGAGGACCGGCGTCATCGGTCCTGGCCGCGCCCCGCCACCACACGACGCCCAGGGCGACGAGGAGGACGAGGCCGGCGAGCGCGACCTTGAAGTGAGAGCGGGAGGTCATGTCGAAGAGGGACTCACGTGGGGAGGGAAGGACGGGCGCACGCGCGCCGGACGCCGGGGACGTGAAGCCGGGCAGGGGACGTGTGGCCCCTGCCCGAAGACACACGCGGACTACAGCGTGGGAACGCCCAGCCGGTTGTTGCAGTAGGCGTTGGTGCCGCACGTGGTGCCGACGCTGGTGTACCAGGCCGACTTGCGCGTGCCGTACTGCCGGTTGTCCGCATGCACGTGCGGGCCGGTGGCGCTGCCCGTGCCGCCCACGAGCCCCAGCGCGCAGCGGTCGCACGTCTTCGTGCCGGAGCTGACGTTGGCGTAGAAGTGCAGCTGGCGGAAGTCCCAGCCGCTCGCGCCGGACACCACGTAGTAGTTGCCCGCGCCGCCGTTGCACGTGGAGCCGTAGCAGGCCGCCGCGCAGCCGCCGTAGTAGTAATAGTAGTAGTTGCCCACCAGCATGCCGCGGTGGTTCCACTCGCCGCAGGTGCCGTTACCAATATCCAGCGCCGTGTGGCTGCTCCCGGTGCAGCCGTAATAGGTGGTCGAGTTCACGTAGGCGGCCGTGTCGCAGATGGGGCCGTTCGCCGTGGCCGCCACTCCCGGTCCGGCCCACGCCGCGGCGGCCAGCGCCACCCCGGCGGACAGCAACGTCTTCAGCTTCATGCGGTGCTCCCTCCCGTCATCCGCCCTCCGTTTCCCCGCGAATGGGGAATGGGCGGTGAAGCCGTAATACATGAAATACTGGAAATCGTCTTGGGAATCGGGAATTGAGAAACACAACGATTCCAGGCGCTTCCGTGGCGCGGTGTGTCGTTCTGGGCCGGGCGACGCAACTGGCGGCAAACGTTCACGACAATCTGGAATGTCGGCGTTCGTCCGACCCTGGCGCTCCGTCGCCGGGACCTCTGGCCGGGTGTCCCCGTCACCTGGGAGTAGCGACATGACCACGATTGGCAAGCCCGGCTCGCGCACGACGTCCCCTGTCACCACCCCGCCGGCGAAGACGCCCGTCACGCCCGCGAAGCCCAACGTGGTGAAGGCCGCCGTCACGCAGCGGATGTCGGACGGCTTCGACGCGGGCCCCCGCACGGGCTCGCGTCCCCAGCTGACGGAGGTCCGCACCACCGAGACGGCGCTGAAGAAGGACAAGGACGGCGGCGGCTTCCTGGGCGGTATCGGCTCGTCCATCGGCTCGGCGCTCGACGCGGTCAAGAAGGGCGTGCAGAAGGCGCTCGCGCCGCAGGTGAGCACGAACGCGGATGGCCGCACGGTGGTGGACCTGGGCGCGGGCAACAACAGCGCGACGGTGTCGCAGGGCAAGGACGGTGGGCTGACCATCAAGTCCGGCAGCGACACGGTGACGCTCACCGCGGAGCAGGCCAAGGGCGCCATCATCAACGGCGGCGCGGGCAACGACTCCATCACCGTGGACGCGAGCGTCACGCAGGACCTCACGCTGGACGGTGGTGACGGCGACGACAAGCTCACCGGCGGCAAGGGCAACGACACGCTCGTCGGCGGCGCGGGCAACGACACCGTCATCGGCGGCGAGGGCAAGGACGCGCTGCAGGGCCAGGACGGCGACGACTACCTGGAGGGCGGCGCGGGCGATGACCGCATCCTGGGCGGCGAGGGCCGCGACGTGCTCTACGGCCTGGACGGCAACGACTACGTGTCCGGCGGCAACGGCCGGGACTACATCGACGGTGGCGCGGGCAACGACCGGGCCTACGGCGGCGAGGGCGATGACCAGGTCATCGGCGGGCGCGGCAACGACACGCTGAGCGGCGGGCGCGGCAATGACGCGGTGGCCGGCGGCGCGGGCACGGACAAGGTGTCGGGTGGCACGGGCACCGACAAGCTCTACGTCGAGGAGAACGAGACCACCGCCGACTCGGAGAAGGCCGAGCGCGAGATCGTGGACATGACGGACGCGGATCAGCGCGGCTCCTCCGTGTCCGTGACGGGCAGCGCGGAGTTCCAGGCGCGCACGCAGTCGGACCTGGACGCGATGCGCTCGCTGCCTTCGGGCCAGGACCTGCTGCGCAGCCTGGATGACAGCGGCAAGAAGACGGTCATCCGCGAGACGTCCCAGGGCAACAGCGCGGGCGGCACGAACTTCAACGACGGCTTCATGAACGCGGACGGCACGCCGGGCAAGGGCACGGACTCGCAGGTGAACTACAACACCACGCGCATCTCCCTGGGCGACGAGGAGTGGATGAACCGCCCGCCCGTTGTCGGCCTGTTCCACGAGCTGGTGCACGCCTCGGACATGAACAACGGCACGCTGGCGCTGGGCTCCAAGAACGGCACGCGCAACCTGGAGCCCTCCGCGGTGGGGCTGCCCATCGACCTGGACCAGAACCCCGCCACGCCGGACGTGGTGCAGGGCGGCCGTCCCGGAGAGAACGTCCTGCGCGACGACCTGAACCTGCCCACCCGCCCGCGCTACTAGGATGCGGGGGATGAGGACGTTCCGCCGCGCAGGTGCCATCATGGCGCTGGCGCTCATCGCCGGGTGTGCGCGGGCGCCGGAGCGGCCCGCGTCCCCGGCCCCAGCGGACCCAGGAGGACCACGCGTGGCCCAGGCGGATGTGGAGCTGAAGGTGGAGTCGGTGGCGAGCGAGGCGGACACGCTCGCCATCACCTACGCGGTGCACAACCGGACGCAGAAGGCCGTGCTGCTCCTGGACGGCCTGTGGGACGTGGGCTTCAGCGGCCACCTCACGCTGGCGCCCGAGCGGGCCTACGTGGACCTGTCCGGCGGCAAGGTCGTGCTGTCGCGGATGCTGCTGCCGGTGCCGGAGGACCTGGCGGTGGAAGCGCCGGAGGTGCCCGCCGTCACCCGCGTGGAGCCGGGCGCCACCGCCAACCGCCGCGCGGTGGTGCCGCTGCCCCTGCGCACCGCGCTGCCGTACCCCACGGGCCCGGAGGAGACGCGCGAGCTGTCCGCCGTGCGCGAGGTGTCCCTGCGCGTGGGCTACCTGCCGGACGCGGACGCCATCGCGCTGAGCCAGGGGAAGGACTCGCAGGGCACGCCCATCCAGACGCCCCGGTACGGGCCGGCGGTGACGGCGCAGCGGGTGCTGGACAGCGGGCCCCTGCCGGTGACGGGCGCGAAGTAGGGAGCGCGAAGCCCTGGCCTCGCCGGACGAACCCGATGACGGCTCCGGGGCCGTCATCGTCACCGAGGACGCGGAGGGACGCCGCTCGCTGCGCTTTGGTGACGGAGGGGCGCGCCAGAGCGTGGTGTGGCCCGGCGAACCGCTGCGGCTGGAGCTGCCGTACACCCGCATGGCCATGGTGGCGCTGGCGTTCGTGCCCCATCCGGAGAACATCCTCGCCATCGGGTTGGGGGGCGGCGCCATCCCCATGTTCCTGCGCGCGGTGCTGCCGGACACGCACATCGACGTGGTGGAGCTGGACGCGTCCGTGGTGGAGGCCGCGAAGACCTACTGCGGCTTCCAGGAGGACGCGCTCCTGCGCGCGCACGTGGCGGACGGGCGGGCCTTCATCGAAGCGGACGGACCGCCCTACGACGTCATCATCCTGGACGCGTACGGGGCGGACCAGATTCCCGGGCACCTGTGCACGCGCGAGTTCCTGGGCGCGGTGCGCGCGCGGCTGACGCGGGGGGGCGCGGTGGTGGGCAACATCTGGGAGTCCGCGGCGAACCCGCACTTCGACGCTATGGTGCGCACCTACCAGGTGAGCTTCCACGGCCTGTCCCTCTTCGAGGTCCCCACCAGCACCAACCGCATCCTGGTGGGGCTGGAGGCTCCGTCGCGGTTGACGCGCGAGACGCTGGTGGAGCGGGCCCGCCGCGTGGAGCGGGATCGGGGGTTGCCGTTCCGCCTGAGCACCCTGATAGCGCAGCGCTACCGGCCCCTGACGCGGCGGCTTGCCCGGGGGCGGGTGCTGACGGACGCAGGGCTGGGGCCCGGGGGCCTCATCCCGGAGGAGTGAGGCCGCTCTGCTGGCCAGTGAGCACGGCCCCGCCCGGCCGCGCCTGACTCGGGGGGCGGCGCTGCTAATCTTGAAGGCTCGGCACGTCAGCATGCTTTCGGGAGACGCGATGAACGGCGCGAACGACGGACGACCCGGCCAGCCCTCTGCTTCCCCCGAGGACGAGGCGCCGCTGGCGGACGGCGAAGCCGAAGGCCTGGAGGCCCGTCCGAAGCCCATCTACGTGTTGGAGGGCAACACGCTGAAGACGCGGCTGACGCGCGAGCTGGGCATCCACTATCCCTTCGTCGGTGCGGGCATGGCGTTCGTGTCCCTGCCGCCGCTGGTGGTGGCGGTGTCAGAGGCGGGCGGCCTGGGCATGCTGGGAACGGCGCCGGAGCCGCCGGGCGTGCTGGAGGAGCGGCTGAAAGCCATCCAGGCGGGCACCCAGCGCCCCTACGGTGTGGACTTCATCGTGGACAAGCTGGAGCCGCACGGCTTCACGACGCGCGACCACGTGGACACATGCATCGCGGCGAAGGTGCCGGTGGTGGTCTTCCACTGGACGTTGCCGCCGCGAGAGTGGATCCAAGCGCTGCAGGCGGCGGGGACGCGCGTCTGGGTGCAGGCCGGCACGGTGGAGCTGGCGAGGCAGGCGTTGGACGCCGGGGTGGAAGGGCTCATCGCGCAGGGGCGTCAGGCGGGCGGGCGCAACCTGGGCAGCACGCCGACGCTGGTGCTCCTGAAGGAGTTCCGGAAGCTGTCGGACGCGGTGCTGGTGCTGGCGGCGGGAGGCATCGCGGACGGCTTCAGCGCGGCGCGAGCACTGCACCACGGCGCGGACGGCGTCTGGGTGGGAACGCGGCTGGTGGCATCGGTGGAGGCGTACGCGCACCCGCTCTACAAGCAGCGGTTGGTGGACGGGGACGCGGGCGACACGACGATGACGACGCTGTTCGGGCCGGAGTGGCCGGGCAAGCGCATGCGGGTGATCCGCAACCGCGTGGTGCGCGAGTGGGCGGGGCGCGAGTCGAGCGTGCCGAAGACGACGGAGTCGGAGGCCATCGGGACGACGCGGTTGTTCCCGGGCGTGCTGGACGTGCAGTACGTGATGCCGAAGTTCAGCTCCTTCCTGCCCACGCCGGACACGCAAGGCGACCTGGAGGAGATGAGCCTCCCGGCGGGAGGCGCGAGCATGTCGCGCATCGACACCGTGCAGCCCGCCGGGCAGATCGTCGTGGAGATGATGGAGCGCGCGCGGCGGTTGCTGGAGTCCCCGGAAGGGCTGGACGACGAGGACGAGGACGACCGGGGTTAGGGGGGGGGACGGTCGCCATGCGCTGGGCCAGTCGCCGTTCCCACAGGTCGAGCGCGTCGTTGACGTAGGCCCGCTCGCGCTCGGACCTGGCCGTGCTGGCGGAGTGCTGGATCTGGCTCAACTCCTCCCGGAGGTTCTTGGGCAACCCAACGCCCCCGTCTTCACGGGTGCTGGTGCCGGAGCCACAGGCGGCAAGGCTTCCGGCCCGGACGCTCCAGTCTTCAGCGCGGGAAGCGCGCCTTGAGCTGCTCCTGCCACGCATCCAAGGCCTGATTCACGGCCATGCGCTCAGTGGCGGTCGTGGCGTTCGCCGCGGACTTGTAGATGTCCACCAGTTGCTTCGTGAGGTCCGGCGCGACGTCCTGGTTCTGCGTTCGCGTGCGCAGCTCCGCCACCAGCTTGTCCATGCGCTGGGCCAGCCGCTGCTCGGAGGCATTGCCCTGGGGCAGGGTGGGGAGCTTGGGAATCACGAGCGCAGGGACCCGGGGCGGCTCAGGGGCGACGATGACGACGGGCGCTGGAGGAGGGGCATCGTGCAGGGCGATGCGCTGGGTCAGTTCCTTCTCGATGTCATCCAGGGCGACATGGATGCGCGCACGCTCGGAGTCCGTCGTCGCGTCCGCGGCGGCCCGGTACTGCTGGAGCAGCTTGCCGCGCAGCGCTCCCTGCGCATCCACGTCCTTCGCCCGCGCCAGCAGGAGCTTGAACAGCCCTGCCAGCCGCTGCTCCATCTTTTTCTCGGAGGCAGTCCCCGCCGGCAGGGGTGGCAACTTCGTGGACTTCGCCAGGGTCGCTGTCGCGGTCTCCGCCTCCGCGGGCGCTTCTTCCGCGATGACCTGGGGCGGCTCCTCGACAGGGGCTTGCGTCGCGGTGACCGGCGTCGGCTCCACCGGAGCAACGGGCCTCGCTTCCGCCATCACCGGCTCGGAAGGCCGCGACGGCGCAATCACCTGCGTCTGGTCCGCCTTCCCCGCCTGCGCCCCCCACCAGTAACCCGTCCCCAGCAGTGCCACCCCGGCGACTGCCGCCACCGCGAGGGATACCCCGTTCCGGCGCCCTGGCGGCACGATGGCCGCAGGCATCTCCGGTACAGCCCTCGACTCCACGTTCGATGGCGGTTCTGACTCCTGCTTCACCGCCGTATCCGGCTCCAGGCTCGCGGATGGCACCGGCGGTCGCGCCAGCCCCCGGAGCTTCAGCCGCACGGCCGTCGCGGTCGCGGGTCGTTTCGCGGGAGCCTTCTCCATCAACTGGAACACCAGGTCATCGAGCTCCGGAGGAATCCCCTCCACCCGCGACGACACCCGAGGCGGGACCTGCTCAACGTGCGCGAACATCACCTGGACGTTGTCACCCTGGAACGGCCGGGTGCCCGTGAGCATGTGGAACGCCATCACTCCCAATGCGTACAGGTCCGCGGCCGGGCCCACTTCGCCTCTGCGGATCTGCTCCGGGGCCATGAAGTCCGGCGTCCCCAGCGTGGAGCCGTCCGCCCGTGCCAGCGCGTTGTGCTCCTGCATCACCTTGGCGATGCCGAAGTCCACCAGCTTGATCAGCGGCGCCGCGTCCGGCTGCTCCATCAGGAACACGTTCGCGGGCTTCAGGTCCCGGTGCACCACCCCCGCCCGGTGCGCGGCCACCAGCGCGGCCAGGACCTGCTCCAACACCCAGGCCGTGGTCCCCACGTCCATCCGCTCTTGCTCGCGCATCCGGTCCGCGAGCGACTGGCCCTGGAGCAGCTCCATCACCACGTACGGCCGGCAGTCCGGCAGCGTCCCGAAGTTGAAGATGTCCAGCACGCCAGGATGCCGGATGGCGTTCACCGCCCGCGCCTCCACCAGCAGCCGTTGCTCCTGCTCCGGGGACACCAGCTCCGCGCGCATCACCTTGATGGCCGCTTGCTTGCCAATCAGCGGGTGCTCCGCCCGGTAGACGACCCCCATCCCGCCCGCGCCCACGCGCTCCCGGATGACGAACTCGCCAATCTTCGTCCCCACCAGCGGATCCACTGACCGCGTGGTCTGCGCCGGCGCCGCTGGGAGCTCCTCGTCCGTCAACACCTCGCGCATCCCTCGCCCGTGCTCATGAACAAAGCCCGTTTCGCACGGATGGTACCGGGCCAGGGCGATGCCGTCGCGCGTCCAAGCGAGCCCTCTGCATGCTCGGCCGCCGATGGATTCATGCTGCGCGGAGAATCCTGCTCTAGAGGCGCAGCAAGGGTGCGCCACGAAGAGGTTGGGATTTCAAAAGGTGCAGCTTGGAATGATCAGCGCGGGAACCGCGCCTTCAGCTGCTCCTGCCACGCATCCAGCGCCTGATTGACCTCCATGCGCTCGGTGCCGGTCGTTGCCTTCGAGGCATCTGTGTAGAGGCCCACCAGCTTCTTCGCGAGGTCCGGCGCGACGTCCTGCCCCTTCGTGCGCTTGCGCATCTCCGCCACCAGCGTGTCCAATCGCTGGGCCAGCCGCTGTTCGGACGTGTTGGACCGGGGCAGGGTGGGCAGCTTCGGCAGCACGAGCGGTGGGACCTTGGGCATCTCCGGGACAACGACCACCGGCGGCGCGTCGTGCAAGGCGATGCGCTGGGTCAATTCCTTCTCGATGCCATCGAGCGACTGATGGATGCGCGCGCGCTCAGGCTCCGTCGTCGCGTCCACCGCGGCGCGGTACTGGTGGATCAGCTTGCCGCGCAACGCGCCTTCCGCATCCACGTCCTTCGCCCGCGCGCGCAGTTGCTTGAACAGCCCGGCCAGCCGCCGCGCCATCTTCTTCTCGGACGCCGTCGTGAGCGGCAGCGGCGGCAGCCCCGTCGCCTTTGCTTCCGTCTCCGGCGTGGGCTCCGCTTCCTCGGGCGCCTCTTGCACGGGCTCGACCTTCACGACCGGATCCGGCACCGGTGTCACTGGATCCGGTGCAACCACCACCGGCGGGGCCGGCATGGGCAGACGCTGCTCCAGCGCCGGAGCCTTTTCCCCAGGCCGTGCCAGCCACCAGACCCCCGTGCCCAGCAGCACGCACCCCGCGACCACCGCCGCCGCGAGCGGTGCCACCTTCCGGCGATCCGCGAGCAACACCGCGAGCCCCGGCGGACGGGGCGCCGTGGGAGACGTGGGCTCCTCCCGCTTCGGCTCCGTCGTCACGGGCCCCAGCGCGTCCGGCGTCCGCTCCAGCGACAGGGCCTTCAATCGCTGACGTACGGCTTCCGCGGAGGCAGGCCGCTTCGCCGGATCCTTCTCCAGCAACTGGAGCACCAGCGCGTCCAGCTCCGGCGGCAGGCCGTCCACCTTCGACGAGGGCCGGGGCGGTGCCTGTTCGACGTGCGCGAACATCACCTGCACGTTCTCACCCTGGAACGGCCGCTCTCCGGTGAGCATCTGGAACGCCATCACGCCCAGCGCGTACAGGTCCGTGGCCGGGCCCACCTTGCCGCCGCGGACCTGCTCCGGCGCCATGTAGTCCGGCGTCCCCAGCACGGAGCCGTCCGCGTGCGTCAGCCCCTCGCGCGACTGCAGCACCTTGGCGATGCCGAAGTCGACCAGCTTGAGCATGGGCGCCGCGTCCGGCCGCTCCACCATGAACACGTTCGCCGGCTTCAAGTCGCGGTGGACGACGCCCGCACGGTGCGCCGCCCCCAGCGGAGAGAGGATCTGATCCAACATCCAGACCGCCGTCCCCACGTCCAGCCGTCCCCGCGCGCTCAGCACGGCCGCGAGCGACTGGCCCTGGAGCAGCTCCATCACCACGTACGGACGCCCGTCTGGCAGCGACCCGAAGTTGAAGATGTCCAGGATGCCCGGGTGCCGGATGGCGTTGACCGACCGCGCCTCCACCAGCAGCCGCTGCGCCTGCTCCGCGGACATCAGCTCCGCGCGCAACACCTTGATGGCGGCCTGTTTGCCGATGATGGGGTGCTCCGCCCGGTACACGACCCCCATGCCACCCGCGCCAATGCGCTCCTGGATGACGAACTCGCCCAGCTGCGTCCCGAGCAGCGGATCCGCCTTCGGCGCCGTCGGTGCCAACGCCACCGGCACCTCCCGCTCCGTCAGCGCCCGGTGTGCCCCCGTCTCCGGAATTCTTCGTGTCTTCATCGGAAAGCTCGTTTTGCGGCGATAGTAACGGGCCGAGGTGATGCCGTCGCGTGCCCCGGAGGCTGGCCCGCTGTTCGCTCGTTCGCCCGGCGACTTGGACTTCCCCGTACTTCCAGTGAGCCGGTCCTTTTCCTCCGCGTCCCGTCTCGCCTTCCGGATCCGCATGCCGCAGTGAGCTACGCGCCGGATGCGCCCGTGGATCCACTGTGTTCCGGGAATGCCCGTCTTCAGAGTGAAAAAGGGTGATCCGTGGAGAGGGTGGGGGCTCAAGGAAACGGGGTGGACCCGTTGTAGAGTCAGGTCCGTCCTTTCCTGGACGTTCCCGGGTCGAGCTTCCGGATCCCTGCTCCCCAGGGACCGCACCCGAGGGGGAACATGGCACCGGCATACGACGCCCTGGTCATCGGCACCGGGTTTGGCGGCGCGGTGGCGGCCTGTCGGCTCGCGCAGGCGGGCCTGACCGTGCGCGTGCTCGAACGCGGCCTGCGCTACCCGAAGGGCGGCTTCCCGCGCGACTTCGAGGACCCTCGCAACGGCTGGCTGTGGCAGCACCGGCAGGGGCTCTTCGACATCAAGCTCCTCAAGGGGATGAGCGTCGTGCAGGCCGCGGGGTACGGCGGCGGCTCGCTCATCTACGCCAACGTGCACCTGCGCCCGCCGCCGGACGTGTTCGCGTCCGGGTGGCCGGAGGGCTACAGCCGGGAGGCGTTGGATCCGTACTACGACCTGGTCGCGCACATGCTGGACGTGCAGCCCATCACGGCGTCCGCGCGCGGCCTGCCGCCCAAGACGAAGCGGATGCAGGAGGTGGCGAAGAAGCTGGGCCGCGAGGCGCAGTTCTTCCACCCGAACCTCGCCGTGCGCTTCGCCCCCGCGGGCGAGCCCCTGCCCAACAAGTTCGGCGTGGAGCAGGAGGGCTGCAACTACTGCGGCGAGTGCGACATCGGCTGCAACCGCCGCGCGAAGAACACCCTGGACCTGAACTACCTGGCCGTCGCGGAAGCCAAGGGCGCGCAGGTGACCACGCAGGCGGAAGTCACGCGCATCGAGCCCCTGTCGCCGGGCTACCGCGTCACCTACACCGACCACGCCAGCGCCGGCATGCAGCGCACCGTGGACGCCCGCCGCGTCTTCCTCTGCGCGGGCGCGGTGAACTCCACGGAGCTCTTGCTGCGCAACCGCGACGTGCTGGGCACGCTGCCGGACCTGAGCGCGCGGCTGGGCTCGCGCTATTCCGCCAACGGGGACTTCCTCGCCTTCGCCTTCGACACGAAGGAGCCGTGGGACCCCGCGGTGGGCCCCACCATCACCACCGGCATGGTGGTGGAGGAAGGCCAGGGCAAGGACAAGACCTGGTTCCTCTTCCAGGAGGGCGGGCACCCGGTGCAGGCGGCGGGGTTGATGGTCGCCATGGATCCGGACCGCGCCATGACGCTCCCGGCGGACCTGCTCCAGCGCGAGCTGGTGAAGGTGCTGCGCACGCGCTCCAAGGAGATGGCCGCCATCGAGAACGAGCGCGGCCGCTTCCAGGCCGTGTTCCTGGCCATGGGCCGGGACAAGTCCAACGGCCGGCTGTCCCTGTCCCCCGTCACGCGCGAGCTCCAGGTGCAGTGGGACGTGCCCGCGAACCTGCCGCTGTACCGCACGCAGGAACAGCTCTGCGAGGACGTGGCCCGCGCGCTGGGCACGCGCGCCGCTTACAATCCGCTGTGGGAGCGGCTGCACCTGCCCGTGTCCGTGCACAACCTGGGCGGCTGCGCGATGGCGGAGGAGCCCGCGTATGGCGTGCTCAAGCCCGACGGCGAGGTGCACGGCTATCCCGGCCTGTACGTGATGGACGGCGCGGCGCTGCCGGTGGGCATCGGCGTCAACCCGTCCTCGAGCATCGCCGCGGTGGCCGAGCGCAACGTGGAGGGGGTCATCCGCCAGGTGAAGGACGCGCCGAACTGGACGGCGCCGGAGCGCGCGCCCGTGAAGGCGTCGCCCGCGTACCCGCCCCGCGCCAGCATGCGGATGATGCCGGAGGTGGAGACGGTGACTCCGGCGGTGGTGCCGGGAACGGATCCGCTGGGCGATGTGGTGATTCCGCCCGGCGGCACGGTGGCGTCCCCCACGCCGGTGGTGGGCCTGCGCTTCACGGAGCGGATGAAGGGCTTCCTCCAGCCGGGGCACCCCACGCCGGACGACTATGCCGGCGCGGCGCGGGCGGGCCAGCGCGCGGGACAGACGGCGGAGTTCGTCGTCACCATCACGCTGCCCAACCTGGACCGCTTCCTCGCGCAAGAGGCGCACGGCGGCATCGTGCAGGGCACGCTCCACGTGCGCGGCTTCACGCCGCCCGGGGGCGCGCCGGTGGAGAACGGCGTCTTCAACCTCTTCGTGGGCACGGAGCGCTTCTACGAGCGGCGCATGCTGTACCTGATGCCCTTCACCGGCGTGGACGGCCAGCCGTACCTCCTGGATGGCTACAAGGAGGTCAACGACGACGCGGGCTTCGACGTGTGGAGCGACACGTCCACGCTCTACACCGTGCTGCGCAAGGGCCACGAGCGCTCCGGCCCCGTCGTGGCCAGCGGCATCATCCGCCTGCACCTGCCGGACTTCCTCCAGCAGCTCACCACGTTCTCCGTGCTGGGCACGTCGTCGCCGCTGAAGCAGGCGGACGCGATGCGGCGCTTTGGCGGCATGTTCATGGGCACGCTGTGGGACGTCTTCGCCCGCGCGAAGTTCGACTAGGGGGAACACACCGTGGGCATGGCGAAGCGGTACGACGTGGTGGTGGTGGGCTCCGGGTTCGGCGGCTCCATCACCGCGCTCAGGCTCGCGCAGGCGGGCAAGTCCGTGGCGGTGCTGGAGCGGGGCCGCCGGTACGCGCCCGGCCAGTTCCCCCGGGACGTCACGCGCGCGGATGAATTGCTCTGGCATCACCCGGTCCGCCCGGAGGCGCGAGGGCTCTACGACGTGCGCTTCCTGTCCGGCATCGGCACGGTGACGGCGAGCGGCGTGGGCGGCGGGTCGCTCATCTACGCCAACGTGCACGTGCGGCCGGACCCCATCGTCTTCGACCATCCGCGCTGGCCCCGGGGCTTCAGCCGCGAGGCGCTGGACCCCTACTACGACAAGGTGGCGCGCGAGCTGGACGTGAAGCCGTTCCCCGCGTCCATCCCGCTGAAGAAGCGCGACCTGTTCCAGCAGGCCGCCCAGCGCATGGGCCGGCAGACGTTCGACCCGGACGAGGCCGTCTCCTGGACGGAGCCCTCCGCCCCGGGCCGCAAGGCGTGCCAGCGCTGCGCGGAGTGCGAGTTCGGCTGCCAGCACGGCGCGAAGAACACGCTGGACCTCACGTACCTGGCGCGCGCGGAGAAGCTGGGCGCCACGGTGTGGCCGGGCCTGTCCGTGTCCCACGTGCAGCGCGTCGCGGGCGGCTACCGCGTGCACTTCCAGGACCTGGCCACCGGAGAGAAGACCTCCGTGGAGGGCAGCCGCGTGGTGCTGTCCGCCGGCGCGCTGGGCACGGTGGAGATATTGCTGCGCAGCCGCGACCGGGCCCGCACGCTGCCGCTGGTGAGCGAGTGGCTGGGCAAGGGGTACTCCGGCAACGGCGACTTCCTGGGCTCGCTGCACGGCAGCCGCGAGGAGATATTTCCGTGGGTGGGGCCGGACGTGGCCACGGTGATGCGCTTCTTCGACATGGCGCCGCGCTTCACGATGGTGACGGCCACGTTCAACCAGCCGGCGACGGCGGTGCTCGCGGGGATGGGGCAGCCACGGCTGGGCCTGCTGGGCGGCGTGGGTTCCCCGCTGTGGCCGAAGCTGTGGCCGCTGATGCACGGCGCGTTCGCCAAGGGGCTGTTCAACAAGCCGCTGGGCACCGGGGTGGCCCCCTCGCGCACGAGCAACCTGTTCGCCATTGGCCAGGACAACGCCAATGGCCACATGGTGCTCAAGGGCGACCGGCTGGACATCGAGTGGGACTACGCGAACGAGAACGCGGCGCTGGTGAACCGGATGACGGAGGCGATGCGGGAGCTGGCCTCGCAGTACGGCGGGACGTTCGCGCCGCTCGTCACCTGGGAGCTGTTCCGCAGGCCCTTCACGGTGCACTCGCTGGGCGGGGCGCACCTGGCCGAGTCGCCGGCCCGGGGCGTGGTGTCGAAGGAGGGCGAAGTGTTCAACTACCCCGGACTGTACGTGGCGGATGGCTCCGTCATCCCCACGTCCATTGGCTTCCATCCGGTGATGACCATCAGCGCGGTGGCCGAGCGCATCGCGGAGGCGGTGGCCCATGGCTTTTGATTACCGAAGCGGCGCGGCGGTGTCGCGGACGCTGTCCCAGGACGTGACCGTGAAGGGCATGCCCCTGGCGGAGCGGTACGACTTCCTCGCGGGGGACGGCGTTCCCCTGAAGCTCACCCGCTACGTGGGGGGCACGAAGGGGCCGGTGCTGCTGGTGCACGGCGCGGGCGTGTGGAGCGGCATGTTCATGCTGCCCACGCTGAAGGAGAACTTCGTCCAGTACCTGGTGCGCCAGGGCTACGACACGTGGCTGCTGGACTGGCGCGCCAGCGTGAAGCTGCCCCTGCGCCAGTTCACGCTGGACGACGCGGCGGACCACGACATGCCGGCGGCGGTGCGGCGCGTGCGCGAAATCACGGGCGCGGAGTCGGTGCAGGCGGTGGTGCACTGCGCGGGGTCCGCGGCGTTCTTCATGTCCATGGCCGCGGGGCACCTGCCGGACGTGCGCACCGTGGTGGCGTCGCAGGTGGCGCTGCACCACCACACGCCGGCCACCACGCGCTTCAAGGCGCTCCTGCGCGTGCCGGAGCTGCTGGACGCGGGGCTGGATTCGCTCACGCCGGATGACGCGTCCCGCACGCCGTTGTTCCAGGCGGCCTTCACCAAGGTGGCGGGCTTCCTGCGGATGGAGTGTGACAGCCCGGTGTGCCACCGGCTGTCGTTCATGTACGGCCGGCTGTACCGGCACGCGCGGCTCAATCCGGAGACGCACTCGCGGCTGGAGGAGCAGTTCGGCAGGTGCAACCTGCTGACGTTCCGCCACCTGGGGCAGATGTCCCGGTGCGGCCACGCGGTTAGGTTCGACTACGGGCGCGCGGGCAACCTAGCGCGGTACGGACAGGCGTGTCCGCCGGACTACCTGGATCCGGAGCCCTTCCAGCGGCCCATCACGTTCGTCTCCAGCGAGCAGAACCGCACGTACCTGCCGTCCTCCACGGAGCGCACCTTCCAGTGGCTGCGCGAAGCGAACGGCGCGCGTTACTACCAGCGCCGCATGCTGCCCGGGTACGGACACCTGGACACCTTCATGGGCAGCACCGCCGCCGAGGACACCTACCCGGTGCTGCGCGAGGCGCTGGAGTTCCAGCCCCGCTGACGGCCGTCTGCATTCAGGGGAGCAGGAGGAGGAGCGACCGGCCGCCGACGATGGCGGCCCCTTCGCGGGTGCTTACCGTTGCGCCGACGGTGAATGCCTCGGGAGGCCCGGATGAAAGCGGTCGTGCTGAAAGGCTATGGGGACGTGGATGTGCTCGCGGTGCAGGAGATGCCCGAGCCGAAGGTGGGGCCGGGCGAGGTGAAGGTCCGCGTCACCGCCGCGAGCATCAACCCGGTGGACTGGAAGATCCGCCGAGGGGACATGAAGGGGCGGGCGGACCTGAAGCTCCCCCTCATCCTCGGGCGTGACGTGTCCGGCGAGGTCGTCGAGGTGGGCACGGGCGTGGAGGCCTTCGAGCCGGGCGACCGCGTGATGGGCCTGGTGAACGCCGGCTACGCGGAGACGGTCGTCGCGCCCACGGAGTGCTGGGCGAAGGTTCCTGACAATCTGGACCTGAAGGACGCCGCCGCGCTGCCGCTGGTGACGCTGACGGGCACGCAGCTCATCGAGGAGCACGTGCGGCCGTCGCAGGGGGACACGGTGCTCGTTACGGGCGCGCTGGGCGCGGTGGGGCGTTCGGCCATCTTCGCGGCGCGGGCGCGGGGCGCGCGCATCTGGGCGGGTGTGCGGAGCAAGCAGGTGGAGGAGGCCCGGATGCTGGGCGTGGACGGCGTCGTCGCGCTGGATGATCCGAAGGACGTCGCGAGGCTGCCCACGCTGGACGCTGTCGCGGACACGGTGGGCGGTGAGGCCGTGGCCGCGGTGCTCGACAAGGTGAAGCACGGCGGGACCGTGGGCAGCGTGCTGGGCGAGCCGAAGGGCGCGAAGGAGAAGGGGCTCGTCGTGCGCAGCTTCATGGCGCATCCGGACGGGCACCGGCTGTCGCAGCTCGCGGAGAGCGCCGCGAAGGGCGACCTGGTGATTCCCATCAGCCGGACGTTCAAGCTGGACGACGCGCGCGAGGCCCAGAAGCTCGCGGAGCAGAGCGGCGTGGGCAAGGTGCTGCTCGTCAACTGAGGCGTGGTTTCAGAACGGGGCGGCGCGGGTGAACGACACGCGCTGCCCCGTCGCCGGGTGCACGAAGGACAGCGTCTCGGCGTGCAGGTGCAGGCGGCGGCCCGCATGTCCGTACAGCGGGTCTCCCACGATGGGCGCGCCCAGGCCCAGCGGATGGGCTGCATGGACGCGGAGTTGGTGCGTGCGGCCGGTGCGCGGATGGAAGACGACGCGCGTGTGGTCCCCTTCGCGGCGGAGGACCTCCCAGTCGGTGACCGCGGGCTTGCCGTGCACGGGGTCAACGATTTGCCGGGGACGGTCGTCCAGGTCCACGCGCAGGGGCAGGGTGATGGTGCCCACCTGTCCCTGGACCTGGCCTTCGATGAGCGCCACGTAGCGCTTGTCCACGTCGCGGTGGAGGAACTGGCGTTGAAGGGATGCGTGTGTGCGGCTGTCCAGCGCGGCGACGAGCAGTCCGGACGTGTCCAGGTCCAGCCGGTGCGCGAGCAGCGGTCCCGTGGCGTTGGGGTATCGCGCGCGCAGACGGGTGAGCACCGAGTCCAGGAGTGCGGCGTCGCGTCCCGGCACGGACAGCAGGCCGCAGGGCTTGTCGATGACGACGAGCCACGCGTCCTCGAAGACAATGGAGAGCTCCGGCGTGGGCGCGGGCGGAGGGACGAAGACGCGCGGCGCGGAGACCTCCAGGCCCTCCAGCATGAACGGCAGCAGGGGACCGCACTTGTCGCGGCACGCCGGATAGAAGGCACCCTGGATGCGGCCTCCTGAAGCGGGCGGTGTGCCCCACCAGAACTCCGCGAGCGCCACCGGCTGGAGCCCGTGCGCGAAGGCATACGCGAGCAGCTTCGCGCCCGCGCAGTCGCCCGCGCCGGAAGGGGGCTCCACGCCGCCGTAGAGCGAGCGCAACGGGCGTGTCTCTCCGCGGGCGTTGGTGATGGCGTAGGTGTCGTGAAATTGTTTCATGAAGCCGCGCGAGACGATGCGCCGCAGCCGGTCCAGCGCGCGCACGCGACGTTCAGCCTTCGCACGGGCAGGGGCGAGCTGGCGCCGCGCTTCTTCCTGGGCCGCGTCCCACCGGCGCTTCTCCGCCTTGTCGCCCCGGCTCTCCTGGTCGAGCGCATGCAGTGCCTGGGCACGCGCTGCTTCCGTAAGCCCTTGCATGGCCGTGAGGGCGGCCCGACGTTCATGACGCTGGCGACGGCGGTCGTCGTGGCGCAGGCGCATGGCTTCGCGCTCCAGTGCTTCACGGGACTGGCGAGCATCATCGTCCTCGCGCAGGCGGCGCAGTTCCTCGGAAGCACTCCACGCTTCGGCTCGGGCCAGCAGGGCCTTCACCGTGGCGTCGGCCACCGGCTCCACACGGGCGCGTGCCTCGCGGTCGAACACGGGGGGCACGAAGCCCGGAACATCCCAGCGGCCCGCGAGCATCGCGGAGAATGCGCTCAGTGTGCCCAGGGTTCCATCTGGCTGGCGCACCACGAGCACGCCGAACATCTTTCCGCCGTCTGGGCCCTGGAGGATGTCGCTCGGCAGTCCGGGAGCAATGAATCCTTCGCGAAGCGAGGCTTGCAGTGACTCCGCAGCCCTGCGCGCGAGCGCATGCGGGCCCAGGGCGTCGAAGGGGCTCGGGAACGAGCCCGGCACCTCATCTGCTCGAGGCGCCGGTTCGCGCAAGATGACAAGCAGGTCCACGGCTTTGTGGGTAGCACTAAACTGCATACTGCGCAGGGGGAATTTCGTTTGCTCAATTTTCCCTGCCTGCCCTCCTGTTCAGATGCCTATGTCATGTCTCGGGAATGAACCCGCGTCGGCCGTTCCCTGTGCCAGTGAATGCGATGATGTTCGCTGTTGCTCTGACGGTGTCTGGCGGCTCATCGTTCTCCAGGATGATTACCTGTGAGTCCTTAAATTCGTCCGAAATTGATTGATAGAATGAGTTTTTGACATCAATCGGAAAAGAGCCCTCGTTTGCGTCTGGCTCGCGATAAACAACGAGCGGTGAATCAATGAGAACAAATCCCGGAAACGGACGTGATTCCCGCAGGCAAAATTTCAGAAGTGCTAAATTGAATGCTGCTCGGGTAATTGCCCGGACGCCCTTTCCATGGCTTCCTCGAGGCTGACCCGAAATGACGATGTCCTGAGCTGTTTCGCTGAAGGTAACCCTGTCGAGAGTTGGGAAGTGCCAGGAACGAAGTAGATTTTCAATGTCTTTACTTAACATCTCCGCCTCACCGCTGGTTACGTTAGCGGGGGAGGCAGCGATACGGTCCACTCTCTGAGGTGCAGCAGGAGGGGCAAGAAGCGCTTCTAGTTCCTGGGTCCGTTCAAGCAGGTCTAGGCCACGGCGTAGTGTTTCCCCGATGGCTTGGTTGTCCTTTATCTTCTGGGCTGCTGCTTGAAGCCTTGGTTGCATCATCGTCTTGAGTTCGGCGTCATGTGCTTCGAGATCTGCTTTGTAGGTGTTTTGATCAGTGGTTAGCTTGTCGATTTCCAACGCATTTGCAGTTAGCGTTGTTTGGAGGTCACCAAGGAGCAGGTTCGTTTTTGCGGCTTCGGCACGGCATGCTTGCGCAACATCCGTTGGTGAGGATTGTGCATGCTGGTGCTGACGGTCGTGATGTTCTGATGACGCTCCGCAGACGGGACAATGCTCCTCCTTCATCAGGCCCAACATGAGTCCCGCTTCGGCAATCGCATCGAGTCGCCGCAGATCCGATGAGTATTGTGCGCGAAGAAGCTCAAAGCGCTTCTGTAGCTCCGATAAAACATCGTTGCGTGATTCGGCTTGCCTTAAGTTGCTCCATGCAGTTCGACGTCGGACTTCAAGAACTGAAACGTTCTGCTGTTCAAGGCTTAGTTCGGCAGTCGCAGAAGCAGTTGATGCAATTAATCGATCAAGCTGGCCTCGAAGTTCGGTCGCATTTTCCGGTAGTTTCATTTCTTCGAACTGGCTGCGAGTACGTTGCAGCAGTTCGTCGAGAACCTCGACCTTCCCTTCTTGTCGGACCTTTGCGTTACCTGAATCTTCCTCGGCTATGACAGAGGAGTCGTCAATTCCCGTTAGTAGCAGTCGGAAAGTACTGACCTCTGCTGTGCGAGTTGTGAATTGACCTGAGAGAACTGGAGAGGATTTCGCTATTACCGACTCCTCGTCGATAAGTATTAATGGAGCTATGTCTCGAAAGCTCAGCTGTCGTGTCTTTCCCTGTTGGTTGGTTCGTATTCTCTTGTTATTAAGTCCTGAAAGTTCGAGCAGAAAACTAGAAATCGTATTGTTGTCACCTGCTTTGTGCTTGGCCTTAAGGGTAGTGACTAGATCGTCTTCTGTCCGTAGAAGGATGTTCCCGCCACGCAAGCTTCTTTCGAGTTTATAGGTTTGCTGGTTGGACTCAATTGTCAGGTGGATAGACGTGTAGGGTGCTGCTTCGGGGATCGTCTCCGGAAGGCTACCACCGCCCAATATAAAATCTATGCACTGAGCGATGAACGTTTTGCCCGTATCGGAAGGGCCCGATATTACATTTAGGCCGCGCGCGAACGACAACTCGGCGCTAGTGGCGCCTTGCCCGGTAAGTGCTAGCTTTTTGAGTATGAAGCCAAGCCTCACAAAGACTCCTCCTGCCACAAAACAGACTGCAATGAGAATTCGGCGCCCCAGTTGCTGATTTGGTTGTGAACGAAATCGCCTAGTTCGCGCTCGGAAAATCCACCAAAGTTCTCAATTCCCCAGATGGCTCTCTCTCTTAGTCCCAGTGCGTACTCAGAGTTGAGTGCATCGAGGAATCCAGCTGATTTCTCGTTCGCCGAAAAGAACACGCCACCGTCTTGATATATTTGATCGATGAGTCCTCTGCTTTGGTAGAGACTGAGACCATCTTGCAGTATTCCTCTGCGTACAAGGATTTCTCCGCTGCGGTGTGGCGTCTGAGGGTGAAGCCCATCAGGTCCGTTGGGTATGTCGTCTGAGTGAACAACTAAATAGTCAAAAATGACAAGCTGCTGGAGCGAGTATGGTGATGGGTATGCTGCTGTTAATATGAATAGAGAGCGCAGGCCAATTTCGATTGGCCCATTGAATGGTTGTGGTGTTGCTCTTGGTTGAGTGGAAATCATTTGATCCATCGAATCTTGCCGTCGTTGGCGAGTTGATGGCAGATGCCACCGCGATCTTTAACCGACATTCGGCCGTGTAGTACGTGTCCTGTTAAAGATAGAGATCGTGCCGTTTTGATGACAGCAATAACGCGACGATAGCCGTCTGCATGGTCGTCGCGAATCTCGTCCCTGATGCCGCTGTTCACTTCTTCTTGGAGGTTTTCGAATTGGCCTGCGGGAAGTGTATCTCGCGAGAATGTGCGCAAGGATTCGGCGCTATAGAATTCGAGTCTCGCGTCGGAGAAATGCTCGCAAATATTTTTTGCGTGGGCGATGTCGTCGATGCATGAGACATGCTGCTTGAGGTGGTCTCCGTATGCGTTGAGTAGTTCGCGGACAAACGTCGTTTCGGTGCTGGCGGGAACTGTCGGCGGAGGTTGGCTGGGTGGGCGCATTGGTAGGCCTCCTCCAAACCTGGCAACATGCCAGCGAGTCTTTGCGTGAGCCTCAATGATTCGGAGGGGTGGAGTTGCTTCAAAAATAGAAAAATCAAGGTTGTTGATGTGGGACTTCAGTGCGGCATCAAGCTCTATTGGGCTTGTTGATGTAATTTTGTTTCTACACTGTTCGTCCCAGTTTGAAAAAAGACCGGCTCGAAGTTTGTTGGGCGCGCGTAGGAGATTGGAAAGCTTAGTGCCGGCTCCTTGTGGTGCGATGAAGTGGTATTTTCGTGGACAAGTGTAGTCGCCACGCATTGTGTAGAATGCGAGCTTCCCTAATTCTATCCAAATGTCGGATGGCTTAAGCGGATCTTTGTAGTGCTTGCATTGGTAGTTGTCCCACCCGCTCAATGGGGGACGGAGTGTTGCGATTACGTCCCGACCCATATCGCCAGCTCCGCCGCATCGTTCTACGCGGTCGTACTGGTTGCGAAGCGAGTCAACCCATTCAAGAACAAAGTCCTCCCACTGATCATTGCTGAATATTTTGATGCGATCGAGCGCGGGGATTGGTTGGCCTGAAATTGCTATGTCTGCCGACAAGGTTGTCTTTGGGTTCGAAGGGGGTGGAACGGAAGTGGGAGGCGGTACTAGGCTTGTCATGCGTGGAGCTTGTGAGTGTAGGGTTGATTAAGCTGGTTGTAGCTGGAGGTGGCGCAGTTGGAACGTCTTCGTGCTTTGGGTGAGCTTAGCGCTAAGACTCAGGAAATGGCCACCGTTCGCGCTGCCCTTGCCGTCGTCCTGCTGTTGACCGCGCTCCTGCTTCCCGCCTGGGACGCGGAGGCCTGCACCGCCATCGTGAAGGCAGGGGAGGGCTGGAGGCTGGAGGTGGATGGCCAGCCCTACGTGGCGAAGGGCGTCACGTTCAGTGGCACGGGCGGGCCCGCGAACTTCGACAAGGATTGCGAGCAGCTGAAGGCCCTGGGCGTCAACACACTGCGCACCTGGGGAACTGGCGAAGAAACGGCCGCGCTGCTCAATGCCGCGCACAAGCATGGCCTGCGCGTTCTCGTGGGGCTGTGGCTGCGGCCGAGCCGCGCGGGCATGGAGAACGACGACGCCTTTGACTACGTGCGTGACGCCAAGGGCCGTGAGGCGCAGTTCCAGGCCACGCTCGCGCAGGTGCGCCGCTTCAAGGGCCACCCGGCGGTGCTCGCGTGGGGACTGGGCAACGAGGTCATCCTCAATTCGCCAGATGGGCCGTCGAAGGTCGCCTACGCGCGCTTCCTGGAGAAGGTCGTCCGCGCGGTGAAGAAGGCGGACCCCGGGCACCCGGTGCTGTCCGTGGACGCGTGGACGCTGGGCATACCGCTCTGGGAGAAGTACGTCCCCTCGCTGGATGCGTATGGCTTGAACGTCTACGGCCGGGGCATCCATGCGCTGGCGGACGCGGTGAAACAGGCCGGTGGGCACAAGCCGTGGTTCATCACCGAGTTCGGTGCCCAGGGGGAATGGGAAGTCCCCAAGGACGCCCGCGGCCTGCCCGTGGAACCCGGCGACACGGAGAAGTACGACGTCATCGTGGATGGCTGGCGCAACGCCCTGGCGCCGCACGTCCAGGCGGGCCGGTGTCTGGGGTTGTTCGTCTTCAACTACAGCGCGGCGCTGGACCATGGCGGGCTGTGGCTGGGAATGCTGGCAGGTACCTCCACGCGCCCGGCCTGGCACGCGGTGCGGGAGGCGTACACGGGCGTGAAGCCAACGCCTGCGCTGCCCATGCCGGTGCACCTGGAGGTCCGGGGCGTGGAGAAGGAGTGGGCTGACGTGGCCTTTGACGTCACCTCCGCCACGCCGCTGGACGTGTCCTTCGCCTACACCTTCCGGGGCGCGGCGACCCGCGCGGAGCGCGACCGCGTGACGGTGCTGGAGTCCCGGAAGGGCACCACCCCCGGTACGTGGCGGGTGCGCCTGCCTGTCGTGACGGGCGCCATCAAGCTGTATGGCCTGGCGAAGGACGGCGCGGGGAACCTGGTTGCCGCCACGACGTCCGTCGCCGTGCCGGTGGCGCCCTGAGTCCTTGCGCTAGAGTGCGCCGCCATGCGCTGGCATCTCTTCGTTCTTTCACTAGGGGTCCTCCTGGTCGGCTGTGCCCACCGCGAGCGTCTGCCCAAACTGCCTCCACCCTCCGCGAGCCATGGGCATCTGTCATTGGCCATGACAGCCTTCCTGAACGACCCCCATTCCTACGAAAGGGATGTGGTGCGGAACCCGCACCTCGCGTGGGGCACCCCCCGGCAAGGTGTCCTGGATGCTCCCTTCCTGGAACTGGAGGCTGGCCAGGCTCCAGGGGTCTTCAACGAAGCCGTCGCGACCCTGGCGGGTAAGCCCTCCGAGGCCCAGGTCATCCAGGCTGCCGGCGACATCGCGGCCGCGTGTGACGCGGACTACGAAAAGGCGTGTCAGTTCCTGAAGGAGCAGACCCTCCTGCCTGAGCGGATCGAAGGAACACTGACCCATCCCCAGGGCGCCAGCGTGGTCTCCTCCCGGAGTGAGTATGCGTTGGTTGTCCTGCAATGCCGCATCGACACGGATGACCGGGTGCGGGATTGTCAGGTCATCGAGGATGGCTCCGGACGGCCCTCCCAACGACTCATTGCCCAGCTCAGCGAAAGCCGTTACCGGCCCTGGACCCTGGCGGGACACGCCGTCGCGACCCCGTATACCTTCATGATCAACCTCCGGCGTGGAGGTTCCCGCGGGGACGATCTGCTGCTGGAGCAGCGGCTGGGGTGGGCCCGGCTGCGGGTAGCCCATTTTCCCCAGAGCAGCTCGGCGTGGGTCAACCTCGCCATGCAGCTCGCCGTCCACACGCCGGAGGATCCGGACTACCCGAAGGTGCTGGCACAGGCCCATGCCCTGGCACCATCCCAGAAGTGGATCGCCGCGGAGATGGCCTGGCTGCGCATCCAGGCCGGCCAGCACACCGCCGCGCTGATGGTGCTGCGTCCTGTCATCCGTCGCTCCTCGATGGGGGAGCACCCCAATCCCTACGTGCTGGAGACCGCCGCCGCCGCGCACTTTGGGCTGAACCAGTGCACGGAGGCGCTGGCTGAACAACAGCGGGCCGTGGACCTGATGCCGAAGGAATGGCTCGCACCGGAACAGGAGCGCTTCCAGCGAAAGCTCCAGGACTATCAGTCCGCCTGCGCCACGCCCAAGGCCGTCAGCGCAGTGACGGGTCCTCGCTGATCCGCGCCACCGCGCCGTGCAGGATGCCCAGCTGCCGGGGCACGCGCTCCAGCAGGGCTCCCAGCACCGGGTCATCGCTCGTGCGTGGCAGGGCCAGGTTCGGCAGGGGCGGGGGCTCTCTGCGTTCCTGCAACGCGCGGGCGAGCAACTCCAGGCTGTCGCTGGCCCGCTGCGCCAGCTGCTGCGGTAGCACCGACGTCGTCCTTCCTTCGTAGCGCCCCGTGCCCAGCGCCGTCACCGCCAGCGCGAACCTCCTCGCGTAGGTGAGCAGCGCCATGCCCGGCTCCAGGTGTCCCGGCGGGCCCCGGTATTCCGTCATCAACCGCTGGAAGGACGACTCCGCCTCCAGCAGCGCCTGGTCCAGGAGGCGGCGCTCTTCATTCACCGCCGGCTCCGTGCCGCTGCGGTGCGTGGCCAGCTGCCGCAGGTACTTCCCGTCCGCGCGCAGGGCGGAGGCCGCCGCGTCCGGGAAGCGGCGGCGCTCCGGACTGGGCCACAACGTCCAGGAGCCCACCAGCGCCAGCGTCCCCGCGATGAGCACGCCCAGCGAGCGCTGCGACGCCACCGTCCAATCCCCGGAGCTGAGCGTGGCCATCAGCAGGTAGTCCGGCGTCAGCAATATCTGGAACGCGCCGAAGTTCAGCGGCAGCAGCGCCACGGAGATGGCCGTCAGCACGCTGATGACGCCAATCATCAGCGGCGGTGTCTGCACCGTGGTCGCGATGAGCGCCGCCAGGCTCGCGCCCACCAGCGTCCCCAGCGTGCGCTGGAGCACGCGCGCCTCCGTGCTGCCCGCGTAGGGCTGGAGGATGGAGATGACCACCAGGCTCACCCAGTGCGCATCCCCCACCTGCAACGCCCGCGTCAGCCCCAGCGCCGCCGTGGCCACCATCCCCGTGCGCAGCGCGTGCCGCAGCACCACCGAGTCCCGATGCAGGTTGTCCCGAAGCGGCTGCCACGGGGAGGCTCCCGGCGCTTGCTTCGGGCCTCCCACCTTGCCGCGGCCGCGCGCCGGCACCGGGTCGCCGAAGAGCAGGCCCGAGGCCGTCTCGTGCGCCACGCCCGCGTTCTCGCGCAGCCTGTCGAGCAGCGTGGCGACGTGCGCGGACAGGGGCCCCTCCGCGCTCTGCCGCACCGGCGGCGCGGCCATCCTCGCGGGCTGGCGGCGACGAGGCCTCAGCGCCAGTCGTGGTGGCTCGCGCATGCCCTCGTTGCGCTCCTGCCGCAGCGCTCGCGCCACCCACAAGCCCATCGCGGCGAAGGCCTCGCACAGCCGGGCCACGCGCTCGCGAGTCGCGTGCAGGTGCGGGTCGCGCCCCACCACCTGCATCGCCTCCGCCAGCGCGCTGAGCAGCGCCACCATTGGCTCCGCCAATTCCACCAGCACCAGCAGGTGCTCCCCACGCCGGGACTCGTCCGGCCTCCCGCGCCGCGTGGCCGCGAGCACACCGCGTGCCTGTTCGATGTCCGGGCGGATGCCCGCGTAGCGCTTCAGCCCCGCCGCCCAGGCCTCGGACGTGGCCCCCTCCAGCGTGGCGATCCGCAGTTCCTCCGCCGCCATCGCGAGCCCCTCGTACACGCGCGCCACCGCCCGGCGCGCGGGGCGGTAGGGCCTGAGCGGCCACAAGAGCAGCGACAGCGTCATCGCCCACAGGCCGCCCAGCAGGAGCGCGGCCCCGCGCAGCACCGCTTCCCGCAGCGAGGCCGCGGGCGCTCCCAGCGACACCACGAAGATGACCGCGAGCTGCCCTCCCACGGAGCCCGCCGTGTCGCCGTAGCAGCGCGCGAAGTTCGCCGCGGTGACGCCCAGGAGCAGCAGCGTGGCGTCCACCCAATACGTGTAGCCTGCGGGCGCGGCGAGCATCGCGACCAGCGCCCCCAGCACCGTCACCGTCCCCATCACACGCGCCCGCACGCGGTAGGAGCCGCCCTTGTCCGCGAGCGTGACGAGCAGCGCCGTGAGGCCCGCCCAGCCAGCCTGGGGCACGGTGAGCAGGAAGGACAGACACAGGGGCAGGGCGGTGGCGACGGCGGCCCGGATGCCCGCCCACAGGGCCGGTCTCCCGGGCTCCACCCGGAAGAGCGACTGGAGGTGTCTCAGCAGCCGGTGATGGGGCATGGGGAGCGCCGGGCCGTCACCCCAGAGGGTAGCCACGGCCGTCCCCATCCACAGCCAGGGAAGGCTCCTCCTCCCGATGACCGGACGGCACCCCGGGCCCGGGCCCGCAAGCCCCTCCCTCCCGAAAGGCCGGGACAGGCGTCCCTGGCTTCAGCCCGTCCCCAGGGCCGGTTCGTCCTCGGAGTCGCCGGGCGCGTCCTCCGCTTCGAGCACGGTGCCGTCCCAGGGGATGTAGCGCACGCCCGGCATCGGCTCCGGGCCGTGGAACTCCAGCGCGCCCACGGTGGAGGTGAGCTTCTGCGTGGGCCGCCACGCGGCGAAGGGATGCGGCCGGGAGAAGAGCTGCACCTCGCAGCGGGCCACGTCGCTCTGGGCCACCAGCACGTCCCAGCCCTTGGGGTCGCGGTACGCGTAGCCCACCAGCGTGCGCGGGTCGCACCACGCTCGGCCCTCCACGGCCACGGTGGCGGACGCGGCGCGGAAGGACAGCTCTCCGGACGCGGGCGACGTCACACGCGACAGGAGCACGTGGGGCATTTCGTGGAACGTGTGCTCGGTGTCGCGCGTGCGCAGGTAGATGGGCGACAGCTGCGGGTGGCCCCGCTTGCGCTTCGCGCGCACCGCCATGATCTCCAGCCGCGCGTCCGGGTCCTCGCGGAAGCGCGGGCAGTACAGCCACGTCAGCTCCTCCAGCCGCCGGTGGCCCCACAGGTGCTTCTGCAGGCCGGGCGCGCCCTTCACGTCGATGCGCTCTCCGTCCACCGTCACCGTGCCTTCGAAGGTGGCGTCGTCGTGCACGTGCGCGACGTGCGTGGGCAGGGGCAAGAGCGCGGTGCCTCGCGGTTCGCGGCGCACCGGCCCGGAGGCTCCGCCCTGGAAGCGCAGGTCCCACGCGATGGTGTGCCCGCCGCTGGCCACCTGGCCGTGGCAGTGGCCGGGCGTCAGCTCCGAGTCCGCGATGCGCACCCCGCCGGAGGGCAGCGCGGTGAAGGCGGAGGCCGGGTGGATGGCCTTGAGCGCCACCGCGGGCCTGTCGCTCGACGCGCAGTCGAACGCCGCGGCCCACATCGTGGCGCGAGGCTCACCGGGGCTCCCCGGCGCGGGGGTGAACAGGGTGTAGCGCAACCACCAGGCACGGTCGCCGCCCGGGTCGAGCACCACCAGGAACCAGATTTCGAAGAACCCCCGCTGATGACCGTTCCAGCGCGGCAGGTTGGCGCGCTCGCTCGACGGCATTGGATGAAGCCCCCTCTTCGCGCGGCCGTTCACGGCCCGGACGCCGCGCGAGTGCCCTCACGCTGGCAGATGGGGACAGGTGCGAGCAAGGGGCCCCCGGGTCGCGGATCCGCGGGGGGGACGCGGCTGACTCAGGAGCCCGGAGCGCCCCAGGACACGCGGTAGGTGACGCTGTCGTCGTCGTACTGGACGACGTCCACCTGCGTGGCGGGGCCGCTGGCGGCGCGCACCGTGGCCAGCATCACGCCCTGCTTGAAGTAGCGCAGCAGGCCGGGCTCGTTGAGCCACAGGTCCGCCTCGCGCTCGCCGCGCTCGGTGATGCGCACCTCGGTGTAGTTGTTGCCGGTGCGGAAGCTGTGCTGTGTGCGCAGGAGCATCCGCTTGGGCCCGATGAGCCGCAGCACGCCCAGCAGCGCCCGGCCCACCATCGTGTCGCGGTAGCCGTCAATCATCCGCTCGCCCAGCATCCGCCACGCCACCTGCTCCGGCTGCTCCGGGTGCAGCGTCTTCGCCGTCAGCGCCACGCAGCGCGTCCACGTGTCCAGCGAGTACGCCGGCTGCAGGGGCCGGTCCAGGTCCAGGCCCTCCTTGCGCAGCTGCTCCTTCAGGGCGAAGGACACCTTCCCGGAAAGTCCCCGGACAAAGAGTCCTTCGACGATGGTCGGGAATACGAGTTTCTCGGCGCTGGCCATGGGGCCATTCCGCCCAGCACCGCCGGTCCCGGTCAAGACCTACCGCCCGGGTGGCGTCCGGCGGCCGAAAGCGCGGTCGCCCTCCGGGGCCATTCCCTCCCGTGCCCGCACCCGTGAAACATCGCGTGTGTCCATGGAATTCACGCAAGGTGCGTAAACGCTCCCACGCGTTCCCGGGCGCGGGCTTCTGATAGCGTCCAGGGGCTCCGGCGGCCCGCTGGCTCCTCCCCCATCCCGATGACGTCCCGTGTCCTGACGTGCCTGCTGCTGTCCGTGCTGTGCGCGCTCCCGGCGCGCGGCGCCCGTCCGGTGCCCGCTCCGGCCGCGGAGGGCATGGCGATGCTCCAGCGGATGGACACTGCGCGTGTCCAGGGCAGCCCCAGCACGCTTCGCACGGAGCTGGACGCCCAGCAGGCGAAGGCGCCCAAGGACCCGATGCCCCGGGTGTACCGGGCCTTCCTCGCGCTGCCGTCCGACGAGAGCTTCAGCGAGTTCAAGGCGCTGGCGGTGGTGTACCCGGAGAACCCGTGGCCGCACGTGGGCATGGGCCTGGTGTACGTGCGCTGGGGCATGTTGAAGGACGCGGCCGCGCCGCTGGAGACCGCGCGCAAGGCCGTGCCCGGCTTCGCGCCCGCGCTGTGGGTGGACGGCCTGCGGCTCCAGGCGGAGGGCAAGCCCGCGGAGGCGGAAGGCCGGCTGCGCGAAGCGATGGCGAAGCTGGACGTCCCGCGCATCCGCACGGACCTGGCGCTGCTCCTGGCGGGCCGGCCCGGGGGCGCGGCGGAGGCGCGGGCGCTGTTGGTGCGCTCGGTGAAGGAGTGGCCGGAGCAGCCGGAGGCGCTGCAGGTGCTGTCGCGGCTGGCCCGCGAGGCCGGGGACGCGAAGGCGGGCGCGGAGGCCGGGGCGCTGCTCGTCGCGCTCCAGCCGCATGACCGCGAGGCGCACCGGCGGCAGGCCGAAGCGTGGCTCGCCGCCGGGGACAAGGCGCAGGCGGTGAAGATGCTGGAGCGCTACGCGACGCTCGGGGGGGCGGAGCCGGAAGTGCTTACCACCTGGGTGCGGCTCAACGTGGAGCTGAACCGTCCGGAAGACGAGGCGAAGGCCCTGGTGCGTCTGGCCGCGGCGACGCCCAAGGACCCGGAGCCGCTCCTGCGGCTGGCGACGCTGGCGGAGGGCAAGCAGGACGCCGCTGGCACCGAGGCGCGGCTGGATCAGGCAGCGGTGCTGGCCCCGCGGCGCGCGGACATCCAGGTGCGCCGGGCGCGGCTCCTGCTCAAGCAGGAGCGCTACTTCGAGGCCGTGTTTGCGTACCGCGTGGCGCTCGCCGCCCCGGAGCGGCCGGTGCCCGAGGCGGCGGAGGAGGCCGCGCAGCTGAGCAAGAAGCTGCGGCTGCCCGCCGCGCCCGCGAACGGCACGGTGGAGCAGATCTACGACCGCGTGTCGCTGGGGCTGGTGGCGCTGTACCTGGAGCACCTGATGGAGAAGCCGGACCTCAAGGGCAACCTGAAGGTGCGCGTGGACCTGGACCCCACCGGCAAGGCCACGAACGTGGTGGTGCTCTACGACAGCCTCCAGGACGTGCTCATCACCCACCACGCGCACGTGGCCTTCATGGACGCCCAGTACCCGCCGGGCAGTGAGTCGCCCGTCTATCAATACGTCTTCCGTCCTCCGCGCTGAGGCGGACATCCGGAGCGCTTCCCCTCCGGAAGCGGGTTGACGCTGGCATCACCGGACGGCACAGACTCGGGGCCACACGACAGGAGCCCGCCCGTGAACGCCACACAGCTGACGCCCGCCGCCCTGTGGCCCCGCACGCTGGCCGTCACGCGCCACGCGCTGGAGACCGGGGCGCTCCAGCCCATCGCCACGGAAGCGCGCCTGGTGCCGATGGCGAACACGACCTTCCAGGTGCGCGTGCTGGGACGGGTGGCGCTCAAGGAGCGCAAGCGGCCGGCGCCATCCAACGCCGAGCCGTTCAACCCGTTCGCGAACCCGGAGCCGGACCTCGTGCTGGGGGACGTGCCGCCTTCGCACGTGTGCCTGCTCAACAAGTTCAACGTCGTGGAGCACCACCTGCTGCTGGTGACGCGGGCCTTCGAGTCGCAGGACGCGCTGCTGACGCACGCGGATTTCGACGCACTCTCCACGTGCCTGGAGGGGCTGGACGGGCTGGCCTTCTACAACGCCGGGGAGACGGCCGGCGCGAGCCAGCGCCACAAGCACCTCCAATTGGTGCCGCCCCTGGGGCCGGACAGCCTGCGCGCGCCGGTGGAGTCGCTGCTGCCTCCGCTGCCCGGGCCGGGCCGCGTCATCGCCGCGGAGTCACTGCCGTTCGCGCACCTGCTGGCGGGCCTGGGGCCCTGGGGCGCGCCGGGGCAGGGCGCGCGGATGCTGGCGGCCTACCGGCTCCTGCGGGAAGCGATGGGCCTGGGCGAGCACGCGCCGTACAACCTGCTCGTCACCCGGGACTGGATGCTGCTCGTGCCCCGCAGCCGCGCGGAGCACCTGGGCGTCAACGTCAACGCGCTGGGGTTCGCGGGGTCGCTGCTGGTGCGCACTCCGGAGCAGTACGACGCGGTCGCCGCGCTGGGCCCCCTGGAATTGCTGCGCCAGGTCGCGGGCATCGAGTCCCCCGCGGTCATCCCGGAGAAGAAGTAGCCGCCGCCTTCGCGCGGTAGCGCAGCCCGATGAGCGCCGCGACGAAGCCCGCCGCGGCGCCCACGCACAGCGCCTGCCGTGGACCGAACGTGTCCGCGACCCACCCGACGACGGGAGCCCCCAGGGGCGTGCCGCCCAGCGCGATGGCCAGGAGGATGGCGAGCACGCGCCCGCGCATGGACGGGTCGGTGGACAGCTGCACCAGGCTGTTCGCGGTGGTGGTGAAGGTCTGCGCCGACACGCCGATGACGACGAGCATGACGGCGAAGAGGGCATAGGCCGGCATCACCGCCGCCACCGCCAGCCCCGCCCCGAAGACCGCGGCCCCCGTCACCAAGAGGCCGATGCGCGGCTGCGCGCGCCGCGCGGAGAGCAGCGCGCCTGTCACCGAGCCGATGGCCATGATGGACGTCAGCAGTCCATAGCCACTGGCGCCCTGTCCGAAGGCGCGCACGGCCATGGTGGAGATGAAGATGGGGAAGTTGAGCCCGAAGGTGCCGATGAGGAAGAACATGATCAGCACCGCCTTCAGGTCCGGCCGCTTCCAGACGTAGACGAAGCCCTCCAGCAGGCCCCCGCGCGTGCGCGACGCCCGGTCCCGCACGTGCAGCTCATGCACGCGAAGGAGGCTCAGGGAGCAGAGGACGGCGCTGAACGACGCCGCGTTGATGACGAACATCCACCCGGAGCCCACCCAGGAGATGAGCACTCCCGCGATGGCGGGCCCCAGCATCCGCGCGGCGTGGAACGAGGTGGAGTTGAGCGCCACGGCGTTGGAGAGGTCCTCCTCGCCCACCAGCTCCGAGACGAACGTCTGGCGCGCGGGCGCATCGAAGGCCGTGACGCAGCCGAGCAGGAACGCGAACACGTCCACGTGCCACAGCCGCACGTGCCCCCAGAGCGTGAGCAGCCCCAGGCCCAGCGCCAGGGCGCCCAGGCTCGCCTGCGTGGCGAACAGGAGCTTGCGGCGGTCCAGGTGATCCGCCGCGTAGCCCGTCAGGGGAAGGAGCAACAGCTGCGGCGCGAACTGGAGCGCCATCACCACGCCCACGGCCGTGGCGTTGTTGTGGGTGAGCTGGGTGAGGACGAGCCAGTCCTGGGCGGTGCGCTGCATCCACGTGCCCACGTTGGACACGATGGCTCCGGCTGCCCACGTCCGGTAGTTGAAGCCGCGCAGCGAACGGAACGTGCCCTTCATCCCGGCTGATATCTCACCCGCACGACTCTCCCGCCAGCGCGCAGCGGGCTGCCGCACAGGGCGTGAAGGGCGGGCTGGTGCCGCAGCCTGAAGGAGCGCAGTGGCAAGTGGTGACCCGGTGGCTGCTCGGATCGCAGCACGGCTCGTAGCCTTGGGTCGGCTGGGGGCCCGCGTCGGTGCCCGCGTCGGTGCCCGCGTCCATATCGACTCCGCCATCGGTGCTGGTGCCCGCGTCCATGCTGACGCCGCCATCGGTGCTGGTGCCCGCGTCCATCCCCGTGCCGGCATCGACGCTGGTGCCTCCATCGGCGGGCACGCCGCCGGCGTCCTGGCTCCCCTTGACTCCACCGCAGCTGTCGCTGAGCGAGGCCGCGCAGGTGCCGGATGCGCAGGCCCGGAAGGAGGACTCGCAGCCGCCGGGCTCCTCGCAGAGGCAGGTGTCCACCTGGCCGCGAACGCAGCAGACGGCCCAGGACGCCTCGCCGATGAGCGACGGGTCCTCGTAGAGCGGATCGAAGCAGGCGCCCAGGAGCGCGAGGAGGGGGGCGAGGACGAGTCGGTTCACGGCGCTTGGGACACCCGGTGCGGCCGGCCTGGGACATGCCGCCGGGGGGCGACTAGTATCCCACGGCCCATCGCGGATGCGATGCGATGTCCCAGGCCGCCGGGGCCGGGTGTCTGAAGGACGAAAAGGAAGGTCGGACCAGGCGGATGGGGAGCGGGCTCGACGCAGAGGAGCTCAGGCAGCTCTACGAGCGCTTCGCGCCCGTGGTGCACCGTCGTGCGCTCGCACTGCTGGGACGCGATGCCGATGCGTGGGACATCGTCCAGGAGGTCTTCGAGCGCATGCTCACGGCTGGCGCGCGGTTCCGACGGGAGGCCCGTCCGATGACGTACGTGTACCGCGTCACCACCAACCTGTGTCTCAACGCGCTGCGCTCGCGCCAGCTGCGGGAGCCCGCGCTCCTGGAGGCCCCGGAGGCCGCGGCGCTCACCCCCAGCCAGTGGGAGGCCGCGGACTTCATCCGCCACCTCGTGGGGCGGATGGGCGAGCGCGAATTGGAAGTGGCCACGCTGCACTTCTTCGATGGGCTGACCCAGGAGGAGATCGCCGGGATGCTGGATGTGTCGCGCAAGACCATCGTCCGGGACCTGGACTCCATCCGGAAGAAGGCGGCGGAGCTGGGACGGCTGCCGGACGTCGCGGAGGCAGGACGTGGCTGAGCATCTGACACGGCTGGAGTTGGACGAGTGGCTGGCGGGGTTGGATGCCTCGGGCCGCGCGGAGCGCCACGTGGCGGCCTGTCCGGCGTGCGGGATGCTGGCCGAGCGGATGCGGCAGGCGCGCGAGTCGAGCCTGCGGGAGCCTCGCGCGAAGGCAGTGCTGGCGAGGCTGGAGGAGAAGCGGGCCCGGTCCGCGAAGCCCCGTTGGAGCTGGGGCGTGCCGCTGGTGGCGGCGCTGGCGGTGGGGCTCGCGCTGGTCGTCTACGTGCCGAGGGAGACGGACGACGGCGTGCGGCTGAAGGGGTCCGTGGCGCTGCGCCTCCTGTCCGAGCAGGGCGCACCGGTGGCGGATGCGAGGCCCGGCGAGCGCGTGACGCTGGCGGTGGGCACGGGGCCATACCGGAACGTGCTGGTGCTCGCGGTGGATGAGGCTGGCACGGTGGAGAGGCTCTGGCCGCAAGAGGGCGCGACGGGCGGCATGGTGGAGCAGGGCGCGGAGGTGAAGCTGTCTCCGCCACTGGAGGTGACGCCGGGGTCGGTGGCGTTGCATGCGTTCTTCTCGGAATCGCCGTTGGAGGTGGAGCCTGCGCGCGCGGTGCTCGCGAAGCACGTCGCGGAGGCTCGCGCGAAGGGGCAGGGGCCGTTGGACGTGGAGACGCCCGGTGGCATCGGGAAGGCCCAGGCCCGCACGCTGCTGAGGGTCGTGCCGTGAAGCCGGTGTTGGGCACGGGCCTGCGGGTGTTCACGGTGCTGCGCCGGGTTGCCGCGCGGAAGGCACTGCATCGCGGGGCACTGGGCCCGTGGAGACAGGGGCTCGCGGTCCTGCTCAGGGGGACAGGCTCGCTGAGGGAGGTTGCGGAGAGGGCGCAGCGCCGCTGGGCGCTGCGCCTGGGGCTGCGGCTGCTCATGGTGACAGGGCCGCAGCGGGCGGTTGCAGAGAGGGCGCTGCTCCGCTGGGCGCTGCGCCTGGGGCTGCGGCTGCTCAGCGTGACAGGCCCGCTCCGGGCGGTTGCAGAGAGGGCGCAGCTCCGCTGGGCGCTGCGACTGCTCATGGTGACAGGGCCGCTGCGGGAGGTTGTTGAGAGGGCGCAGCGCCGCTGGGCGCTGAGCCTGGGGCTGCGGCTGCTCGTGATACTGCTCGCGGTGGCGGGGCCGCTCCAGGGGGCCGCCGCGGAGGACGCGCCGCGCCGCTGGGCACTGGTCGTGGGAGAGAACCAGGGCCTGTCCGGCGAGGAGCGGCTGCGCTTCGCGGAAGCCGACGCGCGGCGGATGCGCGAGGTGCTCCAGGAAGTGGGCACCGTGCCGCCCGCGCGGACAATGACGCTGCTGGGCGCGGATGCCGCGACGCTGCGCGATGCCCTGACGCGCTTCCAGACGCGGCTGGCCGCGGAGGCCACGCCGAGGGACTGGCTGTTGCTCTACGTCTCGTCGCACGCGGGCGACGGCAGCCTGCACCTGCGCGGCACCGAGCTGCCGATGCGCGAGCTGGTGGACTTCCTCAAGGGCGCGCCGGTGGGCGTGGGGCTGCTCATCCTGGACTCCTGCCGCTCCGGGTTGGCCACGCGCCTGAAGGGGCTCAAGCCTGTCACCGCGCCCGTGATGATGGAGGCCTCGGACCTGGAGGGACGGGTCGTCATCAGTGCGTCGGGAGCGGATGAGTACGCGCAGGAATCGGATGCGCTGCAGGGCTCCTTCTTCACGCATCACCTGGCGGTGGGGCTGCGCGGCGCGGCCGATGCTTCCCGCGATGGACGCGTCACGCTGGAGGAGGCCTACCGCTACGCATATGCAAGGACGCTGGAGTCCACGCTCGTGTCACCCGGAGGCGTGCAGCGCCCCACGTTCCGGATGGACCTGCGCGGACGCGGGGAGCTGGTCCTCTCCGAGCCGCAGCACGCGCGCGGCCGGCTGACGCTCGACGTGAAGACACCGGGCCGCTGGCTCGTGGTGGCGTCGGAGAGTGGCGCGCTGGTGGCGGAGCTGGAGAAGGGCGAGGGCCCCACGACGCTGGCCGTGGCCCCGGGCGCGTACCGGCTGCTGTTGCGCGCGGACGAGGGCTATCTGGAGCGATCGGTGAGGGTGCCGCTCGACGGAACCGTCTCCGTGGGAGGCGAGCCTCTGGAGGAGGCGGCAAGGTCGCGGCTCGCGCGAAAGGGTGGGGCAGGGGCCTCGCTGCTGGTCGCCGTGGGGCCGTCGCTGACTTCGGGCATCGTGGCGGGTCTGTCATCCGTCGCGGGCCTGGACGTGCGCCTGATGCGTGAAGGATGGCTGTTGCCCGGCGTGGACGCGTCGAGCCTGGGGTTCACGGTGCGGCGCGGAACGGGCAACGGCGTGGACTTCCAGCAGACGGAGCTGGAGCTGCGGTTGGGCGCGGGACCCCATTGGAAGCACGGCGCCTGGACGTTCAGCGGCACGGTGGAGGCGGGAGCGCTGGCGGCTTTTCAATCGCGCATTCCGAACGAGGACGCGCGTTTCGGGCTGGAGCCGCTGGCGCTCGTCACCGGCGGCGTGAGGCTGGACGTGCGAAGCCGTCTGTCGATGCTCCTGAGCGCCTCCGCTGGAGGCGTCGTGGCAAAGCGGGACACAGGTACAGCGCTGGTGCCCAGGGCCTCCGCGTCACTGATGGTCGGGTACGCGCTCTAACAGCACCTGACGACAGTCAGGCCTGGGCTGGCCAGCGACAAGGGGCATCCTCATCTTGTGTGGCAGGGTCCGCGAGCTCGTTCCCGATGCATTCTGGCAGGGCGTGGCACCGCTGCTGCCTCCTCCCCGGCCAAAGAAGAAGCTGGGCCGTCTTCGGGCGGATGATCCATCTTCTCGTAGAGGCTCACGGCCTGCCGTTAACCGAGTCGGTGACGGCAGCCAACGTGCACGACATGCATGAACTCTTCCCCTCGCTGCCTCCGTGCCCGCAGTGCGGATGCTTTCGGGGCAGCGCCGCTTCCGCCCGGGGCTGCTTGGGAGTAGTCCAGTTCCGTTAGCACCCCTTATTTCTACGGGACGGCGTGCCGGACCAAGCTCCATGAAGTAGGGAGCCTACTCCTGAGGCAGGCTGACGAGGGCAGCACTCCGTAGGCGGACATCGCATCGGCCCCCGAGCGTGCATGAGGCCAAGCCGGGGCGGGCTGTGGCTACCGCAACCCTACCGGCTCATGCCATTCGGGTCCCTCGTTCTGGTGAATCAGATTGCAGACCCAGACCGAGGGTTTGTAGAGCTGGCCGGCAGCTTGTGGCTCTTGGTGCAGGAAAATGGGGAAGACCACGAGCACGAGAAAGATGAGGCTCAGCAAGACCCAGTAGATCCAGTCTTTCATGGGCCAGGGAGACTGCTCCTTCGTGAGAGCCAGATTCTCCTCTAACCGCTGTCTCGCGACCCGGTCGGTGACCGAGTCAATTCTGCCTTGAAGCCTGTTGATCTCCGTTTCCTTTTCGTCGTCGGCACGGCGAAAGAAAATCGTTGCGGGAAAGGCCAGGATGAGGAGGAACGCGAAGAACAGCAGCCCGAGAAGCGCCACCTGCCCCCAGAGTGCGTCTTGCTTATTTTGGAACCAAGTGTCCCCTGAAGGGATGTTGTTGACCTGCACTGCTGCGAAGGCGATGGCTCCAATCAGAACCAGCAGCAGGCTCGAGTTGTAAACGTAGTCCCATACGCCCAGGCCAAAACGTCTATCGCTCGCATTGAAGCGCAACTGGATGCCTAGGCGTGCGTCCCTGGGAGCGACGCTTTTGCCTACGAGGCGAGAGAAACTGCTCACCATTCGGTGGAGCAGACGGGAGAGAGCGCTCATAGAGTCCAAATAGATGTCGCCGTACCTGCCCGTTCTGAGGTCGAAGTCTTTGTACGCGAGTCCTTCGTAGATGATGTGCAGCGTGACGATAAGCTTCGTCAGGATTAGGAGGGTGAAGGCAATGAAAAGGGCCTGGGCCGACATGCCAGCGATGAAGAAGGGCCAGAACCAGCCCCTTCCAGTTCCTGATGGTGGGCCGCCGCCGAGAACCTTCTCGACCTTCACCTTGCATGCGTTGCCCCGTTCCGCCACGCCTGTGCAGAGAGTCTGCACCACATGAGCGGGTCCTCCCCCATGGAGTTCATCGTCAGCGATAGGGCCTCCGGGAGCACGGACCGAGTAATCGACTAGGTCATGAATGCGCAGCACCTGAACCCAGCCAAATATCGGAAGCGGAACGGAGCGGTACTCTTCCCTGAACAGGCAAAAGCCCACCAGGACCGCGAGCGCAATAGCTACCCGGGAGCATCGCCGGTTGATGCGCCGCACCTTGTCCAAAGGGCCGAGTGGACGTTCGGAGCCGCTCGGGTCAATGATGAACATGGTGGGGCCCAGTTCCGATGTGCTCTTAGTCATCTCGATCAGCGCTAGGTTTGCTTTTCGAAGATACCTGAAGGAGAGAAGAACGAAGAACGGAACGACAATCAGATGGAAGGGCGAATGATTGGGGCCGATGAAGCCAGCTTGAATCCAGGCCCCCCGGGCGGTTGCATCCGCGACGAGTTTGTACCGGATGCAGTCGGCTCCTGTGATGACTGAGAGAATGGTGGCGGCAAGCGCGAGAGCGAAGAAAAAGAGGGCTACCACGATGGCGGAGCCCTTCGTGGAGAGCGCGGAGCGAAGGGTGGGGAACTCGTCGAACTCGGAAAAAAGCGGCGCAGCTTCGGTTTCGCGAGGAGGAAGCGGCCCGGCAGGCTGCGGCCCCGCCCGTTCTCCATAAAGCTCGCGGAGCTTGGCAACTAACTCCGTGGCATTGACGTGCGTCAGGAGGAGGTTGGTCCGCTCAACCCGGTTCATCCCGCCCATGAATTGAGCGTGGACCTCTGGGTAGTTGTCCTCGCAGAACATGTCGAACTCGGCCGACGCTGGTAGAGCAGCCTGGAGGTGGGCTCGTGCTTCGGCGTTGACGATGGAGGGCTGCATTGCGGGCCACCTTAGGACAGTCAACCACCTCCATTGAAGGTCCGGGTCAGCTGCGTAGCCAGCGCAAGACCTCAATGACCTGCCCGTGCTTCCCGGTAGGATAGGGGATCAGGCGAAGTCCGGCGTTTTCTAGGAGTCTTTGACGGTTCGGTCTCATTGTCTTCGCATCTACGAGCGCGAAATGGCGGGGCGAATGGTCTCCAGAAAGCGCCCGCACATGAGCCAGCACCTGATCGAAGTCGTCATCCGCGAGGCCATAGCCCAGGAAGAGGATGGGGCAGGTACGGAATAGCGCCGAGAAGGCGGCCTGGAGCTGGGGGTCGGCATACATCGACCGGTCGTAGTCCTCGCGAGTGAAGACCCAGGAGCCTCGATCGATGAGTGTGCCGTGGACCTTGAGGATGTAATGCCTTCGTTGCGCAATATCGCCCGTCGCCCGGGCCAGCGCGGGCCAGCGTCCCTCGAAGGCGCGTTCCAGAAGATGATCCACATTGGTGGTGAGCACCGCGCGCAGGGTAGGCCCAGGAGTCGCGAGCCCGAGGGCGGCTAGGGCTTTCGCGACTTCTGGTAGCTGCCGTCCTGCATCATCCAGTTGCATTTCGATGACCTTGCAAAACTCGCCCCCCCCCAACGCGGACTTCAGCGCGGACAAGGCATCGATGAATCGCTCTTTGTCGATGAGCACTTGGATTTCGTCGAGCTGGTCCTTGCTGACCGTCCGATCGCGGGCATGGTCGCGAAGGAGTTCCGCAAGCTGGCGCCACAGTGGAAGGCCGGCCGCCGCCGAGAGACCAGCGCCCACGAAGGCAATGAGGTTCTTGTCACGGTAGGCCTTGCGGAGCTCCTCCAACGCTGGATCGCTCAACGGGGGCGGCGTTTCCATGGGAAGGTCGGAATGTATCGGTGTGCTCACCGCTGGAGGACCGAGTGGCGTTCCCGTGGACTCGCTTCTCTCGACACGCTCCATCTGCTCGGCGTAGCGCTTTTTGAGAGCGGCAATAATCTTTTCGGCCGGAATCAAATGGAGCAGCTGGTTCTCTCTCTCCACGCGGTCCATCCCCGACGAGAAGCGCGCGTACACGTCCGAGAAGAAATCGATACAGAACGCATCGAAGTCGCTGCTGGCCCGAATGATGCTCCTGAGGAGCATGCGTGTGGAAGAGTCGTCGTGGATCACGACCTGAGTATTCTCCGGGGCAGGCTGGAGAGACAAGGGACGGGGCCCGCGCGTTACAGGTCCCGGCCTCTTTCGCGCGAACGCCTTCGCCGATGTGGTCCCAACCTGTCCGACAGTCGCACAGGTTCGTGCGGTGCTCCGCGTGGATAGGGCTCACGGCCGAAGGCCTAGGCGGAGTCGCGGGTCGCCAGGGCCCGAGGCTTCCGGATAGAACGCGCAGCCGTCCCTCCTCCGGAGTCCCCATGTCCATGCACCGCCGCCTCCTGCTCTCCGTCACGCTGGGCCTCACCCTGGGCTGCGCGAGCACGAAGCCCACCGCTGAACCCGGCGCGCTGGAGCGCGTGGCGCTGGTGCATGGCGGCGCGGGGCCGTGGGCCGTGGCGGGCTACCGGATGGGCGACTTCGCACTCCAGCAGCTGGGCCTGCCCCGGGGCAGCTTCAAGCTGGAGGTCATCCACCACAGCCCGGCGAAGGTTCAATACACCTGCGTCGCGGACGGCGCGGCGGCGGCCACCGGCGCCAGCCTGGGCAAGCTCAACCTGTCGTTGGTGACGGCACCCACGCCGGAGGACGTCGCGACCACGTACCGTAACCGCGACACCGGCCAGTCCCTCACCCTGCGCCCGTCCGCGAGCTTCGTGCAGCGCTTCCGTGACGTGCCGCGCGAGATGCTGGGCGAAGCGGGCAGGGCCGTCCTCACCCTGCCGGACGCGGACGTCTTCGAGACCGTCACGCCCTGAGCGGACACCGCTCAGAGGACGACGAAGCCAATCGCCAGCAGCGGCAGGGCGCCCTGGAGGATGCTGGCCCGGAGGAGCTTCGGGTTGCTGCTCACCAGCACCACCGCCGCCAGCAGCATGCACGCGCAGCCGAACATCACGGCCGCCACGCCCGACGCCACCGCGCCCGTGTGCACCAGCACCACGCCCACCAGCACGCCCAGGGCGAGGAACAGGTTGTAGAAGCCCTGGTTGAACGCCATTCCCTTCATCACGTCCGCGTCCGCCTGCGACTTCAGCCCGAAGCGCTTCCACACCTTCGGCCGCGAGAAGACGAGGCTCTCCATCACGAAGAACAGCACGTGGATGAGCGCGGCGATGACCGCGAAGACCTGCGCGAGCAGCGACATGATGACTCCCCCTCCGGGGTTGGGTATTCTGAACCAGTCAGTTCCGAATCCATATTGAAACGGTCGGTTCAGAATTGTCAAGGAGGGTGACGTGGCGAGGACGCGGGCGTTCGACGAGACAGAGGCGGTGCGGGCGGCGTTAGGCGTGTTCTGGTCGCGCGGCTATGAGGCGACGTCGTTGTCGGAGCTGGAGTCCGCGACGGGGCTGAACCGCTCCAGCCTGTACCAGACGTTCGACAGCAAGCGCGGGCTGTTCGCGCGAGCCATCACGCTGTACCTCCAGGAGGTCATCGCGCCCCGGCTGGGGGTCTTCGCGAAGGACGTGCCGGGCCTCAAGCAGGTGACGGAATACTTCGAGTCGCTCGCGGCGACGATGGCCACCGCGCCGCCGGCCCTGACGCGGAGGGGCTGCCTGCTGGTGAATACGGCGACGGAGCTGGGGCCGCATGACGCGGAGGCAAAGCAGGCGGTGGAGGACTACCGGGCGCTCCTGCGGGGCCACCTGACGCGGGCCCTGGAGGGCGCGGCCCGGGCGGGCGTGCTGCCTCGCAAGACGGTGGCGCGGCGGGTGGAGCTGCTCCTGGGGGCGGTCATCGGGGTGCTCGTCACGGCCCGGGTGGACCCGGCCGCCGCGGCGAAGCTGGCCCAGGCG
>NZ_RAWK01000409.1 GCF_003612165.1 Corallococcus aberystwythensis | reverse complement strand
GGGGAGGGGAGGTGCGGGTGGAGCTGCGCGGCGAGGCGAACCCCGTCCCGGACTGCCCCACGCCGGTGGCGTGCCACGCGGCCACGTTCGACCTGGCCACGGAGACGTGCGTGGAGACCGAGGAGCCGGACGGCACGGCGTGCGACCCGGGCAACGCGTGCATCCAGGGCGCCATGTGCACGGCGGGGCGGTGCCGGGGGACGGAGCGCGTCTGCGACGACGGCAACGCGTGCACCACGGACGTGTGCAACCCGCTGGACGGCTGCACGGCGGTGCCGGCGCCGCCGTGTCCTGGGGACGGCAGGTGCCAGGTGGGCGCGTGCGACCCGAAGGTGGGGTGCACGCTGGCGAAGGCGCCGGACGGCACCTTCTGCGGCCCGGAGCGCGGCTGTGACGCGGCGGACGTATGCCTGGACGGGACGTGCCAGCGCCGCGACCCGCCGGACAACTTCACCTGCGCGCCGGCCAGCCCCTGCCAGGGACCGGGGAAGTGCAGGGGCTCCGTGTGCGAGCGCCCCGCCGCGACGGCGGTGGTGCCGGACTGGACCTACGACGCGTACTCCAACGGCGAGGCGCTGCACGACCTGCTGGTGGGGCCCACGGGGGACGTGACGCTGGTGGGCTTCTTCGTGCCGCCGCTGCTGGACGCGGCGGGCCCGGTGCCGGTGCGCGCGAGCACGTCCGGGCGCCGGTGCATGCTGTGGAACGACCGGCTGTTGTGCATGGACCTGCCGCTGTCCGGGCAGGTGTCGCTGTTGGACCGGGTGACGGGAGCACCGCGGTGGACGTTCGACCTGACGACGGCGCGGCCGGACTTCACGCAGGGGCTGACGACGGTGTTCATGGCGCGGCTGGGGGTGATGCAGCCGGACCGGCTGGCGGCCCTCTTCGAGGCGTACCCGGCGGGCACGTCCCGCGACACGCTGTGCCGGCAGTACTTCCTGGTGGTGCTGGATGCCTTTGGCCGGATGGTGTCCGCGCAGGCGTTGCAGGATCCGCTGCTCGCGGAGTGCAACCACCCGCACCCGTACGGCGTGGCGTCCGACGCGGCGGGCGACCTGTACGTGGCGTTCGGCCAGACGCAGAACGTGGGGGCGCCGCTGTATCCGGGGGCGCCCACGCTGTTGATGGCGTTCTCCCAGGACGGGGTGCCGCGCTGGCGCAAGACGGAGGCCTTCGCGGCGGGGGAGCTCGCCATCGTGAACGGGCTCCTGCTCAACGAACGCTCCACGCAGGCGCTGGGCACGCGGGACGGACAGCCGGTGGGTTCACAGACCTTCCCCCGGAGGCTGGGCCGCGCGCTGGCGACGTCCGCGCACGTCATTCCGTCACCCTCCGAGGACGACACCGCGGGCGCCTGGACGCTGGAGGGCTACGCGCTGCCGGAGCTCACGCCGTCCTGGACGCACGCGTTCCAGGGGTGGCCGGGGCCGGTGGCGCCGGAGGTGCGCCTGGCCCGCTGGACGACGTGGCCCGGTCAGCCGCCGGAGACGGTGGTGCTGGGCACGGGCATGGATGCGCGGGGGCCGGTGCTGTTCGCGGTGAGCGCGAAGGACGGCAGCCAGGTGTTCCAGTGCCAGGTGTCCAACGCGGCCACGCCCGCGCAGTTCCTGGAGCTGGGGCCGGACAGCGTGGTGATGATGGACGGGGCGACGTCGTGCGGCGAGTGCGATCCGCCGTACGCGTACAGCCAGGCGCGCTTCCGGCGCTTCCCCATCCCCGGCCTGAAGCCCGCGGAGGAACCCTGGCCCGGAACGTTCGGCGGGCCAGGGCACGACCATCACGAGGGGCGCTGAGTCCTCGCGACGTGCATCACGGCGTCAGCGCGGTCCAGTCGCTGTTGGGCACGGACACCTGGAGGTTGTACGTGCCGGCGTTCCAGCACAGGCCGTAGGGCCCCAGCTGGCTGCTGTTGCTGGCGGTGAGCGCGGGCCACGCGCTCACGGTGTAGACCTGGATGCCGGAGGCGCGCACGCGCGGGAACGCGGGGCAGCGCTGCGCCACGTCCATCAGGTAGTGCGATTCCCACATCGTCCAGCCCGTGGCGAAGCCGGAGTTGCCGCAGATGGGCGTCAGCTTCTCCTCCCACAGGCCTTGCGTGAAGTTGTAGAGCAGCCCGTGCGCGCAGCCGCTGCCGTCCTTGTAGGCCTCCGTGAAGTAGCGCTCCTCGCCGTCCAGCACGCGCACGTACTTGCCCTTCCACGTCGCATCCATGTTCTCGAAGGTCTGCCAGCCCGTGGCGCCGTCGAAGCCGCAGTGGTCCCAGAAGCCGTGCGCGTGCGCCGTCGTCGCCATGCCCGAATAGCGCCAGTGCGCCGTCACCGTCTCCACGCACACGTTGCCCGCCGGCATGTGCGTGGGCGCATAGATGGTCGTCCCGATGGCGTTGTCCGGGATGACCAGGTCCGTCTGCGCGTCGTTGGCCGCGAAGATGCCCTGGCCCTGGTTCACCCAGAAGCCCCGGTCCCCGGAGCCCGGGAAGATGTCCGGGATGGGGTCGCGAGGACGGGGACGGCTGGAGCGCTCCGGCAGCCGCGCCGCCGCGCCCTTCAACACCTCGTTCGCCTGCGGCTGGGTGTTGGGAAGCGCCCGGCCGTGCACCTTCTCGTCGAAGGGCTCCGGCACCGCCGTCAATTCCTGCCCCTCCGGCACCGGCACGCCGTACGGCAGATGCGGCGTCGCGTCCTCCGCCAGCACCGGCGCGCCCACCAGACCCACCACCACCGTCACGGCCTTCCACGACGTTCCACGCATGGGTGTCCCTCTCCAGTTGGAGTTGAGAGGGATTAAAACAGCTTAACAAGTAAAATAAGCAATAGCTGATTATTGTCCACCGGTGGTCAGCGCTGGCGCGGCGCGGCTTGAACACCCGGGTCCAGGTCCAGGATGCGCCCCTCTCGTAATGTTCCATCCGCGTCCTCGGTGAGGGGCAGGCCCACCGCGGTGACGTCCCCGGGCCTCGTGCGTGTGAGCCATCCCAGCCAGGCGCAGAGCGCGGCATCCAGCTGGTCGTGCGTGCACGTTCCCGTGCCCATGAAGCGCAGGCCGGCGGACTCCAGCAGGGCCTGCCTCCGGGCGCGTCCTTCGGGCGAGGCCTTTGCCCCCAACTTCTCCACAGCCAGCGTGCGCCAGGTGGCGCCGGGGAAGGCCTCGAAGAGGCGCGCTTGGGGCAGCGTGGGTGTGTCCAGGTCCAGCATCGGCACCTTTTGGGAATGGGCTCGCAGCGCGGCGAACAGCAGGACGCTTCCGCGCACGAAGCCCGAGAAGGGCGCACCGGGCACGGGCAGCACGTCCGGAGTGCGGCCCGGGGCGCGCAGCTTCCGCTCCGCGTCCCGCACCCGCGCGCCGGGGTTCGCCAGCGCCTGCGGCCCGTCCACCACCACCACGTCTCCGGGCTGGATGGCGAAGGCCTCCGCGAGCGCATGCGGGTCCAGCCCGTGCCGCGCGTTGGCCTTGGGCCACACGCGCTGGGAGAAGCGCACGCGGCCGTCCCCGTCCACGGTGGCTTCGTCCACGGGGCGGGGGGCGCGGGCGAAGGGGTCCGTCAGGTCCCAGCCCACGAAGCGGAGCGCGTCCGTCATCGCGTGCCTTCCTGCTGCGGGACCGCGCACCGGGCGTTAAGAGGGGCCGCCTTCACTTCCACCCAAGGTGACACGCACATGCATTACCGTCCGCTGGGCCGCACCGGCCTGTTTGTCTCTGAACTGTGTTTCGGCGCCATGACCTTCGGTGGCGAGGGCTACTGGAAGAACATCGGGCAGCAGGGCCAGGCGGAGGCTGACGCGCTGGTGGGCCGGTGCCTGGACGCGGGCATCAACTTCTTCGACACCGCGAACGTGTATTCGTACGGGCAGTCGGAGGAGCTGCTCGGCAAGGCGCTCGCGGCGAAGCGCTCACAGGTGGTGCTGGCCACCAAGGTGCGCGGCCGCATGGGCCCCGGCCAGAACGAGACGGGCCTGTCGCGCTACCACATCTACGACTCCGTGCACGCGAGCTTGAAGCGCCTGGGCACGGACCACATCGACCTCCTGCAGATCCACGGCTACGACGTGGCCACCCCGCTGGAGGAGACGCTGCGCGCGCTGGATGACCTCGTGCGCGAGGGCAAGGTGCGCTACCTGGGCGCGTCCAACCTGGCCGCGTGGCAGCTGATGAAGGCGCTGGGCCTGAGCGACCACCGCGGCCTGTCCCGCTTCGAATCGCTCCAGGCGTACTACTCCATCGCCGGCCGCGACCTGGAGCGCGAGCTGGTGCCGCTGATGAAGGACCAGCAGGTGGGCCTGATGGTGTGGAGCCCGCTCGCGGGCGGCTTCCTGTCCGGCAAGTACCGCCGCGGCGCGGAAGGCCCCGAGGGCGCCCGCCGCACCACCTTCGACTTCCCGCCCGTGGACCGCGAGCGCGCGTACAACGCCATCGACGTGATGGACGCCGTCGCGAAGGAGACGGGCACCAGCGTGGCGCGCGTGGCGCTCGCGTGGCTGCTGCACCAGCCGCACGTCACCACCGTCATCCTGGGCGCCAAGACGCAGGCCCAGCTGGACGACAACCTGGCCGCGACCGAACTCCGCCTCAACCCCGAGCAGCTGGCGAAGCTGGACGCCGTCTCCAAGCTGCCCCCCGAGTACCCCGGCTGGATGGTGGAGCGGCAGAACGCGGACCGCTTCCCCCCGGCCCGCTGAGCCGGTTGCTCACGGAGTCCGATTCACGCGGAGTTTTCCATCATCGCTGGATGAACCCGACCTGCTGCGTTCCAACGACGCACCGTGTGAGCGCGGTGCGTCTGCCCCCACCGTGCGTCAGGGACGGCAGGCGGCCATGACGCGGAATCCCCTGCGAGTCTCGTGGCGAAAGACACAGAGGGTGTTTGGGATTGGGACGGACTTCCAATATCTTGGGGACTGCGAAGCGTTCGGTCACTCGAGCGCGTCCATGAGGCCCACGTGCCTGTCCGGCAGCACACCTGTGCGGTCGGTTTTGACGTGGAAGGACGACGGTCGCCCGGATGACCTTGGAGGTCCGGTGTGCGGCGTCTCTGATGCCTCGTGGGGGGCCTGTCCGGGCCCCGGGTCACTCCCGGGGCCCGGGTAACCTTTCCCGGTGCGGCCGTTAGTTCGACGTGTCCAGGCGTGAGCCGCCGCTGACGTCCAGGTCGGCGTTCTGGGGCCGCTTCGACAGGCGGACGATGCTGCCGCCGGACGCGTCGCCCGTGACGCTATCGGAGGCGTTGGCCTCCACGATGGCGCCGCCGCTGGCCTCCACCTCCAGGGTGCTGACGCCCTGGAGCTGCTGGGCGTGGAGCTGCGAGCCGCCGCTGACCTCGGCATCCAGTTCCCGCGCGCGGCCGCTCATGGTGATTTCGGCGCCGCCGCTGGCCTCGGCGTCCACCTTCTTGGCGTCCACGCCGCGCACGGTGAGCACCGCGCCGCCGCTGGCCTCGGCGTCGAATTCGTCGGACGCGGTGACGTCCGCGGTCATGTGGCCGCCGCCGCTGACCTCCACGTGGTCGATCTGGGGCGAGGACACGATGATCTTCACCCGGCCGTTGAGGCTGCTCCAGCCCTTGCGCTCCACGCGCGTGGTGAGGATGCCGTCCTCGACCTCCAGTTGGATGCGGGAGAGGTTCTCGGAGGAGCCCTCCAGGCGCACGGACTTGGGGCCCACCTTCACCTCCGCGTGCATGCCGTGACCCACGGAGACACCGTGGAAGTCCTTCACCTGGCGCGTCTCGCCCGAACCCTGGGAGGGCTTCGCCGCGTCCTCCGCGTGGGCGGTGCAGGCGGTGGTGGCGAGGCAGCAGGCGGCGAGCAGGGACAGCGAGGGCATCCTCATGGGCGGCTCCGGGCGTGGCGCGAGGACGTAGGAGCACGTCCCGGCGGAATGCTCGGGGTACGCCGGACGCCGGCGGGTGATTGCATGGAGGCGGCGGAACCGGTCCGACAGCCGGACTGGTTCAGGGATTGGCCAGCAGCTCCAGGGGGACCCGGACGGAGGTGGTGTCGTCGGGTTTGATCTCCACCAGGAGCTTCAAGGGGCGGCCGGTGCCGTCCATGAGCTTCAGGGTGTGCCTGCCCACCGGGAGGGCGACCTTGGTGAGCGGGGTTTCGCCCAGGGAACGGCCGCCCAGGGACACGCGGGCGGAGGGTTCGGTGACCAGGGTGAGGAAGCCCTGGGGCGCGGCCGCTTCGGCGGGGGTGTCG
>NZ_RAWK01000408.1 GCF_003612165.1 Corallococcus aberystwythensis | reverse complement strand
CCCCTGCTTCATGCCAACCGCCCGATTCTTGACCCCCCCGGAGGCGATTGATACGACCGCCGACCAGTCTCCCTCCGCTCTGTCGACCGAGGCCCCAGTGATGACGAAGCAGTCGCTCCTGTTGGCGTTCGCGGGCGTGCTGACCGCATGTGGCCCCGTGAAGTCCACGTCCAACATCCTCGACGCAGAAGTGCAGATCCAGGCCGCGCGCACCGCGGGGGCGGAGAAGGAAGCCCCCTACGAGTGGACGGCCGCCAACCTCTACCTGCAGAAGGCGCGGGAAGAGGTCGGTTATTCGGACTACCAGGCCGGCGTGGACTTCGCGGTGAAGGCCTCGCGCTTCGCCAACGAGGCGCGCGAGAAGGCCATGTCCGCGGCCAACAGCGGCGAATCCCAGGGCCGCCCCCAGAACCCGTGACGCCCGAGCGCTCCCCGATGAAGCGTCTGTCCCAGTCCGCGCTTTTCACCCTGCTGTTCACCTCCCTCGCCTGCGTCAGCGGCAACAAGATCCGCGCTGACACGGAGGTGCTCACCGCCGACGTGGAGCGAGCCCGCAGGGGCGGAGCCCTGCGCTGCGCGCCCGCGGAGCTGGCCGCCGCGGAGGCCAACCTCGACTTCGCCCGTGGAGAGCTCAGCCAGGGCAACAGCTCGCGCGCCGCCCAGCACGTGCGCAGCGCCGACACGGCGGTGAAGCGCGCCCTGGAGCTGTCCAAGAACTGCGGCCCGCGCCAGGTGCTGGTGCGCGACCGCCCGGAGACGCCGCAGGCGCCGGAACAGCCCCAGCAGCCCACCCAGCCCCAGCAGCAGGTGGTGGTGAGCATCGAGGAGACGGACAGCGACGGCGACGGCGTGCTGGACAAGGACGACCCCTGCCCCGAGCAGGCCGAGGACGTGGACGGCTTCCAGGACCAGGACGGCTGCCCGGACAACGACAACGACAACGACGGCGTGCTGGACGCGGCGGACAAGTGCCCGCTCATCCCCGGCGTCGCGGAGAACAACGGCTGCCCGCCGGAGGCCCCCAAGGACCGCGACGGCGACGGGGTGCTCGACAACGCCGACAAGTGCCCGGACCAGCCCGAGGACAAGGACGGCTTCCAGGACGAGGACGGCTGCCCGGAGATGGACAACGACCTGGACGGCATCGTGGACGGCACGGACAAGTGCCCCAACGAGGCGGGTCCGCTGCAGAACCTGGGCTGCCCCATCGTGGACAAGGACGGGGACGGCATCAACGACGACAAGGACAAGTGCCCGGACGAGCCCGAGGACAAGGACGGCTTCCAGGACGAGGACGGCTGCCCGGACCTGGACAACGACAGCGACGGCGTGCCGGACGCGCAGGACAAGTGCCCGGGTGAGGCCGGCCCGCAGGAGAACGGCGGCTGCCCGGATCCGGACCGCGACAGCGACGGGGTGGTGGACCGCCTGGACGCGTGCCCTGACGACCCGGGCGTGAAGGAGGAGCGCGGGTGCGCCAAGCAGTACAAGATGGTCGTCGTCAAGAAGGACCGGATTGAGATCAAGAAGCAGATCCTCTTCGGCACCGGCTCCGCGAAGATCATCGGCAAGCAGAGCACCACCATCCTGGATGAGGTGGCGCAGGCGCTGAAGGACGCGCCGTGGATCCGCAAGATGCGCATCGAGGGCCACACGGACTCGATGGGCAACGACACGGCGAACCTGAAGCTGTCCCAGAAGCGCGCGGACGCGGTGATGGCGCAGCTGCTCAAGCGCGGCATCGACCCGGGCCGCATGGAGGCCGTGGGCTTCGGTGAGACGAAGCCCGTGGCGCCGAACAACACGAAGGCGGGCCGCGCGCTCAACCGCCGCACGGAGTTCAACGTCATCCGGCAGTGACGTGACGCCCCACCCCGCTTCCGTCCATGACGGGAGCGGGACAAGCAGTGCCCCTCGCGCCTCCCCGGGCCTCACGCCCTGGGAGGCGCGGCCGTTTCCGGGCATGGAAGGAGCGCCGTGACGCGCGGGCGCATGGCACCTGCCCGGGCGCCGCGCCCGCACGTGCCGGAGGGGCTCAGCCGTCCTTGAGCAGCTCGTGCAGCACTTCGGTGGCGTAGGCGCCGCGCGGCAGCTCGAACGTGAGCTGCGCGTCCTCGCCGTCCACCGTGAGCTCCGCCGCGCCCAGCCGCACGCGGTACGGACGGCGCGTGCCCTCCGTCTCGTCACCGCCGCGCTGGAAGTCGCTCAGCGTGACGCCCGCGTCGACGAGCAGCCGGGCTTCCGCCTCCGCCACCTCGCCCTTCGACGCGGTCATCTTCGGGCCGAACATCGGGCCCGCCGGGCTCACCTCGAACGCGGCGACGCGCGGGTTGTCCACGTCCGGCGCCTCGCACACGAAGAGGCCGCCCGTCTCCTCCTTGCGCAGCACGTCGCCCAGGAGCGCCGTGGCGAAGGTGCCCGCGGCGAGCCGCGCGGCCAGCGCCTGGTTGAAGAGGCGCGACTGGAAGGCGGACAGGTACAGCTTGCGCTGGAAGCGGTCCGGCCGCTTCGGCAGCCGCTGCCCCAGGAGCAGCATCCGGCCCAGGTCCGCGTTGTCGCCGGCCCGCCCGAAGCGCTGCTCTCCGAAGTAGTTGGGCACGCCTTCCGCGGCCAGCCGGGAGAAGGACTCCCGCGCCGCGCCCAGGTCCTTCACGCCGCGCAGCCGCAGCCGGAAGCGGTTCCCGCGCAGGTGGCCGGTGCGCAGCTTGTTGCTGTGCCGCTTCGCCTCCAGCACGCGGACACCGTCCAGCGCGAACTCCGGCACGCGCGCTTCCGCGTTCGCGGGCACGGACAGCCACTGGCGCGTCACCGCCTGCCGGTCCTTCATCCCCGCCGAGCCGATGTCGTCCTCGCGAACGCCCAGCGCGGACGCCAGCGCGCGCACCACCTCGCGCGTGTCCCGGCCGCGCTTCTCCACCCAGAGGTACAGGTGCGTGCCCTCTCCGGACGGCAGGTACGCGGGCAGCTCCTCCACCTCGAAGTCCTCGGGCGTGAGCTTGAACGCCCCGCCACACCCGGGCACGCCCGCGGTCAGCCTCGGGAAGCCTGCGTCCGTCACGGTGCCTCGAGCGTGGCCAGGAGTTCCTTCACCCGGCGGGCCAGGTCCTCGTCCGCGCGCGACTCCAGCAGCTCCCCCGCCTGGAACAGCAGGAAGAACATCACGTCGCTCAGCGCCTGACGGAACGAGGCCAGCGGCTCACTGCCCAGGTGGGTGCGGTGCTTGTCGAAGGCCTCCATCAACCGGCCCTCCGGCAGGCTGCCATCCGCCGCGAACGCCAGCCCCTCCAGCACCGGAGACGACGACAGCGCCTGGTTGGCCAGCGCCGCGTTGGCCGCCGCGATGAACTCGCGGTCCATGCCGGAGCGGGCCACCTCGTCGCGGATCTCCCGGAAGATGAAGTTGAAGACGCGCGCCACCGGGCGGGCATCCACTGGCGGCGCCGTGCGCACCGGCGGACGCGTGCGCGGCGCGGCCACCTTCTCCGGCGTCGCGGCCGCAGCGGGAGCGCCCGCGGGCTTGTCCATCAGACCCGCGAAGCCGCCCTCCAGCAGGCGGAAGACGACCTTGGTGACGTCGAATTCGGACAGCCGCGCCGCGTGCCCCAGCTCCAGCACCGTGCGCCGCCCGTCCAGCATCGCCAGCACGCGGTCCTCGTCCTCCTCCAGCTTGCCGTCGGACGGACGCTTGCGCGCCACGTACAGGCGGCCGTGGGGGATGCGCTTCCGGAAGTGCGCCATCTCGTCGATCTTCCGGATGCTGTCCATCAGCAGGCTCTGCGTGGACAACTGAAGAGCGTGGCCCATCTTCTCGTCCAGCGGCTGGTCGATGAGGAAGAACGCTCCCTCCCGGGCCAGCACGATGGCGTGGAAGATTTCGCTCACCTGGTGGGTGACGCACTTGAACAGGTCGTGCGCCTGGAGCACGCCCTTCTCCACCAGCGCCCGGCCCAGCTTGGACGCGGACTGCTCGCGCAGCACCGCCTCCACCTGCGCGCGGTCCGCGTAGCCCAGGCGCACCAGCACCTCGCCCAGCCGGTCCGCGGGCTCCTCGGAGGTGGCGCCGCGCACCTCGCCCTCACGCAACGTGAGCGAGCGCTCGCCGCCCGGCGTGTGCACGCGGATGACGCCGCTCCAGCGTGACTGACTGAGGAACGCGATGAGGTCGGACAGCGGGAAGCCGCCCGCGTCCCCCGCCAGCACCACGCGCGGCGTGGGGATGGAGCCCCCTTCCGGCGGCGTGCGGGAGAACACCAGCAGGTCGGGCCCGGTGGGCATCAGCGCGTACGTCCCCGAGCGTCCCGCGAGCGCGGGGATGCCGGAGCGGTCCTCGGGGACCAGCTGCGCGGCGCCATCGATGCGGAAGCGTTGGCTCATCGACGCGGTCAGTCAGCGGCCCACGCGTTGTTGTTCGCGCGCCACTCCACCTCGTCCTCCATGCTGTGCTCCAACTGCCCTTCCTGGAAGCCCAACTCGTAGGCGCGTCCGTTGAAGAACACGGACGGGGTGCTGTTGATGGACGCCGCGCGCCCCTGCGCATGGAAGCCGTCAATCTCGTCCTTGTACGTGTCCGTCTTCAGCACGGCGGCCAGCTTGTCCCCGTCCAGGCCCACCGACTTCGCCAGCGCGGGCAGCGCCTCCGGCTTGAGGTTCTCCTGCTGGCCGAAGAGCGCGTCGTGCATCTGCCAGAACTTGCCCTGGTCACGCGCCCACAGCACCGCCTGCACGGCGGGGATGGCGTTGGGGTGGATGGAGAGCGGGAACGGCAGGTAGCAGAAGCGCACCTCGCTGGGGTGCTTCTTCGCGAAGCCCTCCAGGATGGGCCGGGCCTTGCCGCAGAAGGGGCACTCGAAGTCGGAGAACTCCGTCACCGTCACGGGCGCGTTGGCGTCGCCCTGGCACATGCGCGGATCCACCTTGAGCTGCACGCGCGGCTCGCGGAAGGACGCGTAGTACTTGGACAGCGTGACGATGACCTCGCTCGCGGGGCCGCCCTCCGCCACCATGCGCGCGGACAGCCGCGCCATCCGCTTCGCGTGCTTGCAGGACGTGTGCTGCTTGAGGCACGCGCCCAGCGAGTGGGGACAGCCGCAGTAGCAGAACTCGTCGCTGAACACCGTGGCCAGCTCGCGCTTCGCGGCCGGGGGCAGCGCGGAGAAGTCCATGCCGGGGATGCCCGTCAGCGCCTGGGCTGGATCCGCCGGCGGGGCTTCCTCGGCGGTGGGCGCGGCCGGAGCAGCGGCAGGGGCCGGAGCCGGGGTGGAGGCCGGCGGCGGGGCCTTGGCGGTGGCCGGGACTTCCGCGCTCTTGGTGCAGCCGGCGCCCATCAGGGTCGCGGCCAGCACGGGAGCAACACGCATCCATCGAGGGAAGAGCACGGCTCCGGGGTTTAGCCACGCGCGCCGGGCTTGTAAAGCAAGGCGGCCTTTGGCAGACGGCCCTCGCCCATGCCCAGAGTCCTGCTGCTTCACACGGGAGGCACGCTCGGAATGGCCGGTGGCCGGCCTTCCGCCCTGCGTCCCGCCGCCTTCTTCAAGACGCTCCGGAAACGCGCCCCGGAGCTGTTCCAGCTGGCCGACATCGAACTCGAGCTGTTCTCCAACCTGGACAGTTCGGAGATGCAGCCGGAGCTCTGGAGCCGGATGGCCTCCCACCTCCACCGTCGGCTGGCGGACTTCGACGGGGCGGTGGTGACCCACGGAACGGACACGCTCGCCTTCACGGCCAGTGCGCTGTCGTTCATGTTGCGCAACCCACCCTGCCCCGTGGTGCTGACGGGCTCGCAGCGGCCGCTGGGGGAGATCCGCTCGGACGCGCGGCTGAACCTCATCGACGCGGTGCTCTCCGCGCTCCAGGGGCCGCGCGAGGTGACCATCTGCTTCGACTCGCACCTGTACCGGGGCAACCGCACCCGCAAGGTGAAGGTGGCGGAGTACGACGCCTTCGAAAGCCCCAACTTCCCCGTGCTGGGCACCCTGGGCGTGGACGCCACCTTCGAGAAGGGCCTCGCGCCGCGAGGCCCCTTCCGGCTCCACGAGAAGCTGGATCCGCGCGTCTTCCTCCTCAAGGTGTACCCGGGCCTGGACCCCGCCCTGCCCCTGCAGCTGTTGCCGCACGTGAAGGGGCTGGTGGTGGAGGCGTATGGGGCGGGCAACGTGCCCGTCGCGCCGGAGCTGGGCCGCTCGCTCCTGCCGCTCTTCGTCCAGGCGCGGGAGCGGGGAATCCCGGTGCTGGTGGTGAGCCAGGCGTACCGCAACGGCGTGGACCTCACGCTCTATGCTGTCTCTTATA
>NZ_RAWK01000407.1 GCF_003612165.1 Corallococcus aberystwythensis | reverse complement strand
TCCTGGCCCCGCCGGAGGACCGGGCCCTGCGCCTCGCCGCCCTGCGCAGAGGGGGTGAGGTGATTCTGACCCCATGGGACGACGAAGAACTGCGTTTGAGGCTCTACCGGAGCCTGGAAACGCACTCCCGGTTGAGGTCACTTCACTCCCAGGTAGAGGAGCTGCGGCGCCTGTCGGTGACGGACGGGCTCACCCAGGTCCACAACCACCGCTACTTCCAGGAACGGCTGCGCGAGGAGTTCCGCCGCTCCCAGCGCTACGACGAGAGCCTCTCTCTCATCCTGGTGGACCTGGACCACTTCAAGAACATCAACGACGCGCACGGCCACGGCGCCGGGGACCGCGTCCTCCGGGAGGTGGCCGCCTCCCTCCAGCACAGCGTGCGGGAGACGGACCTCGTGGCCCGCTACGGCGGGGAGGAATTCGCGGTCCTCCTGCCCTGCACCCACCTGCCCGGTGCCCTCACCGTGGCGGAGCGAATCCGCAAGGGAATCAACGAGTTGCACGCGGGTCCGGAGGGGGCCCTGCGCGTCACCGCGTCCCTGGGCGTGTCCAGCTTCCCCCACCGCGCCATCCTCGCCCCGGAGCAGCTGATGCTCACCGCCGACGAGGCCCTCTACCGCGCCAAGCGCGAGGGTCGCGACCGCATCTGCCTCCACCCCCCCGCACCCCTGTTTTCCGCGCCGCCTTCACGCGCAGGCTGACCCAGGGGTCAAACACCCGGGGTCCCATTTGACCCCGATAGGGTCGGTGGGTCTACAATGACCTTGCCCCTTTTTGTCATGTCTCTGAAAAGAGGCGTGAATCCCGGGGTTTATCCAAAACTCTGGTTTGGCAAGGCCATTGCAAATGTCGATTCCCGGAAAGTCCATGGGAACCCTGGGAGCTCAAGCGCAGGCGCAGGACACGGTCGCCCGAGGGCGGCTGCTGCTCGTGGACGACGAGGAGAACATCCTCAAGTCCATCCGGCGGGTGCTGCGACGCGGTGAGTGGGACATCGAGACGGCGACGGACGCCGAAACGGGCCTGCGCACGCTGGAGCGCTTCCGCCCGGAGGTCGTCATCTCCGACTTCCGCATGCCGGGGATGAACGGGGTGGAGTTCCTCACCCAGGTGAAGCTCCAGGAGCCCCGCGCCCAGCGCATCATGCTGACGGGGCAGGCGGATCAGCAGGCCATCGAAGAGGCCATCAACCGCTCGGAAATCTTCCGCTTCATCTCCAAGCCCTGGAACGACAGCCACCTCGTCCTCACGGTGAAGAGCGCCTTCGAGCAGTACGCGCTCCACACGGAGAACGACCGGCTTTACCGCGTCACCCAGGAGCAGAACGCGGAGCTCAAGCAGCTCAACGCGGAGCTGGAGGAGCGCGTCGCGCTGCGCACGCGCCTGCTGTCCACCGCGAAGCGCGAGTGGGAGCTGTCCTTCGACTGCATGGAGACGCCGCTCGCGGTGGTGCGCGCGCGGGACTTCGCGGTGCGCCGGGCCAACGTCGCCTACGCGCAGGTGGCCCGCCGCTCCATCGAAGAGGTGCCTTCGGACGTCCCGTGCCACCAGTACCTCTTCGGCCGGGACACGCCGTGCCAGGGCTGCCCGCTGCCCTCCGCCATGGAGACGGGCAAGGGCGCTCGCGGGGAAGTGCAGCAGGGCGGGCGCAGCTACGTGGTGGCCGCGTACCCGTTCGCCGGCGACGACCGCGCGGTGTGCACCTACCGCGACGTCACGGAGGAGCAGGCCATGACGCGCCGGCTCATCGAGACGGAGAAGATGGCCGCGGTGGGGCAGCTCGCGGGCGGCGTGGCGCACGAAATCAACAACCCGCTGGGTGGCATCCTCGCCTTCTCGCAGCTCATGTCCCGCGACGCGGGCCGCAGCGCGAACGACCTGGAGTCGCTGAAGCTGATTGAAGAGAGCGCGCTGCGGTGCAAGCGCATCGTGGAGAGCCTGCTGAAGTTCAGCCGGCACAGCCGCGTGGAGGACCGCCGCCTCTTTGATTTGTCCAAGTGCGTGGAGGACGCCGCGGTGCTCTTCCGCGCGCAGCTCAAGTCCATGCCCAAGGTGGAGCTGAAGCTGGGCCTGAAGGACGGGCTGCCCAAGGTGTACGGCGACCCCGGCACGCTCGCGCAGGTGGTGCTCAACCTGCTGCAGAACGGCCTGCAGTCACTGCCCAAGGCGGAAGGCCGCCTGTCCCTGGAGACGGGGCGCGAGGGCGACCGGACCTTCTTCGCGGTGACGGACACCGGGACGGGCATCGAAGAGAAGCACCTGCCGCGCATCTTCGAGCCGTCCTTCACCACCAAGCCGCCCGGTGAGGGCACCGGCCTGGGTTTGTCCATCGCCTATCGCATCGTCCAGGACCACGGGGGCACCTTCCAGGTGGACACCCACGTAGGCCAGGGCTCCCGCTTCACCGTCTTCCTGCCCATTCCCCTGCAGCTCGAGAGGTTGCCGTGAACCAAGTCAAGCGCGCCAAGGTCCTCGTTGTGGATGACGACTCCGTCGTCCTCAAGGCCGTCACCCAGATCCTCCAGCGGGAAGGCCACCCGGTCGTTGCCATCGACGACGCGGTGGAGGGGCTCGCGGCGGCGAAGGACCCGTCCATCGACGTGGTCGTGCTCGACATCAAGATGCCGCACCTGTCCGGCATGGACCTCTTGCGCGCCATCAAGGCGGACCGCCCGGACGTGGAGGTCATCATGATGACGGCCTTCGCCACCGTGGAGACGGCGGTGGAGGCGGTGAAGGCGGGCGCGTACGACTACCTCACCAAGCCCTTCGAGAACATCGACGAGGTCAGCCTCACGGTGGCCAAGGCCGCCGAGCGCAAGGCGCTGAAGGACCGCACCCGCGCGCTGGAGGAGGCGCTCACCGCGCGCAGCCAGTTCGAGGACCTCATCGGGCAGTCCTCGCAGATGCGCGCCGTGTTCAAGCTGGTGGAGACCGTCAGCCACTCCACCGCCACGGTCCTCATCCAGGGTGAGAGCGGCACGGGCAAGGAGCTCGTCGCGCGCGCCATCCACTACCGCAGCCCCCGCCGCGACAAGCCGTTCGTCGCCGTCAACTGTTCGGCGCTGACGGAGACGCTGCTGGAGAGTGAGCTCTTCGGCCACGTGAAGGGCAGCTTCACCGGCGCCACCGGCAACAAGAAGGGCCTCTTCGAGGCGGCCGACGGCGGCACCATCTTCCTGGACGAGATTGGCGACGTGCCCCCGGCCACCCAGGTGCGCCTCTTGCGCGTCCTGCAGGAGGGTGAAGTGAAGCGCGTGGGCGCCAACGAGCCCGTGAAGGTGGACGTGCGCGTCATCGCCGCCACGCACGTGGACCTGTCCCGCGCGAAGGAGCAGGGCAAGTTCCGCGAGGACCTCTTCTACCGCCTCAACGTCATCACCATCGACCTGCCGCCCCTGCGCGACCGCCCGGAGGACGTGCCGCTGCTCGCGCACCACTTCCTCAAGGTCTACACCGGCAAGGCGGACAAGAAGGTCACCGGCATCAGCCCCCGCGCCATGGAGGCCCTCACCTGCAACCGGTGGACGGGCAACGTGCGCGAGCTGGAGAACGTCATCGAGCGCGCGGTGGTGCTGACGGCCAACGACGCCATCGACGTGGAGGACCTGCCGCCCGGCTTCCAGGCCGCGCCCCAGGCCGACTCCGCGGTGGAGGTGTTCAGCCTGGCGCACCTGCCATACGCCCAGGCCAAGCGCCTGGCCATGCGCGCCTTCGAGCGCCGCTACCTCTCCGCGCTCCTGGAGAAGAACAACCACAACGTGTCCAGCGCGGCGCGCGCGGCCGGGGTGGACCGCTCCAACTTCCGCCGCCTGCTCAAGCAGTACGAAGTGGCCGGCCGCAGCATGAAGCCGCGCTCGCCCAAGGGCCCGGACGCGGACAACGGGCCGGACCTGCCTGCCCTGGAAGCCGCGTCCTGATGCCTCCCACGGGAGGACGGCCCGTTCAGCCGTCCTCTCCGGGCTCCCGCTCACCGCGCCGCGCGGCGAGCTGCTGCTGGATGGCCTCGTAGCGCTCGGACAGCTCCGCCTCGAAGCCGTTGCGGCTCGGGGTGTAGAAGCAGCGAGAGCGCAGGGCCTCCGGCAGGTAGTCCTCCGGGACGTAGTTGCCCTCGAAGTTGTGGGGGTACTTGTACCCGCCGCCGTACCCCAGCGACTTCATCAGCTTCGTGGGCGCGTTGCGCAGGTGCATGGGCACCGGCAGCGCGCCCTCCTTCGTCACGGCCTCGCGCACGGCCGCGTACGCGGCGATGACGGCGTTCGACTTGGGCGCGAGCGCCAGGTACGTCACGGCCTGGGTGAGGGGCAGGGTGCCCTCCGGCAGGCCCATCAGCTGGAAGGCGCGCAGCGCGTCCACCGCCACGCCCAGCGCTCTCGGGTCCGCGTTGCCCACGTCCTCCGACGCGAAGATGACCATGCGGCGGAAGATGAAGACGGGGTCCTCGCCCGCCTCCAGCATGCGCGTCATCCAGTACAGCGCGGCGTCCACGTCGCTGCCGCGCATGGATTTGATGAACGCGCTGACGACGTTGTAGTGCTCCTCGCCGCCCTTGTCGTAGAGCAGCATCTTCTGCTGGAGCGCTTCTTGCGCCACCTTGCGGTCCACCGCCGTGCGGCCGTACGCCGCCGCGGCCTCCAGCGCGGTGAGGGCCTTGCGCGCGTCTCCGCCCGCCGCGTCCGCGATGAACTCCAGCGCCGCGTCATCCACCGTCACCTTGCCGCCCAGGCCCCGGGGGTCCGCGACGGCGTGGCGCATGACGGCGATGAGCTCCTCCTGCTCCAGCCCGCGCAGGGTGATGACGCGGCAGCGCGACAGGAGCGCGGCGTTCACCTCGAAGGACGGGTTCTCCGTGGTGGCGCCAATCAGCGTGACGGTGCCCTTCTCCACGTGGGGCAGGAGCGCGTCCTGCTGCGACTTGTTGAAGCGGTGGATTTCGTCGATGAACAGGAGCGTCCGCTGGCGGTTCAGCTTCCAGCGGTCCTGCGCGCGGGCCACCGTCTCCCGGATGTCCTTCACGCCCGCGAGCACCGCGGACATGGTCTCGAAGGAAGCGCCGGTGGAGCGCGCGATGAGCTGGGCGAGCGTCGTCTTGCCCGTGCCCGGGGGGCCCCAGAGGATGAGGCTGGGCACCTGGTCGCTCTCCAGGGCGCGGCGCAGGAAGCGGCCCTCGCCGGTGAGGTGCTCCTGGCCCAGGTACTCGCTGAGCGAGGTGGGGCGCATGCGCTCGGCGAGCGGCGCCAGGACGGCCTGTTCCTTCTGGCTGGCGTGGTCGAAGAGGTCCATGGGGTCTCCAAACCTAGCGCCCTGTCCGCCCGGTGGCGCCCCCTTGTGATGTCCGGGGTTGGGCAGCCGCGTCATTTTCCTGGAGAGGACGGTTGTCCGGCTGGACTAGAACCCGGGGGGCGTGCAGACCCTGGTCATCGTCGCGAAGCGAGACACCCCGCGGGCCGTGGCCCTGGCGGCGGAAATCCATCAGCGCCACCCGAACCTGACGGTGCTGGCGGACCGCGCCCTGGCGCATGCGCTCAACTGGCCGCGCATCGAGGACCGGGAGCTGGCGGCCCGGGCGGACGCGGTGGTGGTGCTGGGCGGTGACGGCACGCTCATCTACGCGGCGCGCCTCTTGGGTGGACGCAACGTGCCCATCATCGGCGTCAACCTGGGCAGCCTGGGCTTCATGACGGAGATCTCCGTGGAGGAGCTCTTCGTCCGGCTGGACGACGTGCTGGCGGGGAACTTCCACGTGGACTCGCGGATGAAGCTGTCCTGCCGGCTCCTGCGCGGGGGCAAGGTCCTCATCGAGGATGAAATCCTCAACGACGTGGTCATCAACAAGGGCGCGCTCGCGCGCATCGCGGACCACGAGACGTCCATCGACGGGGTGCCCATCACCACGTACAAGTCGGACGGCGTCATCCTGGCCACGCCCACGGGCTCCACGGCGTATTCGCTGTCCGCGGGCGGGCCCATCGTGCACCCGTCGGTGGACTGCACCATCCTGTCGCCCATCTGTTCGCACGCGCTGACCCAGCGGGCCATCGTGGTGCCGGCGGACCGCACCATCCGCGTCACGCTGAAGAGCGAGACGGCGGACACGTACCTCACGCTGGACGGTCAGACGGGGCACTCGCTCCAGGGCGGGGACTGCATTGAAGTGGTGCGCTCGCCCAACCGCGTGGGCCTGGTGCGCAACCCCCGCGTGGCCTTCTTCACCATCCTCCGGCAGAAGCTCCACTGGGGCTGTCTCTTATAAACATCTGACGCTGCCGACGACTTAATAGGTGTA
>NZ_RAWK01000406.1 GCF_003612165.1 Corallococcus aberystwythensis | reverse complement strand
CCCCCACGGTCCTCGCCGTCAGCGGCCGCGCCAGCTTCGAGATCGTCCAGAAGGCCGCCCGCGCCCGCATCCCCGTCGTCGTCAGCGTGTCCGCCGCCAGCTCCCTGGCCATCGACCTGGCCCTGCGTGCTGGGGTGACGCTGGCCGCGTTCTCAAGGAACGGCCGCTGCAACGTCTACACGGCGACAGAGCGCCTGGAGCCCTCCCCCCAACCTACGGGAATCCCTCATGACTTCCGCCATGACGCACCCCGCTAGAGGGGCAGGCGTCCAAACGTCAGACCGGCATCGTAGATGCAGTCCAGGGCCCGGCTGGGTCCCTTTGGAATCCAGCGAAGATCCAATGGGCCGGCCGGACTTCAATCACTCCGGAACAGAAGGCGCATCGGCTGTCACCTGGCGGACTCCAAGCTTTCACCTGATGTCCTGTCTTTCTTGCTGAGCAGTGGTTGCGCCGCGACGCACAATTTGGCAGTCTTGCATTTCCTCCTGGTTAAACTTTTCCAGTCTAGACGGCATCCTCTGCGAAACCTGAACGTGAGCAGAGGGGGGTGGACACGATGAGCAGTGCGACTGCAAGCGCCGAGGTCAAGGCCTCCGCTTCGACGCTGAAGGTGGACCCGGCCGAGGTCACGGATCCGCCGCGCCTGGCGCCGGGCTTCGCGGCGAAGTTGAACCTCACCGTGGATGTGGCGCTGCTGGTGGGGGTGCTGGTGGGGTCCGCATGGATGCGCGGCGGGCTGACGTTCCCCCTGGGCTGGGAGCTGCCCAGCATGGTGGTGACGGCGGTGCTGGTGTGGCTCATCACGGGCACGGCGCTGTGCCTCTACGACTCGCGCTTCGCCGAGCGCAGCAAGCTGGACCACGTGGCGCTGGTGTCCGTCACCACGCTGGCGGTGGTGACCATCCAGGCGGTGCTGGAGCTGGCGATGCCCGCGGCGGCCAGCGTGGGCCTGGCGCCGCTGCTCTTCGTCTTCTGGCCGGTGGCGCTGCTGCTGCGCCTGGGCGTCTTCCGGCAGGTGGCCTCGCAGGAGGCCCCCACGGAGGAGGTGCTCATCGTGGGCACCGGCGCCATGGGCCGCTACACGGGCGAGGACCTGCTCAAGCGCGGCCGTCACAAGATCCTGGGCTACGTGCGCTTCCCGGAGGACCACGCCTCTGGCGACAGCCTGCCGGCGGGCGTGCTGGGGCCCGCGGACGAACTGGAGCGCCTGTTCCGCACGCTGCCCGTCAGCGAGGTCTACATCGCGGGCAACACGCTCAAGCAGGGCGAGTCCATGCAGGCGGCCATCAAGCTGGCGGAGCGCTTCGGCGTGCCGTTCGCGCTGCCGGCGCACTCGTTCCGCCTGGACCGCGCCCGCCCGGTGGATTCCCGCGCGGTGGCGGACGGCTACCTGCACTTCGCCGCGGTGGCGCCCAAGCCGCACCAGATGGCCATGAAGCGCCTGTTCGACATCGCCGTCTCCGCGGTGGCGCTGTGGGCGCTGCTGCCGCTGTTCGCGGTGGTGGCGGCCTGCATCAAGCTCACCTCGCGCGGCCCCATCTTCTTCAAGCAGCTGCGCACCGGGCAGCACGGCAAGCCGTTCTACATGCTGAAGTTCCGCTCCATGGTGGTGAACGCGGAGGAGCTCAAGGAGCGGCTGGCCGCGCAGAACGAGCAGACCGGCCCCGTCTTCAAGATGAAGAACGATCCGCGCATCACCGGCATCGGCCGCTTCATCCGCAAGTTCTCCATCGACGAGCTGCCCCAGTTCCTCAACGTGCTGCGCGGTGAGATGAGCATCGTGGGTCCGCGCCCGCCGGTGCCCAGCGAGGTGGCGAAGTACGAGACGTGGCAGCGCCGCCGCCTGTCGGTGCGTCCGGGCCTCACCTGCATCTGGCAGGTCTCCGGCCGCAACCAGATCTCCTTCGAGCAGTGGATGTACCTGGACATGCAGTACATCGACCACTGGAGCCTCACCGGCGACCTGCGGCTGCTCCTCCAGACGGTGCCGGTGGTCATCACCGGTCGCGGGGCGAGCTAGCAACCAGGGTGTCATTCCGGGCCCGGCGTTGACGCGCCGGGCCCGTTTGTCTTTCCATGGGGCGGGCCTTCCTCCCCCTGAGTGCGAAGCAGCCGCTGAAGGCCCGCATCATCCATGACCGTGAACAGCTCCTCCTCCCCTTCCGCTGAAGCCGACGACGGCGCCCGTGCGAACGAAGTTCGCGGCGCGGTCCGCAGCACCCTGCAGCTCGGGGGCTCGCTGATGGTGACGTACGCCATCGCGCTGGGCATCCGCGCGCTGATGCCGCGCTACCTGGGCCCGGAGGCGTTCGGCTACTTCAACTGGTCGGAGGCGTTCGCCGCCACGTTCTTCGTGGCCACGAACCTGGGCCTGGAGACGTACATCCGCAAGGAGGTGCCGGTCCGCCCGGATCACGCGAGCGACTTCTTCGGCACCACCATGCTCTTGCGCCTGGCGATGACGCTCGTGCTCATGGTGGCGCTGGCGCTGGTGCTCCACCACACGGGCGAGCCCCCGGAGGTGCAGCACCTGGTGCAGTGGTTCGCGGTGGCCCAGTCGCTCATCGTCGTCAACGCGTCCATGGCCGCGCTGCTGCACTCCAAGGGCAAGGTCGCGGGCCTGTCGGTGTCCAACGTCATCACCAAGATTGTGTGGGGCGGGGGCCTGGCGCTGATGGCCGCGTTCGGCGTGGGCCTTCAGTGGCTGGCCGTGCCCATGGTGCTGTCGGAGGCGGTGAAGCTCATCATCAGCTGGAAGCTGGCGAAGGAGCACCTGAACCTCAAGTTCCGCATCGACCTCACCGAGACGAAGAAGGTGATGAAGGCGTGCCTGCCGTTCTTCCTCACGGCGGCGGCGCTGGCGTGCAACGGGCGCACGGACATGTCGCTCCTGGGCAAGCTCGCGTCGAAGGAGGAGGTGGGCTGGTACGGCGGTGCGTTCAGCATCGCGGGGCTCACGTTCCTCATCTCCCCCATCTTCGGCTGGGTGCTGATGCCCATGATGTCGCGCGCGGCGGCCCGCTCTCCGCAGGAGCTGTCGCACCTGACGCGCCGCTCGCTGGAGGGCGTGCTCGCGTTCACCGTGCCGGTGATGATGGCCATGGTGCTGGGCGCGGACCTGTGGGTGCGCATCATGTGCGGCCCCGGCTTCGAGCCCGCGGCGCTGCCCCTGCGCGTGCTGTCGCCCATCTTCGTGATGGCCTACGTCACCATGGTCAGCAGCATCTGGCTCACCATGTCCAACAAGGAGTGGTGGGTGACGCTGGCGGCCACCATGGGCGCGGTGGTGAACCCGCTCCTCAACCTGGCGCTCATCCCCTGGCTGTACGGGCGCATTGGCCCGTCCGGCGGCGCCACCGCCACGGCGATGTCCATGTTCCTCACGGAGGTCATCGTCACGGTGCTCTTCTTGAGCCGCATGGGACGGAACTCCTTTGACCGGCGTTCGCTGGTCATGGTGGCGAAGACGGCCGTGGTGTGCGGCGTGTGCGTGGTCCTGGACCGGGTGCTCCTGGGCGCGGGCATGGCGCCGTGGCCCCGGCTGGGGCTGACGGCCACCACCTACGTGGTGGGCGTGCTGGGCACCGGCGCCGTGCGCCCCGCGGAGCTGCTTCAGGTCGTGCGCATGGCGCGCCAGCGCGGTGGTAATGGTGGGGCTCCCGCCGAGGTGGCCGTGCCGGCCGCCCCCACCGCGTGAGGAGCGCCATGCCGTCCGTCCCGTCCCGATTCCGCGGCCCCGTCTCCCGCGCGCTGGCGTGCGCAGGGCTGCTCGCCGGGCTGCTCGTCGTGGCCCCCGGGTGCAGCGGCCTGGGCAAGTACACCTGGGTGAACGACTACCAGGAGAAGCCCACCGAGTCGGACGCCGCCTACCGCATCGTCCCCGGCGACGTGCTCAACGTGAAGGTCTTCGGCCAGGAGGCGCTCACCACGCGCGCCAAGGTGCGCGAGGACGGCCACATCAGCCTCACGTTCCTGGACGACGTGGAGGCCGCGGGCCACTCCCCCGCCCTCCTGGCCCAGCAGATCCAGACGCGGCTCAAGGACTTCATCAACCACCCCGTCGTCACGGTGTCGCTGGAGGAAGCGCGGCCCATGTCGGTGACGATGCTGGGTGAGGTGGCCAACGTGGGCGCGCACGTGCTGGACCCGGGCGCGACGCTGCTCCAGGCGCTGGGCGCCGCGGGCAGCTTCACGGACTACGCCCACCGCGACCGCATCTTCGTGCTGCGCCGGGACGACCCGGCGGCGGAGCAGCCCACGCGCATCCGCGTGCGCTACGAGGACATCATCCGCGGCGAGGGCCGCGCGGCGGGCTTCCGCCTGCGCCCCGGCGACGTGGTGGTGGTGGAATAGCCCGTGCTGGACGCCGCCCTCGCGAGCCTGTGGCTGGAGGTGGCCTCCGCCTCCGTGACGTACAGCGCCGCGGCCCGCGTGGACACCCGCGCGCGCTCCATGGAGGCCCAGGCCACGGGCGAAGCCACGTCCCCCTTCGCGGCGGACATGGACCTCGTCCCCACGGTGGGCCTGAAGTACGACGACGGCAGCGCGGTGGCGTCCGTGGAGTACGCGCCGCGCATCTCCTTCCGGGAAGCCACCACGAACCCGCGCACGGAGGTGCAGCACGTGGGGCGCCTCCTGGGAGACTGGCGCCCCGAGCGCGGCCTCACCCTGCACGGCACCCAGGAGTTCGTGCTGGGCCAGGTGAACCTCTTCACCAACCTGCCCCTGGGCGGCGTGCCAGGTGACGACCCGGCGGTGCCCGGGGACACGCCGGTCCCGGACGTCCCCATCCAGCCGCTGCCAGAGGGCGTGGACACGGTGTTCTTCCTGTCGTCCCTGACGACGCTGGCGGCGGAGACGGTGTGGCTGGGCCCGGGCTGGCGGCTGTCCGGCAGCGCGGGCTTCTCCGCCAGCGGCGGCCTGGACGACACGGCGAAGGAGGCGGTGCCCTTCCAGTACGGCCCCCGCGCGCAGCTGTCCCTGGGCTACGCCCCCGCACCCCGGCACACCCTGGCCACCACGGTGGGCTACACGGACTCACGCTTCTCCACCGGCGCTCGCGCCACGGTGACGACGCTGACCGGGGCCTGGACGCACCGGCTGGACCGGCGCACGTCGCTGGAGGCGGGGGTGGGCGTGGGTGTGGCGTACTCCGTGCGCGCGACGGAGGACGCGGCCCCGGACGACCCTGAGACGCCGGGTGCCACCCCGTCAGGTGGCCGGCGGCTGACGACCCTTCAGGTCGGGGAGACGCCGGTGGTGGAGCCGGCGCAGCGCCTGGAGCTGCTCCCGGACCTGACGCTGGCGGTGTCCCACCGGGTGCCGTCGCGGGTGGCGGACTTCAACGGCCGGCTCTCCGCGCGGGTGACGCCCTTCGTGGACCGGCTGACGGGGCTCGTCTACCCGAGGGCCGACCTGACGTTGAATGGCACCTGGGCGCTGGGCCCGCGCTTCCGGCTTTCCGGGACGGCGGGCAGCGCTTTCGCGGTAGGCGGGGCAGTGGGGGACCGGCAGGTGGTGGGCGGTGTGGGCGCGGGTTGGACGCTGAACCGATGGGTGACCCTGGAGGCGGATACGCGCACGGCGTGGACTCGCTCGCCCGACGTGGAGGCGGCCCGCATGGTGTGGTCCGCGACGCTGGGACTGACGGTCCAGAAAACGGGTATCCTCTGAGGCTCCCGCCATGGCGAAGCTCATCCTCCTGTCCGTCCTCATTGCCACCATCGCGCTGCCCGGAGCGGCCGCGCGCGATGCGCATCCCTGGAGGGGGATGAAGAAGGCCATCCTGTGGGTGGCCCTCTTCAACATGGCGTACGCATATGGCGTGCTCGTCCTCGTGCCCAGGTATGGGTTCGGGTGAGGGAAGGAAAGGCGTCAGACGTGATGGAGCTCCAACAGCTCACCGTCCTCCTGGTGGAGGACTCTCCGATGTTCCGCGTCATGCTGCGTGACATGCTCCAGCAGATGGGCGTGAAGAACGTGGTGGAGCAGCCCAACGGCAAGGCCGCCATGGAGTACCTGCGGACGGGCGAGCTCAAGCCGGACCTCGTGTGCCTGGACCTGACGTTGCCGGACGTGTCCGGCTACGACGTCTGCGAGCACATCCGCCGCACGCCCGCCATCGCGCACATCCCGGTGTTGATGGTGAGCGCGCGCAACCTGCCGGAGGACAAGGCGTACGCGGAAGAGGCCGGCGCCAACGGCTACCTGGGCAAGCCCTTCACGCCCGAGGAGCTGGAGAAGCGCGTGCGTCAGGTGCTCAAAACCACGGTTCCCCGGACCCACGCGTGAC
>NZ_RAWK01000405.1 GCF_003612165.1 Corallococcus aberystwythensis | reverse complement strand
ATGCGGGCCTCTTAACCACCGGGCGGCGATGGGGCAGGGAATTGGGCCGGGAAGATGTGTAGGGTAGGGCGCTGGACGTGTGCCCTGTCATGTCGGACGGGCGTGCTAGCTCTCGCCTTCATGGATAGAGTGACGGGCGGCGAGGACTGGGGAAACGTGATGGGAAAGAAGCCTGCGACCTATGCGGACCTGGAGGCGCTTCCCGACCATGTCGTGGGGGAGATCGTCGCAGGGGAGCTGTATGCAAGCCCACGGCCGGCGGCGCCGCATGCCGTGGTGGCCCACCGGCTTGGCGGAGAGCTCATGGGCCCCTTCGAGCGGGGAAGGGGTGGGCCCGGAGGCTGGCTGTTCCTGGGCGAGCAGGAACTGCACTTCCGGGAGGACGTCCTGGTCCCGGACGTCGCGGGATGGCGGGTGGAACGGATGCCCTTCGTTCCCGACACCGCGGCGATAACGCTTGCGCCGGACTGGGTCTGCGAGGTGCTGTCTCCGTCCACCCGGAAGCTGGACCGCGAGGCGAAGATGCCGGTGTACGCGCGCGAGGGCGTGCGGCACGTCTGGTTGATGGATCCTCGGACTCGCACGCTGGAGGTATTCGGCCTGCGGGACGGCAGGTATGAGGTTCTGCTCACGCATTCCGGGGCTGCACCCGTGCGGGCGGAGCCCTTCGACGCGGTGGAGCTGGACCTCGCGTTCATCTGGGGCCGCACGGTGAGCTGAAGGGATGGGACCTCCAGGGTCCAGGAATTCTCGTCCGCCCCTGCACGTCAGACGGGCGTGCTAGCTCTCGTGTTCATGGATAGAGTGATGGGCGGCGAGGAGTGGAGGGAATCCATGGGAAAGAAACCCGCGACCTACGCGGACCTGGAGGCACTCCCGGAGGGGGTTGTGGGGGAGATTGTCGAGGGGGAGCTGTATGCGAGCCCGCGGCCGGCATTCCCCCATCTCACGGCGGCTTCATTCCTGATGGGGCTCCTGAGCAATCCCTTTGTCTTCGGACTGGGAGGACCGGGAGGCTGGTACATCGTTCTCGAGCCCGAACTCCATCTGGGAGAGGACGTCCTCATTCCGGACCTGGCGGGCTGGCGGCGTGAACGGCTCCCGCAGGCGCCCCAGGTCGCGGCCCTTGCCCTTTCGCCAGACTGGGTCTGCGAGGTGCTTTCGCCCTCGACACGGCTCGTGGACCGCGAAGTGAAGCTTCCGGTGTATGCGCGCGAAGGTGTGCGCCATGTCTGGTTCATTGATCCAGTCCTTCGCACCCTGGAGGTGTTCCGGTTGGAAGCGGGGCAGTACGTGCAACTGGCGACCCTCTCCGGAACCGGCCTCGTGCACGCGGAGCCCTTCGAGGCAGTGGCATTGAAGCTCGGCGTGCTCTGGGACGAGTTGGGCTGACGACGACGTCCGGTTCCTTTCAAGGCGGCCGGCCGGGCACGGATTCAGGTGCGCGCGGGCTTGAGGCGCGGGAGGCTGGGCACATGCCGCTGTCTCCGTTCTCGCTCCTCATCGCGCTGGGTGCCGTGCTCGGGCACCTGTACCTGTTCCGGCGGCTGGTGTGGAACCTCACGTCTCGCCGCGGGCCCCGGCTCGTTGCCGCGTTTGTCCTGGGCGTCATGACACTGGTGCTGATTGCGCGGCGGTACCTCCAGCGCACGCTTCCGGAAGCCCCTGGCGACGTCGTGGAGCTGGTGTCCTATTCGTGGATGGGCGTGGCGCTGTGCCTGGTGCTCGCGCTCGCGGGGCTGGACGTGGGGCGGGCCGTGCTCGCCCTGGGACGCCGGCTGCGTCCCGTTCCCGCCGCGCCCTCCGTGGATGTGGAGCGGCGGCGCTTCCTGTCGCAGGCGACCGCGGGCGGGGCGCTTGCGCTGGGTGGGGGGCTGGCGGGCTATGGCAGCTGGCGCGCGTTCACCGCTCCGGAGGTCACGGAGTTGGTGGTGCGCATCCCCAAGCTGCCCCGCTCGCTGGAGGGCTTCAGCATCGTGCAGCTCACCGACCTGCACGTGGGCCCCTTCATCCAGCGGCGCTTCATGGACGAGCTGGTGCGGCGGGCCAACGCGTTGAGGCCGGACCTTGTCGCCATCACCGGCGACCTGGTGGATGGCACCGTGCCGCGGCTGGGCGGCTTCGTCGCGGCGCTCGGCAACCTCCATGCGCGCTACGGAAGCTTCTTCGTCACCGGCAACCACGACTACTCGTCCGGCGCGGAGGCGTGGGTGGCCCACCTGGGCTCGCTGGGCATTCCCTCGCTGCGCAACCGGCACGTGCGCATCGGGGACGCGGGCGGCGCGTTCGACCTGGTGGGCGTGGATGACTGGCACGGCGGCCGGCGCCTGGGACAGAAGGGCTATGACCTGGACCTGGCGCTCGCGGGCCGTGACCCGGAGCGCGCCGCCGTGCTGCTCGCGCACCAGCCCGCCAACTTCAAGGTGGCCGCGGCGCAGGGCGTGGACCTCCAGATTTCCGGCCACACCCACGGCGGCCAGCTCTTCCCCATGACGGCGCTCATCGGGCTGAGCTGGGAGCACTCCGCTGGCCACTACCGGCAGGGCGATTCACACATCTACGTCAGCCGGGGCTGCGGCTTCTGGGGACCGCCCATGCGGCTGGGCAGTCCCCCGGAGCTGGTCAAGCTGGTGCTGACTTCGTGAGGAACGCGTCCAGCGCGGCGTTGACCGCGTCCGGATGGTCCAGCTGGATCCAATGGCCGGCGCCCTCCACCACCTGGTGCGCCACGCCCTCTCCCAGCCGGTGGACGCTTTGCGGCGTGTCGTTGTCCGGCGCGACGAGCGAGAACTTCGGCCCCGGGTAGCGCGCGAGCGCGGCCGTCAAATCAAAGCGCAGGCTGGAGCGCTGCACGGCCGTCACGGCGGACAGCGGCGTCGCGTCCAGGTCCGCCAGCAGCCGCTCGCGCACGTCCGCGCGCGGCCCGGCCATCTGCGCCCAGTCCTGCCGCACGGCCTGCGCCACGTCCGGCGCGTCCAGCGAGGCGAGGTACGCGTTCACCTGCTCCTCGGGGTAGCCGCGCGAGTCCGTCATGGGGTCCACCAGGAACAGGCCCGCCACCTGCCGGGGGTTCTCCCCCGCGTACGCCAGCGCCACGCCCCCGCTGATGCTGTGCCCCACCAGCACGAAGCGCCGCAGCTTCAGCGCGCGCACGACGGCGGCGATGTCCCCCGCGAGCGACTCCAGCGTGAAGTCCTCCGGCTCCGGGAAGGTGGAGCCGCCGTGTCCGCGCAGCTCCAGCGCGATGCCGCGGCGGCCCTGCCGGGAGAGGTGCTCCAGCTGCGCCTGCCAGTGGGACGCGTTGCCCGCGAGCCCGTGCACGAAGACGACGGGCAGCTCCTTCCCGCCGCCTCCGGTGTCCACCAGCCGCAGGTCCCCCGCGGCCCCCGCCACGCGGAAGTCGTCGAAGCGGAGCCGCTGGGGCTCGAAGGCCTGGCCGTCCGCGAAGGGGACCTCGTAGTGGGTGACGTGCAGGTCCCGGTCGATGAGGTAGCGGTCGTCCTCCGGGAAGAAGATGGCGCGCTCCGGCGTGTCGCCCGCGAAGCGCTTCACCGCGTCCATGGACTCCCAGAGGGTGACGAGGAGGAACTCCGCGCGCCCGTCCACCACCTTGCGCAGGCAGTACGCGGCCAGGTTGCCCGGCGTGCGCCGGTAGTGCGTGAGGCCCGTCTTGTTGAGATAGGCCAGGTAGGTGTCGGCGTCCTCCGCCTTCGTCACCCCGCGCCAGGTGCGTGCGAGCATTCCAGGTTCCTCGTGCCGGAAGAGATGAAGCCCGGGCATGTAGCGCGCCCGGTGGGACGGCGGCCACCCCGCGGTGGCCCGGGCGTGGGTGGACGACACTTGGCTTGGGGGCGGGCGTCACCGACGATGCCCCGCACACATGGACGCGAACCCTGGCGCACCGATTCCCGAGGCAGCCCCCCAAAGGGAGGACGAGGTCCGGCCCGGCTGGCGCTGGAGGCTCGGAGGCCTGTCGCTGCTCCTGCCGGTGTTGTTCTTCTTCCGGGCGACGTTCACGCGCGACGTCTTCCTGGCGGGCGACACGCTGCGGGCCTTCTACCCGATGCGCGCCTATTGGGCCTCGCGCGTGTCGCGGGGCGAGTTCCCCGACTGGTTCCCCTACGACGGCTTCGGGCAGTCGTTCCCCGCCATCTTCATCTCCGGCGTGTTCCACCCCACGACGCTGCTGCACCTGATGCTGCCCCTGGGCGCTGCGGTGAAGCTCACCGTGCTGCTGTGCTTCCCGGTGGCGCTGCTGGGCACGGCGGCGCTCCTGCGCGAGTGGGGCGTCCCCCGCGCGGGCGCGCTGTTCGGGGCGCTGACGTTCACCTTCAGCGGCTACCTGGTCTGCATCACGAACAACCCTACCTACCTGCTGCCCGCGAGCACCGTTCCCGCCGCGCTGTGGGGCGTGTTGCGCTTCGTGCGGCGTCCCTCCGCCGTCCGGCTGACGGTGGGCGGCGGCCTGCTGGCGCTGGTCGCGTTCGGAGGGGATGCGCAGGCGTTCGCCGTCACGCAGGCGCTGGGGGTGCTGGTGGCGCTGACGGAGCCCGTGACGGCGCCCGGGACGTGGGCCCGCCGCGCGGGAGCGTGTCTGCTGCTGGTGGTCACGGGCGGGCTGCTGGCCGCGCCTCAGCTGCTTCCCGCCGCGGGGCTGGTGATGTCGGGAGAGCCCGGCGCCCGGTCGCTGGCGGAGGCCCAGTACTTCTCCCTGCACCCGCTGCGGGTGGGGGAGCTGGTGCTGGGCCCGTTCCTGACGGAGCCGGTCGGAATACGCGGCATCCCCGAGGTCGTGGTGCAGAAGCTCATCCGCATGAGGGGCTTCACGCGCGCGTGGGTGGACTCGCTCTACGTGGGGACGCCCGCGTGCGTGCTGGCGCTGGCGGGCGTGGTGGCGTCGTGGCGGCAGCGGCGCACCTGGGTGTTCGTGGGCGCGTGGCTGTTGCTGCTGGCGCTGGTGCTGGGCGCGTCGCTGCCGGTGTACGGCTGGGTGTATCAGCTGCTGCCGCTGTGGCGGCCCTTCCGCTACCCGGAGAAGCTGGGGTCCTTCCTGGTGCTGGGGCTCGCGGTGGGCGCGGGGCTGGGCTGGCGGCGGTGCCTGGGGCCGGGAGGCGCTCCGCGCGCGGTCATCGTCGCGGGCGTGGCGGTGGCGGCCCTCTGCGCGGCGGTCGTGCTGGGCGAGGCGGTGGGCGGGCTGTGGACGCGGGGCTGGGTGCTGCCGCACTGGCCGGAGGCGCCCGCCGCGGCCATCGAGGGCCTGTCGGACAACGTGGTGCGCATGGGGGCGACGTCGGCGGGGCTCGCGCTCCTGTGCGCGGTCCTGGCGTGGCGGCCCCGGCTGGCGGTGGGGCTGGTGGTGCTCCAGGGCGCGGCGCTCTTCCTGGAGAACGGGCCGCTCTACCAGGTGTCCCCGGCGGAGATGCTGGAGACGCCCCCTCCGTTCGCGGAGCGGATCCGCGCGTCCGCGCCGCCGGGGGAGCCGGTGCGGGTGAACACGCGGGTGACGGGCTACTGGGCACCGCCGCTGGCCGGCTACGAGTTCAAGGACCGGCTGAGCCTGGGGCAGCTGGCGGTGCTGGCGCCGGACACGTCGGTGTTCTGGGACATCGAGAGCGCGGCCAGCTACCTGCCGGGGCGAAGCTCGCGCCTGCTCCGGCTGATGGGGGACTCCCGGCGCTGGCCTTTCGAACTGGCGCCGCGCCTGTCCACGCCCTTCACGGTGACGCGCACGCAGGAGCTGCCCGGGGCGCTGCCTCCGGGCGCGCGGGTGCTGGCGCAGGAGTCGCTCTTCCGGACGACGCTACTGGGGCATCCCCAGGCGCCCGCGCGGATCCACCTGGCCCGTCCGGAGTGCGTGGCGACGCTCGATGAGGCCTTCGCGCGGATGACGGCGCCCGAGCCGCCCGCGTCCGGGACCGCCATCGTGGAGTGCCCGGGGCCGCTGCCGGTGGAGGCCGCGTCCGGCACGGGAGGCGTGAGCGTTTCACGCGAGTCGCCGGAGCACTTCGCGGTGGAGGTGGAGGCCGCGGCGCCGTCGGTGCTGGTCGTCAACGACGCGTATCTGCCCGGCTGGACCGCGACGCTGGACGGCGAGCCCGTGCCCATCCTCGCCGCCAACGTAGCGGTGCGCGCGGTGCCGGTGCCGGCGGGGCGTCACACGGTGGTGATGCGCTACCGGACGCCGGGGCTCGTTCCCGGGCTGTGGCTGGGCGCGCTCACGCTGGGCGCGCTGGGCGCCGCGATGGCCGTGTCGCGGCGCCGGCCGCGGAGCTGAATCCTCACGCTGCCCGGAAACACGACGGCCCGCTCCGGAGGGGGG
>NZ_RAWK01000404.1 GCF_003612165.1 Corallococcus aberystwythensis | reverse complement strand
GCCATGACCCCTCCCGCCCCCTGCTTGCCTGGGGAGGGCCGTCCCGCCAATCCGACCGCCGCCGCCCGTCGGATGGTGGATGGAGTGGCTGGTCACCAGCGGACAGCGCCGCCTGTCAGGACCGGGAAGGCCCCTGCGTCGGGGCGCGGACGGCTGCGTGTGTTCCCCCGCGTCCGGTGGACGGTCCGCGCGGTGAGCGCGGCGGGAGGTGTGCCATGGGACGTGTCGCCAGGGTGGTCTCGGTTCGCTTCGCACGGTCGCGCGTCTAGCGTCACCGGCGGCGTCCATCACCCGGCCGAAGGCGGTGCCCGTGTGAGCGCCGTCGCGGCCGTGGAGGACGCTTTCGCCGTGAGGTCCAGACGGCGTGCCCGCGCGGTGCTCACTCGCGTGCACACCCCGGTCGTGCTCCGGCACGGCCCGCAGGAATCCGTCTTCGTTCATGTCCTCTTCCAAGCATCGCCGTCCCCGCGCGTCTTCAAGGCGCTCGGGCTCCTCGCTTTTCCATTCCGAAGCGCCGTCCGCGCGTCACCTGCGCGTTCAATCCACCCTGTCCGAGGAGGTCTCGCTGCTCTTCCGCGGCGAGCTGTCCGACCCCAGGCTCGAAGGCGTCGCGCTGACGTCGTGCGAGCTGTCCCCCGAAGGCCGCATCGCGAGCATCGGCTACACGCTGCCGCACGACGCGGACCCCGCCGCGGTGAAGGAGGCCCTCTCCCGAGCGGAGGGCTACCTGCGCTCGCAGCTGGCGCAGCACCTGAACCTCAAGCGCACCCCTCACCTGCGCTTCGTCCTGGTGGGCACCGCCCCACGCACGGAGCCCGAGGACGGAGGTGACGCGTGATGCCCCGCATCCTTGAAGTCCCACCGGGCGCGGTGCCTCTCCTCGCCTGGGCACGCACGGTGCCCCTGGCGGCCCTGAAGCAGCTCCAGCAGCTGGCCGCGCAGCCCTACCTCACGGCGCACGTGGCGGTGATGCCGGACGTGCACCTCGCATCAGGCGTGGCGGTGGGCACCGTCTTCGCCACCGAAGCCCACGTCGTCCCGGGGGCCCTGGGCAACGACCTGGGCTGCGGCGTGAGCGCGCACCGGTTCGCCTTCCCCGCCGCCTCGCTGTCGCGCGCCGGCCTGGAGCGGCTGCTGTCCCAGCTGGCCCGGGTCATCCCGGTGGGAGACGCGGTGCACCGGGGACGGGGCCTGCCCCTGCCACCGGGGCTCGAAGCCCCACCGCTGTCCACCCAGAAGCTCGCGCACGCCTGGGAACGGCTGGCGCCGCGCCACCTGGGCACGCTCGGTGGGGGCAACCACTTCCTGGAGCTGGACCGCGATGGGGCCGGGGACCTCTGGCTGCTCATCCACTCCGGCTCGCGGGGCGTGGGAGGCGCGGTGGGGGAACATCACCAGCGCGTGGCACAGGTGCTCGGTGAGGGCACGCCCCCCGCGCTGCGCACCGACACCGAAGCGGGCCGGGCCTGCGTCCATGACCTGGAGCTGGCGTGCCGCTTCGCCCGCGCCAACCGGGACCAGCTCGCTGTCCGGGCGCTCGCGGTCCTGGCCGACATGCTGGGCGTGGCCCCCGACGCGGACAGTGCCGTGGATGTGCACCACAACCACGTCGCCTCCGAGACGCACTTCGGCCGCGTGCTCTGGGTCCACCGCAAGGGCGCGGTGGGGCTGGACGCGGGGGCCCGGGGGCTCATCCCCGGCTCCATGGGCACGGCCTCCTACGTCGTCGAAGGCCGCGCGGAGCCCCGCGCCTTCCGCTCCTGCTCGCACGGGGCGGGCCGCGTGCTCACCCGCACGGAGGCCCGCCGCGGCATCCGCCCGGATGCGCTGGTCCACGCCATGCGCCGCGTGGTGTTCGACCCGGGCCGCACGCACGCCCTGGTGGAGGAGGCGCCCGCCGCCTACCGGGACCTCACCGAGGTGCTGGAGGACGAGGCGGACCTCGTGACGCCCTGCGTCCGGCTCACGCCGCTGGCCGTGCTGAAGGGCTGAAAAGGGGCAGGGGAGGGGGGCTCCTGTCGGGTGGATGACAGCCCGTCCCCCCGCCTGCCCTCCGAGTGGCCTCCGGAGGAGTGATCCGCCCCCCGGACTCCGCGACAGGAGGGGCCCATCGTCAGAGTGGGTTCCCGCGCCCGTCAAAGTGCCGTAGTATCGGCCCACGAGTACGCGTGCGAACCTGCTGGGGCGTCGTCTAATGGCAGGACGTCAGACTTTGACTCTGATTATCAAGGTTCGAATCCTTGCGCCCCAGCCACTCCGCTCCGGGGGGACGCGGTCAACGCTGTCCGTCCGGAGGTAGAAGGCGGTGGGCTGATGCCGCAGAAGACGCTCCTGCTGGTCACCGTGGGCAGTCCACCGTCCGCGCTCGTGAACGGCTTGCAGGATCCGCTGGCGACGCACCTGGGCGTCAGCGCGGTCGTGAGCCGGATGGCGCTGTCGTCGCCGGCCTACGCATTCAACAAGGACCGGAGTCAGTACCACTGCAACGCCATCATGCGGCGGCTGGGCACGGTGCTGGAGGACGCGCCCCAGGAGCTGGTGATGGGCGTGACGGACGCGGACCTGTTCGAACCGGACTCGCCCTTCATCTTCGGCCAGGCGGACCGCGAGTCCAAGGTCGCGGTGATGAGCCTGTACCGGCTGCGCCAGGGCGCGGAGGGCGAAACGCTCCGCCGCCGCGTGCAGGTGGAGGCGGTGCACCAGGCCGGGCACCTCATCGGCCTGTCGTACTGCGAGGACTCGCGCTGCGTGATGTTCTTCCCGCAGTCGCCGCAGGACGTGGACCGCAAGTCGCTGGGGCCCTGCAACGTCTGCCGCAACGAACTGAACCGCCTCAACCGCTGAGGCGGCGCGCTTCGGGACGGCTCACGGGCAGGTGAACGTGCTGGACGGTCCCACGTCCGCGAGCGTCAGCGCGCGGCACTGCATGACCGCGCCCCGGGCGGGGAACCGCCGGGAAATCCAGGCCCCCAGCGTGTTGCGGACGAGCAGCGGGTCCACGAAGGACACGCCCGTGGACGCGCCCGCCTGCGGCCAGGCGATGTTCTCCACGTAGGTCTGGGGCGACGGCGCGTAGAGCTCGAAGGCGCCGCCGGTGGTGTTCACGAGGAGGTTCTCCTCGTAGTAGCCGTTCTTCGGCACCTCCGAGTAGGTGCAGCCGTTGGACTCCATCTTGTTGCCGCCAATCTGGATGGCGGTGTCGGACGCGCCCACCACGGTGTTCGCGACGATGCGCACCGAGTCCGCGGGCCAGTGGTAGCAGCTGTCGGCCAGCTTCCCGCTGGGGAGCATGATGGCCGGCCCGACGACGCCCTCGAAGTGGTTGTCGTGGATGAAGTGGTTGGACTCGTGGACGCGGATGCCCATCGCGTTGATGAACCAGTTCCCGTACACGTGGGCGTTCGTTCCCATCCGCAGCACGAGCCGGTCCCGGGTGTCGCGGAACGTGTTGAAGCGGAAGACGTTGTAGTTCGTCTTGCTGGAGATCATCTCCGCCGACGGCGCGATGTCCTCGAAGAGGTTGGACTCGACGACCGTGGCCAGGTCGCCCACCGTCTTCACGTCACCGATGATGCCGGAGCCCAGCTGGATGGACTCGCCGTTGTTGGTGCCCGCGGACGACTTCTTCCCGTAGAACAGGTTGTAGGCGATGCGGTTGTCCACGTTGCCGCAATTGGTGGCGTTGCACGTGATGCGGATGCCCTGTGCGGGCAGGTTCTCGAAGCGGTTGCGCAGCAGGCTGTTCCGCGCGCTCGAGTTCTGCAGCTTGATGGTGCCGTCCGCCACCGTGGGCTCCGGCCCCGCGTTGATGAGCGCGTTGTGCCGGAACTCGCAGTCCTTGGCCCGGTTGAACGAGATGACGTTCTGCTTGCGCGCGTCCTTCCAGACGAACCCGTCCACGACCAGCCACTCGCCAGAGAGGGTCAAGGACGAAGCCCCCGTGAAGAAGACCTTCCCGCGCGTCTGCGCCCGGAGCGTGATGCGCTGGCTGGCAGTGCCGTGCTGGGTGAAGTTGATGCTCGCGCCATCGTAGGTGCCGTCGCGCACGACCACTTCACCACCGGGCACGGCCGCGGCGATTTGCTGATTGATTTCCGCGACGGACGTGGCGAGCGGAGCGATGGCCGTCACCCCGGCCTGGGCCGGCGCGGAGAAGGAGAGACATGCGGCGACAGCGGCGAACGGGAGGGAGATGTAGGAGGAAGACATGTGTATTTCGTGTTTTATAAGATAAATAAGAAAATCACGAGCATGTCCGGGGGAGGTGAATGCCTCCGCGTACGTTGACGTCGCAGCCAGCGCGCCCTGTAGTCTGCCGGGCGCGGGACGTGTGACAGGGCCGGCACAGCGGGAGACAGATGATGGGCATGCGGCGATGGCTCGGCGGTGTGGTGGCGGTGGGCTTGCTGGGGGCGTGCGAGCCCACGGACTTCGGTGGCGGTGGCACCACCGGCGACGTCCTCTTCGACAGGGGCTTCGCCTTCGTGCGCAGTGACCGGAACGTCTACGTGGTGGACGACGACGGCGACCCCAACAGCCCGCAGCGGCTGACGACGGCCGGCGGCGCGTACACGCCGGCCATCTCCCGCAGCGGCAACAGCATCGTGTTCGTGCAGAAGTCCGGCGCCACGTCCTCCCTCCAGACGGTGCCGACCTCGGGGGGGCCGGTGGCCACGCTGCTGAGCAGCAACGACGCGGCGTGCGGCGCGTGCACCAACTTCCGCGGGCCCACGTTCAGCCCGGATGGGCGCACCATCGTCTTCGCGTTCGACCGGGGCTCGGGGTCGCAGAGCTCGCTGGGGCGCATCGCGGTGGATGGCAGCGGCTTCGTGGACCTGACGCCCGGCACGACCATCGCCTACGGCTCGCCGTCCTTCTTCCCCAGCGGGACCACGGTGGTGGCGCCCGCGGGCAACAACGCCTTCCAGTACGACCAGCTCGCCTTCGTGCCGGTGAACGGCGGCAGTCCCATCTTCGTGCGGCTGGGCAACGAGGTGCTGGCCATCGCGAACCGCGCGGTGGTGTCCCCGGACGGGCGGCAGGTGGCGCTGGACGGGCGGCTGTCGTCCGGCAGCACGCGCATCTTCGTGGGCAACGTGACGGCCAACGGCATCAGCGGCGCCTTGCGGCGGCTGACGGACTACACCGCGAGCACCGTGCAGGAGAGCTTCCCCAGCTGGACGAGCAGCGTGCAGCTGGGCTTCCTCTTCAACGACTCCGGCGGTGACCCCAGCATCTACCGCGCGCCGGTGTCCTCCACGGCCAGCTCCGTCACGCTCGCGGTGCCCGCCGCGAACGAGCCCTTCTACGGGCCCAACTAGTTCAGCTGCCGCACCAGGCCGAACGCGACGATGCCGAGCACGGTCAGGAAGATGGCCGTGAGCAGCACGCGCGTGGACAGGGCCGTCTCATCGCCCTCGACCTGGTTCCAGCGGGGGTTGTCCGGCAGGTAGCGGACCTCGACGGGGTCCCCCTGCCGGGGAATGGGGCGGGCCTCCTTCTCGGGGTGCTGGTAGCTGCCGCGCACCTCGGGGCCGCCGGGAGGGTGGAAGACGTAGTCCACGTCCCAGTACGTGTAGCCATCGATGGAGCCATGCTTGACGCGGACCAGCGTTCCCTGCGCGCGCAGGCCCCGCTCGCGCAGCTTCCGGGCGACCCGGTAGGCGCGCCACACGCTGCAGAGCACCGTGAGCGGAAGGGCGACGAAGAACACCCCGACCCAGACGAAGTTCAGCACGTGCATCCGGGCCTCCCTAGTACTCGCCGAGCTGCTGCGGCTGCCCGGTGGTTCGTGGCTTCGAGCGCGGGGTCGGCCCGTCGTAGTTCCGGATCCTGCTTGAGGGCGTGGGCCCGTGCGGCGCCGGGTCCTTCTTCGACGGCGCGTTCATCATCAGGATGATGGCCAGGGACATGAAGACCACCAGGCCGAACACCCCGGTCACGACGCCGAGCAGCCCGATTTCCGTCCCCATGCGCTGGTGCCGGTGGGGGTTGTCCGGCAGGTAGAGGACCTCCAGCGTGTCGCCCTCGGAGGCGCGCTGGCGCCAGAGCCCATTCCGGTGCTCCTTGTACTCGCCACGAACCTCCGAACCGTCCGGCAGCGGGAAGACGTACTCCACGATGCGGTACTTCCCGTTGAGCCAGCTCGTGCGGATGCGGACCACCTCGCCCCGGGCGTGCAGTCCGTGCTCTCGCAGCTCCAGGGTGAGCTGATGCCGCAGCAGCATCTGCACCATCATCACCAGGGGGGCGCCCACGAGGAGCGCCGCGATCAGCATGGGGGGCATGGGCATGGCGGCGCTCAGGATGACGGGGTTGGGG
>NZ_RAWK01000403.1 GCF_003612165.1 Corallococcus aberystwythensis | reverse complement strand
GCATACGAGTACTGCGCATGTCTCGTGGGCTCGGAGATGTGTATCAGAGACAGGCTGGGGCTCACCCAGGAGGGGGGAGGGTGAAATCAATCCCCGCCTCTTAGGTGAGGTGTCCGCTGTCAGCGTGGGTGCGTCAGTCTTCCGCTCGTGCGCGCCGCGTCTGACGCGCCAGTCCCAGGCCCAGCAGGAGCAGCAGGGCCAGGGCCGCGCCCCCGTCCCCGCTGGTTCCACAGGCGCAGCCGCCGCCCGTGCCTCCCAGGGTCCTGGCCTGTGCCTTCAGCGTGAGCGAGGCCTCCGTCGTCGTCTCTCCTCGCAGGCGCAGCTTCAGCGTTCCCTCCGCGGGGCCTCCCACCTCGCCGCGGAAGGTGACGCCCACCGTCGTCTGCGCTCCCGGTGCCAGCTCCGCGTCCAGTGCGCTCGCGTCGATCTCGAAGGCCGGATTGCTGTTCGACACCACGCTCAACCTCGCCGGCGACGCGGACTGGTTCGTGAGCGTCACCGTGCGCGGCGTGCTGGTGGCGCCAATGTCCACCCAGCCCAGGTCCAGCTCCATGGGCTCGATTGTCAGGAAGCTGGCCACCGACACGCCCGACAGGGTCACCAGCGCCGCGCGCTCCAGGTCCTTCGTGCTCAGGACCAGCGTCGCCTTCGCCGCGCCAATCACCGACGTGTCGAACTTCAGATCCAGCGTCAGCGAGTCGCCCTGCGGCAGGGTGCGGCCCTCCGCTCCTACGACGGGAGACACCACCACGAAACTCGCGGCCTGGGGCCCCTCCACCTTGGGCGGCATCAACACCAGCTCCTGGGTGGTGTCGTTGGTAAGCACCACCTTCGCCGTCGCCGCCTCCGCCTGGCGCACGGTGCCGAAGTCCAGCGAACGGTTGAGCGCCCGGAACACCGTGGAGAGCCCACGGCCGGACAGCGACACCTGCGCTTCTGGCGACTCGAGGTCGTTCGTCACCACGAGGAGGTTGGCCTTGGAGGTGACGTCCGGACGGGGGACGTACTTGACGAAGACGTCCCTCGACTCCTGGGCTGCCAGCGTGAGGGGGAGCGTAGGCGCCGAATCCAGGCTGAAGTGCGAGGGTTCGGAGTTCTCCGCCGCTGCGATGATCTCCAGCCCCCGCACCACCAACGGCTGGAGGGACTCGTTGGTGAGCCGCACGAAGCGGATCGCCGAGGCGGAGGACTCGGCCACCCGCGCTCCAAACTCCAGCGTGGGGGTGGACAGGCTGAGCTGGCTCGTCCGGCCCTGGCCCCCCAACGTCACGAGCATGGTGCTCGTCTGGCTGTCTTCAGAGGTGATGCGCAGGATCGCGTTGAAGCGCCGCTGGGCGTCCGGACGGAACTGAAGCGACATATCCAGACTGCCATCCGGCGGCAGCGCCAGGGGCAGATTGGGCTTCTGCAGGATGAACGCTCTCGCATCCTCCGCGTCCAGCGAGATCTCCTTCACGGTGAGCGTGCTCGCCTCCGCGCCGCTCCCGGCGTCCGCGGATCCCTTGGGCCCGACATGCGTCAGTCGCAGCCCGATGCCATCCGAGGTCGTGTTCACCCGGGTGCCTCCAAAGTCCAGCGCACCCTCGAAGGCCTGGCCGTCCCGGCGTGCCACCGCCAGCCTCGCCAGCGTGGCCGTTCCCTGAAGGGGGAGCTCCTGCGGAAGCTGGGAGGATGCCTCCACCCGCACCGTGGCCTTGGCCGTCCGGAGTCCGCCCGTCGACCCCTGCGGGGTGAAACGCAGCTTCACCGTGGCACTGCCGTTCGCGGGCACCTTGGGCAGCGTCTCCTGCACGGAGAACTCCGAGTTTCCCGCGGGGATCGTCACGGAGATGTTCGCATCGGTGATGCCCGTATTGGTCACCGTCACCGTCTTTTCCAGGGACGAGCCGAAGTTCACGCGTCCGAAGTCGATGGTCGAGGGCGACAGACTCACGCCACCCACTCCATCCACGATCAGCTTCACGACGGTGGACGACGGATCCGCGTTGCTGGAGATGACCAGGTTGCGCTCGATCTTGAGGAGCTGGGTGGGCTTCGCGGTGACGTAGAATGCATGCGGGGTGCCGGGCTCCACCGTGAAGGCGGGCACGACAGGACTCAGGGTGGAGGGGCAAACCGCGGTCTTCTGCGTGTCCGCGCGGATGCAGAATTGGTCTGGGACGGACACGGAGTAGACCACCAGCGGGGCCTTGCCCGTGTTCGTCACCACCACCGGCTGCGGATCCCCTTCGACCGTGATGGCTTGAGGCGCGAATTCGGGTGCGCCACCGGGCAGTGTCAACACGGGGATGGTGCCCCGGCCCGAGACCGTGATGATCTGGTCCGTGCTTTCGTTCGAATTGCTCAGCACGTGCACGGTGCCAGTCACCTCCAGCGCGGACTCGGGACGGAAGGTGACATCGAGCTGAACCGGCGCATTCTTCTCAATGGTCACGGGGAACTGCTGGTTGTTCTGCAGCCTGGCTGTGAAAGGACCGCTTCCCGTCGCATTGGTGATGGTGAGGGGGGCGGAGCCGATGTTCGACAAGGTGACGGTCTGGGTGCTGGAGGACAGCCGGGGGATGTCATTGAAAACAAGCTGATTCTTGTTCAGCTGCAGTTGCGCGACCGCGGCAACGCCGGACAGCTTGACCTTCAGGCTGGCCGTGGCCGGCGTCTTCGTAGCGAGTTCGAGGTCGCCGAAGTAGTTGCCCGGGCGCTGGGGTACGAACGTGATTTCGATCCTGCGCCTGCCACCCACCGGGATGGCGGAGTTGGATCCACCAATCAGGTCGATGTTGAAGGTTCCAACGCTGGTGGCCACCTCCGCCAGTTCAACCTCCACCTTCCCTGTGTTGATGATGTCCACGGGCAGCATGAGCGAGCCTCCTGGCTGCGTGGCGGGGAAATCCACGGTGGCCAACGAAGTGGAGAATTTGGCCTCCGCGCCAGTCCCCTTCAGTCGGAAGCTGCGCTTCGTCTCAATATTACTGAGGGTTCCACGGTAGGTGATCTCCAGGCTGGCTTCGTACTCCTGGTCCTCGATGTTGGGACTGAAGGTCACCCGGAAGGGCTGGGGCCGCTTCGCACCCTTCTCGAGCACGGGCTCGGAGCTGGTGACGTTATCCACGGAGAACGCCGTGCCGGACGGCTCGATGTGGACGTCGGTGACCTTCAGCGGCTCGGTCGCGCTGCTGCTGTTGCTCACGTTGAGGCTGAGGTTGACGTGGGTGCTCCGGATCTGCTTGTGACCGAAGTTGATCTCGCTCGCGGTGAAGACGGCGTTGGGGCCATTGGAGTTGCCCTTGACGACGAGCACGGGTGGCAGCCGCTGATCATTCGTGGTGTAGAAACGCAGCCGCGCCTCCAGGTCGCCCGTGCTGGTCATTGGACGGAAGAGCACCTTCACCTTGGTTTCCCCGCCCGGTTGCAAGGTCTGGGGCGGGAAGTCGACGACCTGGAACAAGGTGTTGTTGTCCTCCGGGATGACCTTCGAAAGGAACAGCGCCTGGTTGCCGCTATTGCGCAAGGTCGCTTCCTTCGTGGACTCTCCTCCGGGAGCCACGTTGGGCATCACCAGCGGGTTGGTGACCAGGGTCAGCTCAGGAGCGAGCGCCCTGCCGGTGATCGTCACCGAAGGCACGGCCTGCGAAGCATCCGTCTGGAGTTGGAGCGTCTTCGAATAGTTGCCTGAAGTGGTCGCGGCGAAGGTCACCGTCACCGGAGCGGTACCGCCGTTCTTCTGGACGGTCAGGCCCTCCGCCGGAATGCCAGAGACCGTGAAGGGGTCCAGGATCCCTGGTGACACGGCGAACACCTTGATGGGCCAGTTGCTGTTGTTCGAGAGGATGACCTGCTGGGTCAGGGGCGGCGCGCCGACGGTGTAGTCAGAAAAGCTCAGGGTGGTCGTGCTGACTCCCAGCGAAGTCTTGCGCGCGGTTCCACGGAGGGGCACGTTGGACACGCAGGACGTGGTGGGCGACGTGCCGAAGGTGAGCACGCCCTCCACGGCGCCGCTCTCATTGGCGCCGGGGTTGAAGGTCACGAAGAGCTCACGGCCCGCTGAGCCCGGTGCCAGGGTGAACGATGTGGTGGGGCTCACGGAATAGGCACTGCTGCCCGTCACCGCGGGCGTCACCGTCAGCGCGACCGTCCCCGTGTTGGTCACCGTCACCTTCTTCTGCTCACTGCCTACGTCTCCTGCCTCCTGTTCGGCGAACTCGAACGAAAGGGGGCTGATGCCCAGGCAGACGTTGCCCGGCGTCTTGGTCCCGGACAGAGAGAGTTCAGGTGCGGCGGGGTCGTTGCTGGTGAAGGTGAGCTTTCCGGCCGTGGCGCTCGTCTGCGTGGGGCGGAACGTCAGCTGGAGGCGCTGGGTGTTTCCGGGCGCGAGGTTGAAGGGGCCCGAGGGATCCACCCGGAAGGGAGAGTCCTGTGGCAGCGCCAGCTGGGTCACCGTGAGCAGGCTGTCTCCTCCGTTCTTGACCGTGACCTCCTGGGGCGCGCTGTCGGTGTCGAACGGTGTTTGCTCGAAGGCCATCTCGGTGCGGCTCAAGACGAGCTTCGGGCTGGACGGAATGGAGCCTGAGAGCGTTACGGATTGATCCGCGACATTGCTCTTGAAGACCAGGGTGTCGGAGGGAGTCCCGGACGGACGCGGCCGAAACGTCACCTTCAGGCGTTGGGTTCCCCCGGGGGCGATGCTGAAGGGGGCCGCAGTATCGACCCGGAAGAAGGAGTTCTGGGTCAAAACCAGTTGGCTCACGTTGAGCGCACTGCCGCCTTCGTTCCAGACCGTGAGCTCCTGGGGGGCGCTGTCGGTGTCCAGGGGCGTCTGCGGGAAGACCATCGCATTGAGGCTCAGTACGAGCTTGGGCAGGATGACCGCGGGTGTGGCGCCAGACAGAGAGACGCCGGGCACGTCCGTGCCATCAATGGTGAAGGCGAGGGTCTCGTTCCAACTGCCCGTCTCCGTCGGACGGAACGTCAACTTCAGACGTTGGGTATCTCCGGACGCGAGGCTGAATGGCCCGGAGGTGTCGACGTGGAATGGTGAGTTGGCGGGCAGCTTCACCTGGGTCACGGTGAGCACGCCCCCTCCGTCATTCCGGACGGTGACCTCCTGGATGGCGCTTTCGGCGTTCACCGGCGTCTGCTCGAAGGTCAGCGTCGCGCGACTCAAGCCGAGCTTGGGAGGGACCACGGCGGGCGTGGAGCCCGTCAGCGTGACACCTGGCACGTCGGTGCCACCGATGGTGAAGCTGAGATTGTGGGTCCAATTGCCCGGCACCGTCGGGCGGAACGCCAACTTCAGACGTTGGGTGTCTCCCTTCGCGAGGCTGAAGGAACCCGTGATGTCGACGCGGAACGGTGAACTGGCGGGCAGCTTCACCTGGGTCACCGTGAGCAGGCCATCTCCGTCGTTCCGGACGATGACCTCCTGGATGGCGGTGTCGGTGTTCACGGGTGTCTCGCCGAATGCAACCGCGGTCCGGCTCACGCCAATCTTCGCGGGGGACAGCCCCACGCCGGTGAGCAAGACGGACGGCGGAGCCGGGCACACGGTTGAAGCGCTCGTCAGAAAGAGCGCACGCGTGATGGAGCCCAGGTCCTCAATGCTCATGGGACCGAAGTTCAGCGGGATCGCCACCGAACTCGCGGGCTGGATGAACCACGTGTCAGAGCCCACGATGAAGGGAGCGGTAGTGGAAGGCACCATGCGGAACTCTTCATTGCCCAGGTTCATGACCGTGAGGCTGCGCGGTGTATAGGTCCCCAATTCATGGGCGCCGAAGTCCACGGATGTCTGTCCGACGATGATCAACGGGCCCGAGGCCTTACCTTCCAGCTCCACGGTGATCGACGGGGCGGCCGGATCATTCGTGTGAAGCGTCAGCGTGCCGTGGAAGGTCCCGGGCTGGTTTGGAGTAAAGGCAACCTGCACGGTCATTGCTTCCGGGCTGCTCACGGGCGTGGGCGGCACGGAGCAGTTGGTGTCACAGCGGTTGGCCGCCGTGTCGTAAAGACCGTTGAAGGTGAAGCCACCGGTGGTCGTGACCCGGTGGATCGTGAGCGCCGTGCTGCCGGTGTTGAACAGCTTGATGGAGTCCTGCTGCGGGGCGCACGCAGGCTGGTCTCCGAAGTCGATGGAGGTGTCCGACACGCTGAGCGACGACGTGCCTGTCGCGGGTCGCAGCGACTCGATGTGGGCCCTGGCTCTGCCGGGCTCCGGTGGCTTCTCCGCCTCGGGACCGCAGGCGGTCAGGACGCACAGTGCAGCCGTCAGGATGAACAGGATGCGTTGCATGAGGCGACCTCAGTTCTCGGCGTGAAGGGCCGGGGCCTTGGCGGTAGGGGAG
>NZ_RAWK01000402.1 GCF_003612165.1 Corallococcus aberystwythensis | reverse complement strand
GCATCGGGGAGAGCGGGAGATGGGAGAGGCCTTCCGAAGACTCACGGTCGTCGAGCCCCCGGCCGACGAAGCGCCCTCCGCTTGCGCCGCGCCTCCGCATGCCCGGCACGTGCCGCCCACCGGTTCGGTGGCGCTCGTCTTCACCGACATCCAGGGGTCCACGCGGTTGTGGGAGCGCTGTGGCCAGGCCATGCGCGATGCGCTGGAGTTGCATGACGGCGTGCTGCGCGCGCTGCTGCTGGGCACCGACGGCTACGAGGTGAAGTCACAGGGCGATGCCTTCATGGTCGCGTTCGCGTCCCCGTTGGAGGCGGCGCACTGGTGCCTGCGGGCGCAGGAGGCGCTGCTGCACACCAGCTGGCCGGAGGCGTTGCTGGAAGAGCCGGACGCGGCGGAGGAGCACACGCCCGAAGGACTGTCACACCGGGGGCTGCGCGTGCGCATGGGCGTGCACGTGGGCGAGCCCGACTGCCGCCTGGATCCGGCCACCCACCGGCTGGACTACCTGGGGCCTCCGGTGAACATCGCGGCCAGGGTCGCGGACGCGGGCCACGGTGGACAGGTGCTGGTGAGCGGCGCGGCCTGGGCGCGCATCCAGCCGGAGCTCGTGTTGCTGGGGATGCCCACCGCGCGAGCGCTGGGGTCCTTCCGCCTGCGCGGCGTGAGCGACAGCGTGGCGCTGGTGGAGCTGCTGCCCGCGTCCCTGGCGCACCGCCGCTTCGGTCCCCTGCGCGCTCCTCGCGAGCGCCCCGGCAACGTGCCCACGCTGCGGCAGGACCTGGTGGGACGCGCCGAGGAGCTGGACACGCTGCGGCAGTGGATGTCGGAGGGCGCCCGGCTGATCAGCATCCTGGGCCCCGGCGGCATGGGCAAGACGCGGCTGGCCACGCACTTCGGCGCGCTGGAGTCCGACGCGGGCACATGGGAGGGCGGCGTCTGGCGGTGCGACCTGGAGGAGGCGCTGACGGAGGGCGACGTCTGCCACGCGGTGGGCCGCGCGCTGGGGGTGCCGCTGACGGCGGACGGAGACGGCAGCACGCCCGCGGAGCGGCTGGGCCGTGCGCTCGCGGGCTGCGGCGACGTGCTGGTCATCCTGGACAACGTGGAGCAGGTGGTGCGGCACGTGCCCGCGACGCTGGGGCGCTGGCGGGTGCTGGCCCCCCGCGCGCGCTTCCTCGTCACCACGCGCGAGGCCCTGCGGCTGCCCGGAGAACGCGTGCTGGACCTGGCCCCGCTGGGCCTGCCGGATCCCGACGAGACGCGCTGGGACGTCATCCTCCGCTCGGACGCGGTGCGCCTGTTCGTGCAGCGGGCCCGCGAGACGCGAGGCGACTTCATCCTGAGCGACGCGGAGGCCCCGCGCGTCGCGGACATCGTGCGGCAGCTGGACGGCATCGCGCTGGCCATCGAGCTGGCGGCCGCGCGCGTGAACGTGCTGGGCGTGGAGCAGCTGCGCGAGCGGCTGTCGAAGCGCTTCGACCTGCTGCGCGTGGGACGGAGGGACGCGCCCGCGCGCCAGGCGACGCTGCGGGGGGCCATCGACTGGTCCTGGAACCTGCTGGAGCCGGCGGAGCGCGCCGCGCTGGCGCAGTGCTCGGTGTTCCGGGGCGGCTTCACGCTGGAGGCCGCGGAGGCCGTGCTGGTGCTGCCGGAGGGTTCGCCGGACGTGCTGGAGGTGGTGCACTCGCTGCGCTCCCAGTCGCTCCTGTGCGCGCGGGAGGTGGGGGCTCCCGGCGGCTTCCTGCGCCTGGGGCTGTACGAGAGCATCCGCGAGTACGCGGCGCTGCGGCTGCGCGAACTGGGAGACGCGGCGGCCTGCGAGGCCCGGCACGCGGACACCTACCTCCAGGTCGCGGGCCGGCTGCGGGAGCGCGTGCAGAAGACGGGAGGCGCGACGGCGCTGCGGCGGCTGGCCCTGGAGCGCGAGAACCTGCTGGCCGCGTGCGACAACGCGATGGCGGTCCAGCCCGCGACCGCCGAGTCCCTGGGCCGCGCGCTGGAGACACTGGTGGCGCTGGAGCCGGACGCGCGCACGCGCGGACCGGTGGGCCTGTTGGTGGAGCGGCTGGAGCGAGCGCTGGAGGCGTCGTCGCGCGTGCCGGTGGCGCCGCTGAAGCGCGCGGAGGCCCTGGCGGTGCTGGGCCGCGCGTACCTGGACGCGGGACAGGCGGAGTACGCCCGGCAGGCCCTGGAGGAGGTGCGCGGCGTCTTCCACACGTTGGGCGAGACGGCGTCGGAGAAGCGCGTGCTGGTGGACCTGTCCATCGTCGCCCGTCACGCCGGGGACGGGGCCACCGCTTGGACGCTGATGCGCGACGCGCAGGCACTGCCCTCCGGAGGCGACCACTGGCTGGAGGCCTACGCCGTGGGCAACCTGGGCCTCGTCGAACAGGTGCGGCGCGGACCGGAGGCGGCCATCCCGCACCTGCGCACGTCGCTGGAGCTGTTCCGCGAGGTGGGCGACGTGACGTTCGAGGTGGGCTTCCTCACCAACTGCGCGGTCGCCATCGGTGAAGCGGGCGACGTCGGTGAAGCGGTGATGCTCCTGGGCGAGGCGCTGGGCCGGGCGCTGAGCGTGGAAGACCGCGCGGGCCAGGCGCTCGCGCGGCTCAACCTGGGGTGCTACCTGATGGACGCGGGCGGCATCGCGGATGCGTGCGAACACCTGGAGGCCGCGGTGCGCCTGTCGCGGCTCCTGGGCCAGCGTCTGCTGGAGGGCACCGCGCTGGGCGAACTGGGCCGCGCGTCCCTCGCCCGGGGTGACTGGAAGCAGGCCCGCGCGGCGCTGACGGAGGCGGTCACCATCCTGGGCCGTGTGTCCCGCTGGCAGGCCCTGCGGTTCATCGCGTACCGGGCCGCGTTGGATGCGGCCAGTGGCGAACCGCGCGCCGCGAGGGAGGGCTTCGCCTCGCTGGAAGGCGCCCCCGAGCTGCGCGAGGACCCTGCCCTCTTCCAGCTCGTGGATCTGCTGCGCGCGGCGCTCGACCTGGCCGAGGCCGACGCCGCGCCTCCCGGGAGTCCGGAAGGCCACGAAGCCAGGGCCGCCGCCCGCCGCCGCATCGAAGCGGCCCGGAACGCCCCTCGCGAGACCGCGTCGTCCGACGTCCGGGGCGCGCTGCGATTCCTGGAGGCGCGCCCCGGCGTCACCGACTCGCACCCGGATGCGTGAAGCCGCTACGGCTCCGGTGCCGGTGCCGGCTTCGCGAAGCGCCGGAAGAAGCTGTCGTCGTTCCAGTACGGCCGGGCGGGGGCATCCGCCACCGCGTTCGTCAGCGCGGTCAGGAAGGTGATGAAGCGCGCGGCGCCCTGGTGGTCCACGGGCTGCTGCGCCAGGTCATCCGACGGCGCGTGGTAGCGCTCGGCCAGCCACTGCTTGAACACCTTCTGTTCCTCCGAGCCCGGCGTGTAGCCGAACTTGAAGAACAGCGCGGGCACGCCCTCGCGGATGAACGAGTACTGGTCGCTGCGCACGAACAGGTTGCGGTCCGGCTCCGGATCCTCAAGCACCTGCACGTCCTGCTTCGCCGCCACCTCCGCCAGCGGCACCGCGAGCGAGGACTCGTCCTTGCCGTGCGCCACCACGGTGGTGAACGGCCAGTGGGGCATGAACATGTCCAGGTTGAAGTCCGCCACGATGGAGGTGATGGGCACCGGCGGCCGCGACGCGAAGTACTTCGACCCGAGCAGCCCCTTCTCCTCCCCCGTCACCAGCGCGAACACCACCGAGCGCTTCGGCTTGTCCTTCTGCGCATGCAGCTGCCGCGCGACCTCCAGCACCGCCGCCACGCCGGACGCGTTGTCCATGGCGCCGTTGTAGATGCGGTCCCCCTTCACCGGCTCGCCCACGCCCACGTGGTCCAGGTGCGCGCTGAGCACCACGTACTCCTTCGCGAGCACCGGATCCGTGCCCGGCATGACGCCCACCACGTTCATGGACTTCAGCGGCTTCACGTCGAAGGCCAGCTTCGCCTTCATGCGCAGGGGCAGGTCGAACTTCGGCAGCGGCTTGTCCGCGTTGGCCAGCGCCACCAGCTCCTCGTACGTGTGCGGCGCTCCCTCCAACCACTTCTGGGATTGCGCCACGTTCGCGACGACCGCGACCTTCAGCCCGCGCGAGTCATTGAGCGAAGGGTCCGCGAACACCACCGTCGGGCTCTTGCTGGAGCCCACGATGCGCTCCCACGGCAGCTCCAGCATCTTCGGATTCTGGAGGTACACGTACCCCACGGCCCCCGCGGCCTTGAGCACCTTCAGCCGCTCCGACCACGAGGAGAAGTGCGACTTCACCGGGCCCGGGATGTTCCCCGGCCCGCCCTGGAGCAGCACCACCACCTTGCCCTTGAGGTCCAGGCCCGCGAAGTCGTCGTGGCCCAGCTCCGGGATGGACAGGCCGTAGCCCACGAACACCAGCGGCGCGTCCACGGTGCCGTTGTCGCCCTGCCGCGAGGACAGCACCACGTCCTCGCCCTGCACCAGCGGCAGCGGCTTGCCGTCCTTCACCAGCGCGACGCTGGACTTCGCCTCGATGAGGCGGCGCGACTGAAGCGCCATGGGCTGGAGGAAGCCCGTCTTCAGCATCGGCTTCACGCCCAGCGCGGCCAGCTCCTTGGACACGTAGCCCGCGGCGGTCGCGTAGCCCTTGCTGCCCGTGTCGCGCCCCTCCATCGCGTCACTGGCGAGCACCTCCACGTGCTTCCACCAGCGGTCCTCGCCGGTCCCAGCCCCGGACGCGGGAGGCTCCGCGGCGAAGGCCCCGGAGGAGACGAACAGCGCGAGCGCGGCGACGGACGGAATGCGGTTCATGCCCCGGAGCATCCAGGGCGAAGCCCGGCCATGCAACCGCGATCAGGCCTGCACGCCCAGCCGCCGGCCGCGCAGCTCCGACAGCGTGCGCGCGTCCAGCAGCACCGCGGACTTCTCCTGCGCGGACAGCGGCTCCACCCCGCCCGCCAGCAGCTTGCGGCGCGCGGAGGCCAGCGCCACGGGGACGCTCGCCGTCGGGTGGGCTTCCAGCAGCGCCAGGTGCAGCGCGTGCGCGCGGGGGTCGGTCAGCACGTGATCCAGCGCGTCGCCCACCGGCTCCAGCTCCTCCTCGGCCAGCTCCTGCGCGCGCACCAGCACGGTGGGCGGCTGGACCTCCTCCGGGATGAGGAACAGGCCCCGCCGCTGCGCCCACAGGCCCAGCGACGCGCGGGCGGTGAAGACGGAGATGGCCGGAGACAGCCACAGCCCCAGGATGACCGGCGACAGCCACGCGAGCATGCCCGGCGCCACCGCGACCGTCAGCGCCGCGAGCACCACGCCAATCACCATGTGCCACTTGTGGCGGCGCAGCGCCTCCGACCACGGCAGGTCCGTGTCCTCGCGCTGCTGGCTGGACCAGTTCACCTTGTAGCCAAGCAGCGTCCCGAAAACGAAGTGCGACTGGAAGAGCATCATCACCGGCGCCATCAGCGTGGACACCACGCCCTCCAGCGCCACGCTCAGCACCAGCTTGAACCGGCCGCCCATCCGCGTCGCCTCTTCACGGTCGGCCAGCACCAGCCCCAGGCCCATCAGGCGGGGAACCCACAGCAGCGCCAGCGACAGCGCCATCAGCTGGAGCGCGCCCACCGTGTCGAACGCGTCCCCGCCCGGCAGCGTGGACTGGAACTCCAGCAGCGTCGCGGGCGCGAAGAACCACTCGTGCAGCGCGGCGAACAGGCCCGACACCAGGAAGATGAGCCACAGGGGCGACGCCACGTAGGACATCACGCCCATGAGGAAGTGCATCCGGCTCATGGGGTGCAGGCCGCCCGCCATCACCAGCCCCATGTGCTGGAGGTTGCCCTGGCACCAGCGGCGGTCGCGCTGCGCGTACGCGAGCAGGTCCGGCGGCGGCTGCTCGTAGCTGCCGCCCAGTTCCGGCACCAGCCACACCGTGTAGCCCGCGCGGCGCATCAGCGCGGCCTCCACGAAGTCGTGACTGAGGATGTGGCCACCGAAGGGCTGCTGGCCCGGCAGCACCGGCAGGCCGCAGTGCTCGATGAAGGGCGCCATGCGCAGGATGGCGTTGTGGCCCCAGTAGTTGGAGTCCCCCAGCTGCCACGCCGCCGCGCCCGCGGCCACGATGGGGCCGTAGATGCGCCCGGCGAACTGCTGCAGCCGCGCGAACAGCGTGGAGCGCCCCACGTTCTGCGGCGGCACCTGGAGGATGCCCGCGCCCGGGTTCAGCTCCATCAGCCGGGCCATCTTCACCACGCTGTCGCCCGCCATCAGGCTGTCCGCGTCCAGCACCAGCAGGAAGTCGTAGCGGCGGCCCCAGCGCTCACAGAACTCCGCCAGGTTGCCCGCCTTCTTCGCCGTGTTGTCGGAGCGGCGGCGGTAGAAGATGCGGCCCTGCCC
>NZ_RAWK01000401.1 GCF_003612165.1 Corallococcus aberystwythensis | reverse complement strand
GTCCCACGCGGAGGCCGCGCCCTCCGCCCAGCCATGGGGCTCATCCCGCGCCGTCAGCCGGTCCACATGCACGGTGACGTGGAAGCGCGCGGCGGATGAGGGCCCGCCCGTCAGCGCGAGCCCCACGTCCAGCACCCGCGCCCGCAGCTCCCGCTCCCGCCGCACGTCGTCCGGGAGGCTGGCCACGGCGAGCAGACACGCGCCGCCCATCACCCGCACCTCCAGCCCGGCCTCGCGCGCCAGGGTGCTCGCGCGCTCCAGGCCCGCGTCCAGGTCCTCCATGGCCGCGGGGCCCGGCTCGTCCGGCAGCCGCGCCTCCACGTACAGCCCCACCGCGCGCGGCACCTCCACCGGCGCCGCGCCGCCCAGCACCGCGCCCCGCAGGTCCTCCAGGAGTGCGTCCACGTCCGGATAGCGCTCCTCGCGGGTCTTGCGCAGACAGCGCACCACCACGGCATCCAGCGCGGCGGACACCGGCGCGTGCTCGCCCGGGCGCGGCGGTGGGGCGTGCAGGTGCAGCTGCTCCACCTCGTGGCGCGTGGTGCCCTGGAAGGGCGGCATGCCCGTGAGCAGCTGGAAGAGCAGCACGCCCACGGCGTACAGGTCCGTGCGCGCGTCGGGCACCTCGCCGCGGATCTGCTCTGGCGCCATGGACAGCGGCGTGCCCAGCACCACGCCGGTGTGCGTGAGTGACGAGCTGCCCGGCGCGCCCGGCACCAGCCCCTTCGCCACGCCGAAGTCCACCAGCTTCACCGCGGGGCCGCCGCGGCCGGGCCCCAGCCGCACCACGTTCTGGACCTTCAGGTCGCGGTGCACCACCCCCGCCGCGTGCGCCACGCGCAGCGCCGCGCCCACCTGCTCCATCACCGCCAGCACCTCGCGCGGGGACAGCGGGCCGCGCGTGGCCAGCTCCGCCGCCAGGTCCTGCCCCTCCAGCCACTCCATGGCGATGAAGGGCCGGCCGTCCGACAGCTCGCCGTATCCCAGCACCGTGACGATGTGCGGATGGCGCAGCCGCTGCAACGTGGCGGCTTCACGCCGGAATCTCCGCAGCGCCACCGCCGCCGCGGCCACGTGCGGGTGCAGCACCTTCAGCGCCGCGGGCACGCCGGACTGCGCGTGCCGCGCCCGGTACAGCGCGGACACGGGGCCGTGGACCTGGACGCGGTCCACGACCCACTCGCCCACGAGCGCGCCGGGCCGCAGCTCCTCGCCGTAGAGCGCCTCCTCGCCGTTGCCCGCCATGCGCTAGCGCTTGCCCGGGGCACTCCGGGAGTCTTCCAGGGGCGGCGCGGGCTCCGACCTGCGCTTGCACAGGTCGCGGTGAGCGTCATCCACCAGGTCGCACGCGCCATTGAGGTAGACGGTGACGGGCTCCTCCCAGACGTTGTTGGACGGGTCGTGGCACTTCCCGAAGTCGCCGTCGCCGCTCAGCAGCGGCCCGTCCTGCTGGTCGCACTGGCGCGGGGCCTGGGGGTCTGTGTTCCAGCACGGCCCCGTCACCTTCGCCGCGCAATCCTGGCCCGAGCCCGGCAGCGCGCACACGCGGTAGGTCGCGTACGCCATGCCGTACACCCAACCCGGGTCGTAGCAGGCATAGAGGTCATTGAAGATGGGCGCCGTCTGGGGGGAGCGCGGCCGGATGACCTCGTACTTGTTCCGCTGCCCCGACACCTGCCTCACCGTCACGTTGATGTCGTCGCGGAGCGCGTCCTTGCCAAAGAGGTTGCCGTAGAAGGCGCCCTCGCGGATCCGGTACACGGAGCGCTCGGAGAGTGGCGCCTGCACCCCGGCCGAGACGCCGACGTTCGCCGTGCCCGCCACTTCGCTGTCCCAGGGCGCGGTCATCACCGTGAAGTAGCCACCGCTCGCGGGGCAGGTGAAGCGCACGGAGGGGTCCGTCGCCTCGTCGGGCGTCGGGTTCGTGGACTCGGGCGAACACCCCTGGCTGGAGGCCACGTGCCGCGCGTCGGCGTTGTTGCAGCCGGCGATGCCCCGGCACACGCGCAGCATCATGCGCGCCTCATCGCTGGAGCCCAGCGGCGTCCCCGGGGAGTCGCAGCTCTGCGGGCCTCCCGCGCCCACGGCGATGGTCTGACCCGCGGGGCACCAGCCCACCGAGTGCATCGTCCAGCCACAGTCCCGCCCCGCGCCCACCGTCTGCTCGTCGCACGGCACCGAGCTGCTCAACGGCGCGGAGGAGGCGGGCACGTGGTCGAGCGGCTTCGTCCATGCGTCCAGCGCGAACGGCTGCGCGATGGAGAGGGCGGGCTCGTGCAGCTCACCGCGCATGGACAGGTCCACGCGCTGGCCCAGCTTGTTGTTGCGCGCCAGGAGGCAGGCCGTCACGCGCTTGAGGCACGCGTCGCCCGGCGCTTGCGTGCGCCACCAGGGACAGAGGCCCGCGGAGCCCGCCCATTCACTGAGCTGGGAGCCAGCGGGCTGCGAGGGATTGAGCCATTTGAGCGTCTCGCCCGGGCCCAGCGCACAGCCCACCAGGTACGCCATGAAGCGCTGCGCGTACGGGTCGCGCAGCTGGTGGTTGATGAACGCGGTCTGCCCGTTGAGCACCATCTCGTCGGGGTCGAAGAGGGACTCCAGCGAGCTCGTGGCCAGGGTCTGATTGGCGTCGTGGTTCGCCGCGATGGCGTTGACCACCAGCTCCTGCGTCAGGAGCGAGTTGGCGATGCGGATGTCCGACTCGCTCGTGCCGAGCGCGACACCCGCACCCGGGCCGACATCAGCGCTGTCCGGAAGCGCGGACTCGCAGCCGGTCAGGGCCAGCAACAGGAAACACCAGGGGACTCGGAGGACGGAGGAGGCCATCGCGTGAACACTCCTTGGGCAGGATTCGGAAATGGGACAGGAAGGAAACCCCAGGCGTGGCCTTCTTGTCTCCCTGTAGCGCGAAAGGTTACGGGCGCGGACCCGAGTAGCGTTTCCAGTTACAGCGCTGCGGGTATGAGCGCCGCACGCAGTGCGTGGAAACACGTAGCCCACAGAGGGGCTTCCGCCACGGCGGGCGCGGCGCGCTCCAGCCATGCGCGGGCCTCGTCCATGGCGCCCGTGCGGCGCGCGACGCCGGTGGCCTGCAGGAGGATCTCCGCCTTCTCGTCGGGCGAGGCCAGCGCGTCCGCTTCCTCCTGGAGCGCGTTCCAATCCGTCGCACGGAAGGCGCCGGTGGTCTGTTGATGGACCTGGAGATCCACGAGGCGCCGCATGATGGCGGTGGGCGGCAGGGACTCCGGTGGACAGCGCTCGGAGATCCAGGCGAGCTGCCGGGCCGCCGCCGCCTCGTCCCCCGCGGCGGCCTGGATGCGGGCGAGGAGCAGCGCGTCCACGGGCACGGGGTGTTCGCGGAAGAAGCGCACGCCCAGCTCGTAGGCGCGCTGCGCGAGGGGGAGCGCTTCGTCCAGGCGGCCCTGCATGTAGAGCACCTCCGCCAGGTTGAAGGTGGACCAGCGCTCCATCTGCGCATGGGCCAGCTCGCGGCCCAGCGACATGGCGCGGCGCAGGTCCGCTTCCATGCGCGGCACGTCGCCCTGGCGCAGCCACAAAAGGACGCGGTTGCTCAGCACGGCGGCCTTGTGCAGCCCGTCGCCCGCCGCCTCGCAGCGCTCCAGGGCCTCGTCGAAGCGCGCGGCGGCTTCCGGGGCGCGGTCCAGGAACGTGAGCGCCGCGCCCAGCAGGGCCAGCGACACGACCAGGGTCTCGTGGTCCCTGGCGCTCTCCGCGCCCTCGGCGGTGGAGGTGAGCACGCGGGCCGCGGCGGCCCACTCGCCCTGCCGCACGTGCAGGCGGCCCCGGGCGAGACCACATCGCAGGGACAGGCGCGGCGCGTCCAGGGGCTCGATGGCGTCGAGGGCTTCGCGCGTGCACGCGGCGGAGCCGTCCGAGTCCTCCATCCAGTCGCGCGCGGTGGCCTCTTCCAGCAGCAGGTCCACTTCGAGTGCCGCGTCGCCCCGGGCGCGGGCCAATGCGCGTGCGGCGGATAGGTCCGCGAGGCTTTCACGGAAGCGCTGGAGGCGGTGGCGCACCTTGCCCCGTCCCGTGAGCGCCTGGGCCCGGCGCGCGGTGTCGGACTCCGGAAGGAGCGCGAGCGCGCGCGTGTAGTGCTGCTCCGCGTCCACGGGCAGGTGTCCGGCGCGGGCCTCCTCCGCGAGCGCCAGGTAGTCCCTCGCGGCTTCCTGGTGGGCGCCGCAGACGGCCGCGTGATGGGCCCTGCGGCGGCGTTCGGCCACGTCCTCGCCCACGCTGGCCTTGAGCGCGGCGGCGTGCAGCGCGCGGCGGGGGGCGGAAGGCAGCAGGGCCTCCAGGGCTTCACGCAGGAGTGGATGGCGGAAGGCAAAGCGGCCCGGGCCCGAGGGGCGCAGGAGGCCCGCGCGGGTCAGCCGTTGCAGGCCCGCGCCCGCGTCCAGGGAGGCGGCGCGTGACAGCTCCGGCCCCACGGCCAGGTGGCGCAGGGCCGCGTCCACCCGGGCGACGTCCACCTCCGTGCCGAGCACCGCGCACAGCCGCGCGAGCACGCGGTGGACTTCCGGAAGGCCCGCGAGCACGCGCGGGGCCAGCCGTTCAAACAGCGGCGTGACGGACACGTCCAGCAGCGCGTCCGGTGCGACATACCATCCACCGCCCGGAGCTGAGCGCAGGGCCCCGGCGGCGCGGAGGGCACGGGCCAGCTCGACGAGCGACAGGGGCACGCCCTGGGCCAGCTGTTCCAGGCGCGCGAGCACGGGCTCGGGGATGTGCTCGGCGGGGCGCAGCAGGTGGAGGAGCACCGCGCGGCTCGCCTCCGGCGGGAGGGGCGGCAGCGAATGGCGGGAAGCATGGGCGCTGCGTTCGCCCAGGTGGGGACGCAGGCCCAGCAGCGAAGGACGCCCGGCGACACCAATCCACAGGGGCGCCCGGGGCCCGGCGAGCGTGGCGCGCTCCAGCACATCCAGGCTCTGGGGATCCGCGAGGTGTGCGTCGTCCAGCAACAGCACGAGCGGTGCTTCACGGGCCTGGGCCAGGAGCGCGTCGGCCAGGGCACGGGGCTCCCCGGACGGACGGCCCACGACGGCGCGCAAGGCATCCAGGAGGGAGCTGGACACCGACGCATCCGGAGGCGGCGCGCGCAGACGGACGACCCGGACATGGCCCGCGGACTCCAGCCGGAGCGCGAGCGCCTTGAGCAGGCGCGACTTGCCATGGCCCACTTCACCGGTGAGCACGCCCAGGCCCGGCACCGAGGAAGACAGGCTCTGCTCCGCATCCGAGACCAGCGCATCCAACAGCGCATCACGGCCTACGAACGGCGGAGGTTCTCCATCAGCACGGCCGCCCTCCTCATCGTGGAGGCGCAGACATGCGTTGGACGCAGGGCCCTGGGGCTCAGCGTCGCGGCCATCCTGCGCCTTCACGGACTCGAGCCAGCTGGGCTCCAGCCTCGCGGCCGCATCCGAGGTCACCCGCACTTCGCCTGGCGCGACCGCCCTTCCCCACCACGTCTCCGGCCGCTCCAGCGCGGCCCCCGCGATGCGCGGCAGCGTGATGCCGGGATGCACGTACAGCACCGCGACGTGCAGGACCGCCGCCGCGTCTCCGGACTCCACCAGCCGCCGTGCCGCGAGCGCCGCCGCGCGCACGTTCGCCTCCGCGGACAATGACTCGCAGAAGACGAGCAGGTAGCCACCCGCCGCGACCCGCGCCAGCACCCCACCGAACGGCTCCAGCGTGGCTGCGAGCCCGTCCACCGACGCGGCCGTGCGCAGCCCCAGCATCGCCACCGGCCGCGCTCCCGCGAACGTTGCCAGTGCCTGCGCCGGCCGCGCGTCTCTCGCCCCGACGACACCCGGCAGCGCGACCTCTTCCGCGCACGCGGCCTCGAACGCGGCCAGCACCTCCTCCGCGCTCGCGTACCGTTCCGCCGGAGCCTTGGCCAGACACCGCGCCACCACCGCGTCGAGCGCCACCGGAACCGGTGCCCGTTCGGACATGCGCGGCGGACGCTGGCTCACGTGTCCTTCGCGCACCTCGTCAGCGCTGCCGTGAAACGGCGGAGTGCCCGTGAGCAGTTCGAAGAGCAGGACCCCCAGCGCGTAGATGTCCGCGGGAGTGCCCGCCTCGCGCGAATCCAGGCACTGCTCCGGCGCCATGTAGACCGTCGTGCCCGCCCGGTTTCCCGCCTCCTCCGACGGCCCCTCTCCCATGCTCCGCGCGAGGCCGAAGTCCAGGAGGCTCAGCGCGCCGCCCTCGCGCAGGAAGATGTTCTCCGGCTTCAGGTCCCGGTGCGCGAGCCCCACCGCGTGCACGCGCGCCACCGCCGGACACAGCCCCGCCAGCAGTTCCCGCACCCGCGCCACGGACGCCGCACCCGTCCCAGGCAGCGCCGCCATCCACGCCGCGAGCGTCTGCCCTCGCAACAACTCCTGCACCAGGAACGGCCTGCCCCCGACCCGCCCCTCCTCCAGCACCGCGGGCACCGTGGGCGGCCCCACGCGCCGCAGCGCCTC
>NZ_RAWK01000400.1 GCF_003612165.1 Corallococcus aberystwythensis | reverse complement strand
TATAAGAGACAGGACGAGGCGAGCAGCAGTGCAACGGGGAGCATCGGAGTTCCTTGGGGTGAAGCAGGTGCGGCAACGGACCTGCAAGGGAGCGTGAAGAGCCGGCTCCCTTTCCGGCGCGAACTTCTTAGCGCATGCGGGACAGGGAGCGTCCTAGCCTTCTAGGCTCGAAACGCGGGTCCTTGCCGGACCCGGTACGTGAGGACCCGCCCTTGAGGCCCACCCTGCTCCCGCTGCTGTTCGCGCTGTCGCTGTGGCCCGCCGTCGCCCTGGCGGCGCAGAAGGTCACCGTGCCGGTGGACGTGGGTGTGGGGCCGGCGGTGTTCGTGTTCTCCGGCCCCATCGCGGACGACCAGTTCCTGCACACGGGGCTGAAGCTGTCGGTGGACGCGGTGCTGGACAAGGAGTGGCTGCGCAAGAACCAGCGCGCCATTCCCGCCCGCTACCGGAAGCAGGCGAAGCAGATGGACGAGATCCGCATCTCGCCGTCCATCTTCATCCCGGACTCGTTCATCATCTCGCCGAAGTATCGCGACACGGGGATGTACGGCGTGACGTTCAAGCCGCTGGGGCTGGGGGTGCCGCTGTCGTCCAGCCCGGTGCGCTTCAAGCTGGGCGTGGGGCTGGTGTTGACGTACGCGTACATCTTCTCCGACACGCTGCCAGACACGCACTTCCTCAGGCCCGGGGCGAGCCTGGGCGCGGACCTGGAGTTCCAGCTGGCGAAGAGCTTCCTCGTCAGCGTGGGCTGGGAGTCCACCTTCTACGTGCCGCAGGAGCTGGGCGGGCTGGGGCTTCCGGACTCACTGGGCGACGGCATCTTCCACGTGGGGCAGGCGTACCTGCAGCTGCACTTCCGGTTCCCGTACACCACGACGCTGTAAGCGCTCGCACGCGGGCGGGGCGTGTGGCTAGCGTGCCCGGCACCATGTCCCTCGTCCTCGCCACCGACGCGCAGAAGGCGCAGCGCGATGCCGTCACCCATGCCGCGTGGGGTTCGCCCCTGAGCGTGCCGCAGTACCAGGAGCGCGAAGCGCGGCTGCGCGCGCACCCGTGGAGCCGCGAGGGCATGAACACGTGGCTGTGGCTGGCGGACGACGGCCGGGTGCTGGCGTCATGCGAGACCTTCCACACGGACAGCTTCCTGCGCGGCGCGGACGGACAGCTCACGCAGGGAGACAGCTACGCCATCGCCAGCGTCTTCACCGAGGAGTCCCTGCGCGGACGGGGACACGCCACGCGGTTGATGGATGCCGTCGCCGCGGAGCTGGAGCAGGTGGCGCCGCGTCCGCACTCGGTGGTCCTCTTCTCCGACGTCGGGGCGCCGCTGTATCGCCGGTCGGGCTACGTGGAGGTGCCCGCGTACGACTGGCAGCTGGACGCGGCCGATGCGCCGGGCGGACGGGCCGTGGACGGCGGGCTGCAGGAGACGGACGTGGCGCTCGCGCTCGCGAGGATGCGCCGGCCGGACGTGCCCTTCTTCCTGTGGCCCAGCGCCGCGCAGGTGGACTGGCACCTGGAGCGGGAGCGCATCTACGCGGAGCTGCTGTCGCGGCCACGGCCCCGGACGTGCGGCGCGGTGGTGGGTGAATCCACCGCGCTGTGGACGATGAACGCGCGCTACGGCGAGCTGGTGGTGTTGATGCTGGATGCGCGGGATGCCTCCGCGGCGGAGGCGCTGCTCACGGAGGCGCGCCGCGTGGCGCATGCGGCGGGGCTCAAGCGCGTGGTGTGGTGGGAGGAGTCCTCGACGGCGCCCCTCCTCGAGGGAGCGCCCGGCGCCGTGCGCGTGCAGCGGGATGGGTCGCTGCCCATGCTCCGGCCGCTGCGCGCGGGGCTGCCCCCCGCGCCAGAGGTCCCCTTCCCTCGCGCCCTCTGGGTGTGAGCTACGCGGCCAGGGTGGTGAGTCCCTGGAACAGCGCCCGGGCCTGCTCACGCGAGGGCATGCCGGCCTCGTGGATCAGCGGCTCTGGCGGCCGGTGGCCATCCACCTCTTCGCCCAGGGTCCGCAGCGCGTCCCGCCGCGCCTGGTGCAACCGCTCCCGCTGGACGGCGCTCAGGTGTTGCCGTGCCCAGGCATCCACGGCCCACGCCAGCTCCGCGTGCCGCACCTCGTCCCGGGCGATGGCGCGCAGCGTGCTCCGCACCTCCGGGTCCCTGGCGGCGCGTCCCTGCCAGCCCGCGACGAAGGCGCCGAAGGTCTCCCGCACGCAGCCCTCCACGGCGTTCTCCAGGAGCATCTCCTCCAGCGAGCGCGGCTCGAAGGGCGGCAGTTCCACCTCCGGCATCGTCGCGCCGTGGCGCCGGGCCAGCGCCTGCATCTGGCGGGTGTGGCGCACCTCGTCCCCCGCGGAGCGCCGGGCCGCCTTCACCAACGCCTCCGGCGCGCCGTGCGCCTTGAGCTCCTCCGCGAGCCGCAGGAAGGCCGGCACCGACGCCGCCTCCAGCCAGGCCGCGTGCGCGAAGAGGGCCCCGAGCGCATCCCCCGCTTCCGGCAAGCGGGCCTCCACCAGTCCCTCCGGCCTGCGCCCGTCGTTGGAGCAGGTGACGTAGGAGCACGTGATGTTCGCCTTTCCGGGGATCCCGGAAGCCGACGCGAAGCAGCTCTTGAACTGGGCGCCATGCTTTCCCTGGTCGGGGCAGGAGTCGCACGACAGGTCCGAATAGCTTGGGATGCCCCCGTCCGAATTGTACGCGATGGAGCCCCCGGACAGACTCGTGGGACCGTAACCGCACTCCGGGTACCCGCCGCAGGCCAGTCCCCCGGGCAGCAAGGGGGCGGCCAGCAGCAGCCCGTAGAGGGTACGGCGCAACATCCGGTGCTTCGGAATCACATCCAGCGTTCGACGAGACATGGAATTCCCCCCCGCGTCTTCCCGCTCCTGGAAGACGCTCTGGCTCCCCACCTCCGGCCCGGCGGGAGTGCAGGCGGCGATCTTAACCTGGATGTGTCAGGCGCCGACAGGTCCCCTAGGATGCGCTCCATGGCTGAGCGAAGGCGCATCATCGAGGGCTCCTGGAACTGCACGTCCTGTGGCGCCAAGAACATTCCGGCCCGTCACAAGAACTGCCCCTCTTGCAACAACCCGCGGGAGCTCAGCGGCAAGGAGTCCGAGTTCGACTTCGGGGACGTGGACGCGGCCTCCGGCAAGTCCACGCGCGAAGGCGTCACCGACGAGCAGGCCCTGGACATGGCCGGGGCCGGTGAGGACTGGTTCTGCGCCTACTGCGGCGCGGCCAACCGGGGCGACGGCAAGCGCTGCCGGCAGTGCTCCGCGGAACGGGGCTCGGATGCGAAGGCCGCGGCCATCGCGGACCTGGGGCCCCAGCCGCCGCCGAAGCCCGCGCCCAAGCCCCGGCGCTTCGGGAAGGTGGCGCTCATCGTGGTGGGCATCTTGAGTTCCTGCTGCCTGGGCACCTGCGCGGTGGGCATGTGGGGCAACATGAAGCATGAGCTCCAGGGCGAGGTGGTGGCGACGAACTGGCGCCGCGCGCTGGTGCAGGAGCGCTTCGTGCCGGAGACGCGCACGGGCTGGCGGGACGAGCTGAGCGCCACCGCGCCACGCATGCCGGTGAACGGCGCGGGCGAGGTCGCGGGCGTGACGAACATCCGCGACTGCGTGTCCCGCCAGCGCGGCACCCGCCGGGTCGCGGACGGCACCCAGCGCGTGTGCCGGACGAAGACGCGCAAGGCGGCCTGCGGCACCGAGGAGAAGTGCACCCGCCGCGACAAGGGCAACGGCTTCGCCGAGGAGGTCTGCCACGACGTGACGAAGTACTGCAACGAGTCCTACGAGGACTGCGACACGGAGACGCGCTACCGCAACGAGCCCGTCTACTCGCAGCAGTGCGCCTACGACACGTACGTGTGGAAGCCCGTGGATACGCGCGAGCTCAAGGGCACGGACGGCGCGCCGCGCTGGCCGGACCTCACCGCCGGAACGAACGAGCGGGTGCGGCGCGAGGAGGACTACACCGTGCTCGTGCGCTACGACGACGACGGCGTGAAGCAGCACGAGGTGAAGCCCACGCGCGAGGAGGAGTTCGTCGCGTGGAAGAAGGGTCAGGGCGTCACGCTCACCGTGACGAACCTGGGCAAGGTGGAGCAGGCCGTCCGCCGCTGAAAGCCGTGTCGTCAAGGAGCCTCATGGAGTGCACCTGCTGTGGCGCCTGCTGCGTGGCGCCGGACATCGCCGCGCTGGACAAGCCCCTGGGCTTGAGGTGCCCGCACCTGGGCGCGGACAACCTGTGCACCGTCTATGAGCGGCGGCCCCAGGTGTGCCGCGACTACGCGGCGGACGAGGTGTGCCGCCGCATCGAGGCCCCCACGCTGGAGGAGCGCGTGCACAACTACCTGGCGCTGTTCCAGCTCACCGCGGAGGCGGAAGCGGTGCGCAAGTCCGGCTGCGCCTCCATGCGGATGGCGCGCGCCATCCGGGAGCGCAAGTGACGTTCCAGCCCACCGAGCCGTTCGTTCCCGCGCCCGGCCTTCGCGGTCCGCACGCGCAGACCATCTACGCGTCGGTCGTGCGCCCCACCCGCGTGCCGCCCCTGCGCCGGGAGCGGCGCGACCTTCCCGACGGGGACTTCGTCGACCTGGACACCTTCGACGGCCCGACGGGCGCGCCGCACGTGGTGGTGCTGCACGGGCTGGAGGGGTCGTCGCAGGCGGGCTACGTCACGGAGGTGCTGCGGGGCGCGGCGAAGCGCGGCTGGGGCGCCACGGCGATCAACTTCCGCTCATGCAGCGGGGAGCCGAACCGGCTTGCCCGGGCGTACCACTCCGGGGACACGGCGGACACGCTGCTCGTGATGGCGGACGTGCGCTCGCGCATCACCGGGCCGATGCTCGCGGTGGGCTTCTCGCTGGGCGCCAACGTGTTGTGCCGGCTGCTGGAGGAGACGGGGGAGCAGGCGCCGGTGGCCGCCGCCGTGTCCATCAGCGCGCCGTACGATCTGGACGCGTGCTGCCGGAAGCTGGATGGCGGCAGCGGCTACCACTGGCTCTACCGCGAGCGGTTCCTGCGCACGCTCAAGAGCAAGGCCCGCGTGAAGTTGCAGCGGTTCCCGGGCGCGTTCGACGGGGCGCGCATGGAGGCGGCGCACACCATCCGGGGCTATGACGACGTGGTCACCGGGCCGCTGCATGGCTTCCGGGACGCGGAGCACTACTACCGGGAGGCGTCGTCAGGGCCCAGGCTCGCGGACATCCGCCGGCCCACGCTGCTCTTGAGCTCCGCGGATGATCCGATGCTGGAGGCACCGGTGATTCCGCCCTCGGCGCGGGACAACCCGTTCCTCAGTGTGGTGCTGACGGAACAGGGCGGTCACGTGGGCTTCGTCGCGGGCCGCGTGCACCGTCCGTACTTCTGGGCGGAGGCCCAGGCGCTCGCGTTCTTCGAGCGGGTGCTCGCCCGCTGATCAGCCGAAGAAGAACATGAAGCCGAGTTTTCCGGACGGCTGCAGGGTGCGCATCATCCACGACTTCGTCTCCACGGGAGACAGCGAGTCGCGGAAGGGCTCATCCAGCTTCTGGAGGCTGGGGACGTCCATCTCCATGAAGCTCATGCCGCCGCGCACGAAGAAGCTGAGGCGCCGGGTGGCGTTGAACTCCAGGCCCAGGTGGGTGCTGACGTACGTGTAGCCCACGCGTTCCATGGAGGAGGTGGGCAGCTGCGTCCGGTCCGCGAGCCGCCGGTTCAGCGTCTTGGTGCTCGCGGCCTGCGCGTGCCCGAACTCCCATGAGAATGAGGGCGACACCTTGCCCCTCAGCGGCAGCAGCGTGAGCCCCGCGCGCAAGGCGCCTCGCAGGCCGTTGTGCGCGCCGCCGATGTGCAATCGCAGGTGCGGTGAGGGCCGGAGGACGCCGGAGAGCCCCGCGCCCTCGGGCATGCCCGCGTCGAGCATCAGACCGAAGGGCGCCAGCCGCTCCGGATCATTCATGCGCCGCCGGCCTTCCCCCTGCTGAACCTGGACCTGCGGTAGCTGCACCTGCGGTGCTGTCTGGGCAATGGCCTCGTGAGCCGCCAGGACCGCTACCGCCGCGGTGACGATGGACACCGCTCCCATGAGGCTTCTCCCCGTTCCAGACATCGCGCCCCTGCACGATGAGATTTGCGAGGTACGCCGGATCCCGGGAGCACTCCCTCCACGGAACCCGGCTGCGTGTTGCTCCCCCCGACCCGCCACTCCACACCCGTCACTGCCACACGTCCGGTGCTGACTGTCGCGTCGCCGCGATGCCGCTGTGTCGGCTGGATCGCGAAGCTCGAGCACCGCCACGTCCTGTTTCACTGCCCTTCACGTCTCCCGTCCGGCGACCGCGACTGCCTTTGCCGGACTCCCCCAAACTGCGCACTGCCCCGTCCCGCCGCCCAGCCCCGACCAACGTGCTGCCTGCTGCCTTGCTCGACCGCGCTGCCTGATGCCCCCCGTGCCGCGCGTTGCGAGGTGATGCGTGCTGCCCCTGCTGATCCGTCCTGCCCCGTGTTGCCTTTGCTGCCCCGACC
>NZ_RAWK01000003.1 GCF_003612165.1 Corallococcus aberystwythensis | reverse complement strand
TTGCCATTCCGCCCCCGCCGCCCCACGCACTTCCGGCGGCGGCTAGACGTTAACGGTGCCGTCCGACATCTGGCCGAAGCCGGGGTGGGCGGTGACGTGCAGGACCTGCGTGAGCGTGCCCAGGTGCTTGAGCATGCGGGCAACGAGGGGCAGCTTCGCCTCGTCCATGCCCGTCAGCACGTCGTCCAGGATGAAGGGGCGCTTCACGCGGGCGCACGTCTTCTCCACCACCGTCATGCGCAGCGCTAGGTAGTAGAGGTCGATGTCCTTCGGGGGCAGCTCTCCCACCGGGATGCGGCTGTTCTGCGTGAGCAGGAAGGCGTTGCCCTCGCGGTCCCACTCCACGCCTTGATAGCGCCGGTCCGTGAGCGCGGTGAGGTACTGCACGCAGCGGTCCTTCATCAGCGCCTGCACCGACAGCATGTCGGACGTGAGCACGTCCGCGGCCTGCGACAGCACCAGCGGGGATGGGTCCTCCAGCGGATCCACCGGCACCGGTGCTTGACCGGGGGCCGCGACCACCTGCACCGGAGGCGCCTTCGCCAGCGCGATGGACTCCTTCAGCCGGGACAGCTCCCGCTCCACCTCGCGCAGGTCGCGCACGTAGGTGCCCTTGGCGGACAGCTCCGCGTTGAGCTCCTCCTGCTGCGCGCGCATCTCCTGGCCGTCGCGAAGGGCGCCCTGGTACTCGGCGGAGGCCTCGAACTCCTCCAGCTGGGTCTGCAGCTCTCCCAGCCGCATGCCGAGCAGGTCCTTCTGTTCCAGCGCGCCGGGGATCTCCTCGTAGCTCTCCAGGTTCAGCGCCTTGACGGCCATGCGGATCGGCGCGTCCTCGAGCTCGAACTCATCGAGGATCTTCTTCTGCCGCGCGTCCTTGCGGTTGTCCTTGGTGCCCTTGCGCGTGGCCGCCTGCAGGTCCTCCACGTAGCGCAGCGCCATCAGCGCCGCCGTGCCGAAGGCGGGGATGTTGATCAACGCCAGGTAGCGCCACATGGGCTGGGCCGCGGCGATGCCCAGGCCCACGCTCAAGCCCAGGAAGAGCACGCCCGTGCCCAGACCGCCCCAGAAGTAGCGGTTCTTCGTGAGCGGCGGCACCTTCAGCGACGCGTCCTCCAGCTCCGGATCGCGGTCTGTCTCCAGCCGCGTCAGCGCCTCGTCCCGCCGCGCCACCGCTTTCGGGTAGCGCTTCACGCGCGTGAGGATGTCCAGCGGCAGGCCCAGCGACTCCGGCGAGGGCGCCGCGCGCCAGGCGGTCTCCGCCTCCGCGATGGCGGTCTTGAGCCCCTCGCCGCCCCGGAGCTTCGAGTCCGCCTCGAAGATGAGCGACGACAGCTCGTCCACTTTGAACTGGAGCTGATCCACCGCCTTCGCGGTGACGAGCTCCTTCTCCAGCACCTTCACCTTCGCCTCGGCGGCCGGGACGTCCTCCGCCGGCAACACCTGTGCGGCGGCCGCCAGCGACGGCGTGGTCCCGGAGGCCTTCGCGCCCGCCGCGGCGGCGGCCTTGGGCGTGCTCTTGCGCGGCCGGCGCGACGGCAGCATCACCAGCTGGAGGCAGTACACCTGCTCGAACGTGGTGCGCGGAGGCAGGCCCGCCTGGCCGCGCAGGTACTGGTTGATCTCCGAGACGTCCGTGGACACGAGCTCCGGCTGGGCCGTGGCGGGGTTGAGCCGGTGCAGCGACCCGGAACCGCCCAGCTCGCGCAGCACCCGGTACGTCATCCCGTCCTGGCCCACGAACGTCAGCGCGGCCTTGCCGGAACGCCCCGCCGAGCCCACGAGGCTCGAGTCCCCGCCGCGGCCATCCGCGAACAGCAGCGACAGCGACAGGCTCCCCAGCGGCAGCACGTCCGCCGTGGGTGGCTTGAGGATGAGGTACCCGGTCTTCAGCGGGAAACGCCCGGCGGGAGAGAACCCGCGGACGTTCTGGATGGCGACCTCGACGAAGTGCATGGCGTGCGCAGTCTAGCCCGAACGAAAAAAGGAGCGTCCAGTGACGGACGCTCCTTCTCGCACGCGGCCGTGAAGGCCGCGAGAGGGTTTCTGAGGACCTACTAGCCCTGAGCGGCGGCGGCCTTGGCGGCCTTCGCAGCGGCCTTCTCAGGATCCACCAGCACGTCCACGCGCGAGGCCTTGCCCTTCAGCTCGCGGAGGTAGAACAGGCGCTTGCGGTTCACGTCGCCGCGGGTGAGGACTTCGATCTTCTCGTAGCGCGGGCTGTGGATGGGGAAGATGCGCTCCACGCCGACGCCGAAGGACATCTTGCGCACGGTGAAGGTCGCGCGGTTCGTGCCCTTGGTCTTGCGGATGACCACGCCCTCGAAGGCCTGCACGCGCTCCTTCTCGCCTTCCTTGACCTTCCAATGGACGCGAACGGAATCACCCGTGCGGAACTCGGTGATGTCCTTGCGCAGGAACTTGTTTTCGACGTGCTCGATGAGGCTACGGCGCATGACGGACTCCAGAAAGCGGAACTTGACGCGTAGGACGCGTGGAAAAGAGCGGGCCGTCCTAGCAGAGAGCGCCGGGACGAACAAGCCTGCAACAAAAGGTTCCGCGAGAACACGCAGGGTTACAACGCTTCTTCTTCCCTGGCGAGCAGTTTCTGATCCGCTTTGCTGAACACCAGCCGCGCGAACAGGTCCGGCCGCCGCTCCTGCGTGAGCTTGATGGCCTTCCACCGGCGCCAGCGGGCGATGCGGGCGTGATCGCCGGACTGGAGGACGGCGGGCACCTCGGCTCCCCGGAAGACAGGCGGCCGGGTGTAGTGAGGGTGCTCCAGCAGTCCCTCCTCGAAGCTCTCCGCGACGGAGGACGCTTCGTTGCCCAGGACGCCCGGCACCAGCCGCGCCACGGCGTCCACCACCGCCATGGCAGCGACCTCCCCACCCGTGAGGACGAAGTCGCCCAGGGACAGCTCGCCGTCCAGGAAGGGCATCACCCGCTCGTCCACGCCTTCATAACGGCCGCAGACGAGGATCAGCCCGGCCGCGTGCCGAGCCAGCTCGCGCGCCGTTCCTTGCGTGAACGTGGGCCCCCGGGGGCTCATCAAGAGCGCCTTCGCGCCAGGCAGCCGAGCGCGCGCGGCCTCGATGGCGGCCACCAGCGGTTCGGGCTTCATCACCATGCCGGCGCCGCCGCCATAGGGCGCGTCGTCGGTGACGCGGTGCTTGCCCTCGGCGAAGTCGCGCACGTCGGTGAGGGTGACGGAGATGAGCCCCTTCTCCTGCGCCTTCCCGAGGATGCTCGCGCCCAGGTAGCCGGACACCATGCCGGGGAACAGCGTGAGGAGCTCCACGGGGTAGCTCACCCACTGTCTCCAGGCTCGTCCCCAGGCGCTTCTGGCCCGTCCGCCACCAGGTACTCCGGAGGCCGGATCACGATGCGCCCCGCGGGCACGTCCACCGTGGGCACGAACTCGTCCGCGAAGGGCACCACCAGCTCCGGCCGGCCCTTCGCGCGGATCACCAGGTTGGGCACTTCACCGGTGGCCCAGACCTCTTCCACCGTCCCCAGGGACACGCCCTGCTCGTCCACGGCGGCCAAGCCCACGAGGTCGCCCTGGAAGAACTGGCCCTCCTCGGGCGGCTCCAGGTCCTCGCGGTAGACGAACACCTTCGCGCCCACCAGCGCCTCGGCGGCCAGGCGGGACTCCACGCCCTCGAAGAACAAGAGGTCTTCCTTGTTCGCCGGGCGGAAGGACTCCACCGCGTACTCGCGCTCCTCACCGGAGCGCAGGCGCAGGCGGACACGGTCGACCGTGCCGAGCGTCTCCGACGCGGGGTCGAAGGCGCGGACGGCCACCTCGCCACGCAGCCCGTGCGCACGGGCCACGTAGCCCAGCTCCAGACAGTCCTGCGCGCTCACCGCGCGGCGTCCGGAGCAGGCGGCGCCGCGGGAGAACCCGGGGTGCGCCGGTCGTCGAGAATCTCCAGGCGGACCTTCTGGCCCTGCTTCTGGGCGGCGGCGTTGAGCAGCGTCCGGAGGGCGTTCACAGTGCGCCCATCACGGCCGATGACCTTGCCGACGTCCTCGGGGGCGACCTTCAGCTCATAGAGCTGGCCGCCATCCGCCTCGGAGATGCGCAGGGCGACCTGGTCGGGTTGATCAACCAGGGCCTTCGCCAGATACGTGAGCAGCGGCTCCACGTCTTGTCCAGACGGGGGCGTGCTCAGGCGGTGGTCGCCGGGGCCTGCTTCTTCGCCGTCTTGATGAGGTCCGCGACCGTCTCGGAGGGCAGCGCGCCGCTCTTCAGCCAGTAGTTCAGCCGCTCCTCGTTGAACTGCACCTTCGCGGGGCTGTGGTTGGGGTCGTAGGAGCCGACCTGCTCCAGGAACTTGCCGTCACGCGGGCTGCGCGAGTCGGTGGCAACCACGTGGTAGTACGGCATCTTCTTGGCGCCCGCGCGGGCAAGACGGAGGACAACGGCCATGGAACGCTCCAGCGAAAACGTGTGACTTCTACGGTAACAGGCGGAGGGGGGCGCTCTTAGCGCCCCGGCAACAGGATTGTCAAGGAAGCTCGGGTGCTTATGTCACGTAGGGGCTTCGGCGGCCGTCTCGTCGCGATTGGCGAGCTGGCCACAGGCCCCCGCGATGTCCCGGCCCCGGTTCTTCCGGATGTAGGCCGCGACATGCGCCTCGGCAAGGATGGCGCGGAACTCCTCCGCCCGCTCCTCGCCCGTGGTCTGGAACCCCAGGCCGGGGTTCTCGTTGTAGGGAATGAGGTTCACCTTCGCGGGAATGTCGCGCAGCAACTCCTTGAGCCGGTGCGCGTCCGCGTCGCTGTCGTTGAAGCCCTTGAGCAGCACGTACTCGAAGGTGATGCGCCGACCCTGGCGCAGCGGGAACTTGCGGCACGCGTCCAGCAGCGCCGCGATGTTCCACTTGCGGTTCACCGGCATCGTCTGGCTGCGCTGCTCGTCCGTGCTGGCGTTGAGCGAGATGGCCAGCTTGACGTCCGTCTCCTGGCCGAAGCGCTCAATCATCGGCACCAGGCCCACGGTGGAGACGGTGATGTGCCGGTGGCTGAAGTTGGGCCCCTCCTCCGACTGGAGGATGGCGAGCGCCGTCTTGAGGTTCTCGAAGTTGTGGAGCGGCTCGCCCATGCCCATGAACACCAGGTTCGTGAGCGGGCGGAACGTCTCCAGGTTCTCGTTGCGGCGCACCTCGCGGTTCACCGCGTGCACCTGGGCGACAATCTCCCCGGCGGTGAGGTTGCGCTTGAGGCCCAGCGTGCCCGTCATGCAGAACGAGCAGGCCATCGCGCAGCCCACCTGCGTGGACACGCACAGCGTCTTGCGGTCCTCCGACGGCATGTAGACGGCTTCGATGTAGCGCCCCTCGCGCGTCTTGAAGCGGTACTTGATGGTGCCGTCGACGCTGCGCTGCTCCAGGTCCTTCACCAGCGGGACGATCTCCGCCTGGACCTTGAGCTTCTCGCGCAGGGCCTTGGACAGGTCCGTCATCTCATCGAAGGACGTGGCGCCGCGCTGGTGCAGCCAGCGGTAGAGCTGCGCCGCGCGGAACGGGCGCTCGCCCAGCTGCTCGCTCAGGAACAGCGCGAGCTTCTCACGCGACAGGCTGGCCACGTCGACCAGCTTCGCGGGGGCCGGCACCGGGAGGGGCTCGGTGACAGGGAGGGCTGTGGCGGTAGGCTCGGACATCATTCAGTCGGGGCTAACGGAGGGAAATGGGGCGTGCTTCCCACAAGAAGGCACGGCAAGTCAAAGGAGTGCCCGCCCCCTTCCCTGCCTACCCCTTGGAATCGTGATGCTCGGCGACGCCACGCTTCCAGTAACCCGTCACCCGCATCCAGCTCTTGTTCAGACCGCGCTCATTCACCAGGTGTTCCCGGATGGGCTTGAGCGACGTGGACTCCCCGGCCACGAACACGAACCCGTCCCCGGCAGGCGGCGTCCAGGCCCGGAGCGCGTCCTCCAGGTGCTTCGTCGTCCCGGCCTCCGCGCCCCCCCGGTGCAGCCAGGTGAGCTTCACGTCCGCCTTGCTGACAATGGGCTGCTCCTCCGCCGCGTCCGCGACCTCGATGAAGGCGAACGCGCGCTTGCCCGCGGGCAGCTCCTCCAGGCGGCGAGCGATGGCCGGCAGCGCGCTCTGGTCCCCCGCGAGCAGGTACCAGTCGAAGTCGTCCGCCACGTCGTGCGTGCTGCGCGGCCCCCCAATGCCCATGAAGTCCCCGGGCTTCGCCTGCTGGGCCCACAGCGACGCGGGGCCTTCCCCGTGCAGCACGAAGTCGATGTCCAGCTCGCCCGCCTTCGGGTCGAAGCGGCGCGGCGTGTAGTCGCGCGAGGCGGGCTTCTTGAGCCCCTCCGGCATCGTCAGGCCGTTGGGCCCCACTACCGGCATGTCCGGCTTCTGCACGCCGGGCTCCGCGAAGAAGCACTTCACGTGATCATCCGCGCCAGGGGACGAGAAGCCCTCCAGCTCCGGGCCGCCCAGCGTCACGCGCACCATGTGCGGCGACAGCCGTGTCACGCGCAGGACCTCCAGCAACCGCAACTTCACCGGGAACGGCCCCCGCCGGGCCACGCGCTCTGAATCGCCGCTCATGCGTGCTTCCTTGCCGATTGTGATTTTCATTATCGGTAGCAAGGACCGTCCGGGAGGGCAACCGGATACAGCAGGCCCGCGAGCTTCGTAGAAAGACGACGGCCCGGGTCCGCGCCGCGTGGGGCGTGGACTCCGGGCCGCTGTCAGCAGGCAGGAAGCTGCTTAGTACTTCTGGAGCTCGGTCTCGCGGAAGAAGTACGCGATCTCGTTCTTCGCGTTCTCCAGGCTGTCCGAGCCGTGCACCGTGTTCGCGTCGATGCTCTGGGCGAAGTCGGCGCGGATGGTGCCCTTGTCGGCCTTCTTCGGATCCGTGGCGCCCATGAGGTCACGGTTCTTCAGGACGGCGTTCTCACCCTCGAGCGCCATCACGACCACGGGTCCGGAGGTCATGAACGCGACCAGGTCCTTGAAGAAGCCCCGGGCGCTGTGGACGGCGTAGAAGCCTTCCGCTTCCTTCTGCGACAGCTGCTGCAGACGGATGCCAACGGGCGTCAGGCCCGCCTTCTCGAAGCGGGAGATGATCTCCCCGATGTGGTGGTTCTTCAGCCCGTCCGGCTTGATGATGGACAGCGTACGCTCGATGGCCATGGTCTTTGGCTCCTCGTGTGTGTCGTGTGAAAGGTTGGCTTAGCGCTTCTTCGGGGGGCCGCGCTTCACGGCCTCCTGCAGCGTGGTGCCCAGCTCGGCGGGGCTCGCGGCCATCAGGATGCCCGCGGCCTCCATCGCCTTGATCTTCTCCGTGGCCGTGCCCTTGCCGCCGGAGATGATGGCGCCCGCGTGGCCCATGCGCTTGCCCGGGGGCGCGGACTGACCGGCGATGAAGCCGGCGATGGGCTTGGTGAACTCGCGCGCGACGTACTCGGCGCCCTCTTCCTCCGCGCTGCCGCCGATCTCACCGATCATGATGACGGCGTCCGTCTCCGGGTCGGCCTGGAAGAGCTTCAGCACGTCCACGAAGTTGGTGCCGTTGACGGGGTCGCCGCCAATGCCCACCGCGGTGGACTGGCCCAGCCCCAGCTGCGTGAGCTGGTGCACGGCTTCGTAGGTCAGCGTGCCGGAGCGGGACACCACGCCGATGCGGCCCGGCTTGTGGATGTGGCCCGGCATGATGCCGATCTTGCACTTGGCGCCGGGGGTGATGACGCCAGGGCAGTTCGGCCCGATGAGGCGCACGCCCGGCTTGCCCTGCAGGTAGCGCTTGGCGCGCACCATGTCGTTGACCGGGATGCCCTCGGTGATGGTGATGATGAGGGAGATGCCCGCGTCCGCGGCCTCCATGATGGAGTCCGCGGCGAAGGGCGGCGGCACGAAGATGACGGACGTGTTCGCGCCCGCCTGCTTCACCGCGTCGGCGACCGTGTTGAACACGGGAACCTTGCCCTCGAAGGAGGTGCCGCCCTTGCCGGGCGTGACACCGCCGACGATCTTCGTTCCGTACTCCAGCATCTGCTTGGCGTGGAACGAGCCCGCCGAGCCGGTGATGCCCTGGACGAGGACCTTCGTGTTCTCGTTGACGAGGATGCTCATGGCGTTCTTTCAGGAAAGAGGGAGCGAAGGCCCTACTTGATGGCCGCCACGGCCTTCTCGGCCGCCTGGCGCAGGTTGTCCGCGGGGGTGATGGCGAGGCCCGAGTTGCGGAGCAACTCCTTGCCCTGCTCCACGTTGGTGCCTTCCAGGCGCACGACGAGCGGGATCTTCAGCTGCACTTCCTTCGCCGCCGCGATGATGCCTTCCGCGATGACGTCACACTTCATGATGCCGCCGAAGATGTTGACGAGCACCGCCTTGACCTGCGGATCCGCGAGGATGAGCTTGAAGGCCGCCGTCACCTTCTCCTTGCTCGCGCCGCCGCCCACGTCCAGGAAGTTGGCCGGAGCGCCGCCCACCAGCTTGATGGTGTCCATGGTGGCCATGGCCAGACCCGCGCCGTTCACCATGCAGCCGATGTTGCCGTCCAGCGCGATGTAGGCCAGGTCGTGCTCCTTGGCCTGCGTCTCGCGGGGCTCCTCTTCCGCCACGTCGCGGTACTCCAGGAGTTCCTTGTGCCGGTAGAGCGCGTTCTCGTCGAAGGTCACCTTCGCGTCGAGCGCCACCACGCCGCCGCTCTTGCGGATGACCAGCGGGTTGATCTCCACGAGGGCCGCGTCCGTCTCCACGTACATCTTGTAGAGCGCGGCGCAGAACTGGACGAACTTGCTCACCGTGGGGCCCGTCAGGCCCAGCCCGAAGGCCAGCTCGCGGCCCTGGAAGTCCGCGAAGCCCACCGCGGGGTCCACGACGGCGCGGAGGATCTTCTCCGGGTGCTTCTCCGCCACTTCTTCAATCTCCACGCCGCCCTCGGTGGACGCCATGAAGGTGATGCGGCTGGTGGCGCGGTCGAGCGTCACGCCCAGGTACAGCTCCTGACCGATGTCCAGGCCCTCTTCGATGTAGACCTTGTTGACCTTCTGCCCTTCCGGGCCGGTCTGGATGGTCTTGAGCATCATGCCCAGCATCTGCTGGGTGAGCGTCTTGGCCTCCGCGGGGCTCTTGGCCAGCTTCACGCCGCCGCCCTTGCCGCGGCCACCCGCGTGGATCTGCGCCTTCACGACGACGACGGGCGTGGCCAACTCCTTCGCCGCGGCCTCCGCCTCATCGGGATTGAGCGCGAGGATGCCGCGCGGCGTGGGCACGCCATACTTCCGGAAGAGTTCCTTGCCCTGGTACTCGTGGATCTTCATCGAATCTCCGGGTGGGACGAGGGGAGACGAGGACAGCCCCTACACGGGGCGTCAACGCGGGCCCTCATTGCGCAGAAAACGACGGATGGCAAGGCCGTTTGGCCTCCAGCGTCGCGGCGGGACACAGGCCCCGTCCGCCGGGATAACACCCGGTGTCCGGGTGGATGAGGCGGCCTTCATCCCAACGGACACGGCCCCGCCCGGCGCCCCGCTCGAAGGGGACGCTGGCACGGGGCCGCGAGGAAGCCAGGACGGCGTGCGGGAAGGACTACCCCGGGCCGCTGGACGCCTTCTGCTCCTCTTCCTTGAAGAAGATGTCCTTGATCATCAGCTTGCTCACCTCGCGGTTCATCACCGCGATGGAGGTGGTGAGGGGGATCTCCTTCGGGCAGACCTTCACGCAGTTCTGCGCCTTGCCGCAGTCCTGGATGCCGCCGGGGCCCATGAGGGCGCGCGTGCGCTCCTCCGCGTTCAGCTTGCCCGTGGGGTGCATGTTGAACAGGCGGGCCTGGCTGATGGGCGCGGCGCCGATGAAGTCGTTGTCCAGCGTCACCTGGGGGCACGCCTCCAGGCAGCTGCCGCAGGTGATGCACGTGGACAGCACGTACATCACGGAGTGGTCCTTCTGCGACTGGCGCGGGCCGGGGCCCAGGTTGTACGTGCCGTCGACGGGGATCCACCCCTTCACGCGCTTGAGCGACTCGAACATGCGGTCGCGGTCCACGGTGAGGTCGCGCACCACCGGGAACTTCTTCATCGGCTCCAGGGTGATGGGCTGCTCGAGCTTGTCCACCAGGGCGGAGCAGGCCATGCGGACCCGGCCGTTGATGTTCATGGCGCAGCTGCCACACACCTCTTCGAGGCAGGCGGCATCCCACACCACGGGGGCCACCTTCTTGCCCTCCACGGTGACGGGGTTGCGCTGGATCTCCATCAGACAGGAGATGACGTTGGCGCCCTTCGCATAGGGAACCTTGAACTCGTCGAAGTGACCCGGCTTGTTCGGATCATCCTGGCGCCAGATGCGGAAGGTGATGGTCTTCGAGCTGACGGCGCTGGCCTGTGCGGTGTCCATGGTGCGGCTGCCCTTCCCTTCACTGCCAAATCAGGTGGCGGAAACCCGCGCCTGGATGCGCGCGAGCCCGGAAAGAAACGAACGCCCTACGCGTACCAGCGCGGCTCGGGATCCAGCACGGGCGTGGGCAGGTCCTGGTAGGAGATCTGCGGGCCCTGGCTGGCGTAGGTGGCGATGGTCGTCTTGGCCCACTTCTCGTGGCGCGCGCGCCACTGGTCCATCCACGACGGATCCTCGCGGGGGTCCTTCGACTTGGGCTCCGGCAGGGAGAAGTCCGGCTTGTAGTGGGCGCCGCGGCTCTCGTCGCGCAGGAGCGCGCTGGTGGCGATGACCTCGCCCAGCTCCAGCATGTTCCACAGCTGGTTGGTGTAGGAGAGCGCGCGGTTGGCGACGACGCCCGTGTCCAGCACGTTGACGCTGTTCCAGCGCTGCTTCAGTTCGCGGATGCGCTCCACCGTCTTCTTCAGGCGGTCGTTGTAGCGCACCACGGTGCAGTTCTCCGTCATCACGTCGCCCAGCTCCTTGGCGAGCTGGTACGGGTTCTCCGCGCCGTTCATCTGCTTGATGGTGGCGAAGCGGTCCTGCCAGTACTTCTTCGCGTCCGCGAAGTACTTCTCCGGCATCGCCGCGGCGCTGGTCGTCTGGTTCTTGGCGAAGGACGCCATCGCCGGGCCGCCAATCATGCCGGAGTAGATGCAGGACAACAGCGAGTTGGCACCCAGGCGGTTCGCGCCGTGGAAGGCGTAGTCCGCCTCGCCGGCCGCGTACAGGCCCGGGATGCGCGTGCTCTGGTTCACCGGGCTGCCGTCCACCGGGGTCTGCGTGCGCGGGTCGGCCTCGAAGGAGACGTGCAGGCCGCCCATCGAGTAGTGCATGCCCGGGAAGATGACCATGGGCGTGTGGCGCGGATCATCTCCGACGAACTTCTCGTAGATCTCCATGACGCCCTTGATCTTCGCGTCGAGCGTCTTGGCCGGGATGTGCGTCACGTCCAGGTACACGCCGTCGCGCCCGCCCAGGCCCATGCCCAGGTCGCGGCAGACCATGAAGATCTCCCGGGTCGCCACGTCGCGCGGCACCAGGTTCTTGTACTTGGGGTACTTCTCCTCCAGGAAGTACCAGCGCTCGCTCTCCGGGATCTCCCGGGGGTTGCGCGTGTCGCCCTTCTTCCTGGGCACCCAGACGCGGCCGCCCTCGCCGCGCACGGACTCGCTCATCAGGCGCAGCTTGTCCTCGCCCGGGATGGAGGTGGGGTGCACCTGGATGAACTCGCCGTTGGCGTACAGCGCGCCTTCCATGTACGCGCGGCCCGCGGCGGTGCCGGTGTTGATGATGGAGTTGGTGGAGCGCCCGAAGACGATGCCGGGGCCGCCCGTCGCCAGGCACACCGCCTCCGCCGGGAAGGTGCGGATCTCCATGGTGCGCAGGTCCATGGCCACGCTGCCGATGCAGCGGCCGGACTCGTCCTTCACCGTGCCCAGCCACTCCCAGTACTCGTACTTGGTGACCTTGCCCTCCGCCTCGTAGCGGCGCACCTGCTCGTCCAGCGCGTAGAGCAGCTGCTGGCCGGTGGTGGCGCCCGCGAACGCGGTGCGGTTGTGCAGGGTGCCGCCGAAGCGGCGGAAGTCCAGCAGGCCTTCCGGCGTGCGGTTGAACGTCACGCCCATGCGGTCCAGCAGGTAGATGATGCCGGGCGCCGCGTAGCACATGCCCTTCACGGAGACCTGCTCCGCGAGGAAGTCGCCGCCGCGCAGCGTGTCCTTCACGTGGATGTCCGGGTGGTCACCCTCACCCTTCGTGTTCACCGCGCCGTTGATGCCGCCCTGGGCACAGACGGAGTGCGAGCGTTTGACCGGGACGAGCGAGAGCACGTCCACCTGGTGACCCGCCTCCGCCAGCTTGATCGTCGTCATCAGCCCGGCGAGACCGCCGCCCACCACCGTGAATCGCGCTGCTGCCGCCATCATCGTCTCCTTGACCACGGGATGCCCGGGGGGGTGCCTTCACGGGGGGCCGCTGAAGTCCTGCTTCGCGACACGAGCCCCGCTCCCGGAATCCAGTGCGAGTCCAACACGCTAGTTAACTTGGAAAAATACCGCCGCAACGACGGTGGCCCGGAGGATAAGCCCGGATCATTCACGGCATCAGGCAGGGCCCGCCAGCAGCACTCCGGCGGGCCCGGCCGACGGCCGGATTACAGCTTCACGAGCTCGACGGTGCCCTTCACGGAGGTGAAGGACTTGTTCATCTCCGCCTTCTCCGCGTCGTTCAGCTCGACGGTGATGATCTTCTCCACACCGCCCGCGCCGATCTGCACGGGGACGCCGAAGAAGAAGTCGTTGATGCCGTACTGGCCCTTGAGCAGGGCGGCGGCCGGCAGCACGCGCTTGCGGTCGAAGAGGAAGCTCTCCGCCATGGCGATGGAGGAGGAGGCCGGGGCGAAGTAGGCGCTGCCCGTCTTGTACAGGCCCACCAGCTCCGCGCCGCCCTTGCGGGTGCGGTCGATGATGGCGTCCAGCTTGTCCTTGGCGATGAGCTGGGTCAGGGGCACGCCGCCCACGGTGCTGTGGCGCACGAGCGGAACCATGTCGTCGCCGTGGCCGCCGAGGACGAGCGCCTCCACGTCACGGATGGAGCAGCCCAGGGCCTCGGCCACGAAGCACTTGAAGCGGCTGGTGTCCAGCACGCCCGCCATGCCCACGACCATGTTGTCCTTCAGGCCGGCGATCTTGTGGAGCGCGAACACCATCGCGTCCAGCGGGTTGGCCACGTTGATGACGAAGGCGTCCGGGGCGTGCTGCTTGATGTTGCCCGCCACGTCCTTCATGATCTTGAGGTTGACCTCGAGCAGGTCCTCGCGGGACATGCCCGGCTTCCGGGGCACGCCGGCCGTGATGATGATCACGTCCGAGCCCGCGACGTCCTTCCAGTCCGTGGAACCGGTGACGCGGCAGTCGTAGCCGTCCACCGCGGACAGCTGGTTGATGTCCAGGGCCTTGCCCTTGACCAGACCCTCGGCCGCCGGGATGTCGTAGAGCACCACGTCGCCCAGGTTCTTCTGGACCGCCAGCAGCGCCAAGTTGCCGCCGATCTGACCGCCACCGATGAGGCCGATCTTCTTCTTCTTGTGAGCCATGGTTTCGCCCTCCTGCTTTGGGGTGGGGACTACATGTGCTTGATGATGGCCTGACCGAACTCCGAGCACTTCACCTCGGACACGGTCTCCTTCGTCTCCAGCTTCATCAGTCGCGCGAAGTCGTACGTCACGGTGCGCGCCGCGATGGCCTTGTCCATGCCCTTGATGATCAGGTCCGCGGCCTCGTGCCAGCCCATGTGGCGCAGCATCATCTCGCCAGAGAGGATGACGGAGCCGGGGTTCACCTTGTCCAGGTCCGCGTACTTCGGCGCGGTGCCGTGGGTGGCCTCGAAGATGGCGTGGCCAGAGACGTAGTTGATGTTGCCGCCCGGCGCGATGCCGATGCCGCCCACCTGCGCCGCGAGCGCGTCCGACAGATAGTCGCCGTTGAGGTTCAGCGTGGCGATGACGTCGAACTCGTCCGGACGGGTCAGCACCTGCTGCAGGGTGATGTCCGCGATGGAGTCCTTGATGATGATCTTCCCGGCGGACACCGCGGCCTTCTGCTCGGCGTTGGCGGCGTCTTCACCCTTGGCGGCCTTGGTCGCCTCCCACTGATCCCAGGTGTAGACCTTGTCACCGAACTCCTTCGCCGCGAGGTCGTAGCCCCACTTGCGGAAGGCGCCTTCGGTGTACTTCATGATGTTGCCCTTGTGGACGATGGTCACGCTCTTGCGCTTCAGGTCCACGGCGTACTGGATGGCGGCGCGCACCAGGCGCTCCGTGCCTTCCTGGGACACGGGCTTGATGCCGAAGCCGACGTTCTCCTGGAAGCGGACCTTCTTCGCGTCCTTGGGGAACTCCTGCTGCAGCCAGGTCTGGAACTTCTTGGCGGCCTCCGTGCCGGCCTCGAACTCGATGCCCGCGTAGATGTCTTCCGTGTTCTCACGGAAGATGACCATGTCCACCTTGTCCGGCTGCTTCACCGGGCTGGGCACGCCCTTGAAGTAGCGCACCGGCCGCAGGCAGACGTACAGGTCCAGCATCTGGCGCAGCGCCACGTTCAGCGAACGGATACCGCCGCCCACCGGCGTCGTCAGTGGGCCCTTGATGCCCACCAGGTACGTGCGGAAGGCCTCGATCGTCTCGTCCGGCAGCCAGTTGTTCACCTGCTTGAAGGACTTCTCGCCGGCGAGGACCTCCAGCCAGGAGATCTTCTTCTTGCCGCCGTAGGCCTTCTCCACCGCCGCGTCGAACACGGCCTGCGAGGCCTTCCAGATGTCGCGGCCGGTGCCGTCGCCCTCGATGAAGGGGATGATCGGGTTGGACGGCACGGTCAGCTTGCCGTTCTGCAGGGTGATCTTCTCGCCAGCGGGAGGCGCCATGAACGCAAACTCCTGATTGAGACCGGGGTCTTGAGAGGCGGCGGATAGTCCGGAACCCGCCCCCGGTCGTCAAGGAGTTTGGCCGCACGCCCTCCAGGGCCGACGCACCCGGGGTGTGCCGCGCTTATCGCAGCCAATGGTCCAGAAGCAGGATCGTTTTTCCGGATTTGGCGGCGGGCTAGAAGCTCGCGAGCCCGGGCGCCGGCAGCTGGACGCTCACGGCCGTCCCCGCGTCCAGGCGCTCCAGCGCAAGCTCGCCGCCCATGGCGTCCACCAGCTCCCGCGCCCGCGCGAGCCGCCGCTGGGGGCTTCCCACGCGCAGGGGCGACAGCACCACCGAGCGCGTCTCCCGTTCGGACAGGCTCACGCCCGGCATCACCACCTGGAAGCGCGGCCCCACGTCCCCGAAGTCGTCCGGTGGATCCACCACCACCCGCACGGCCGGAGCCTCCGGCGGTGCCACGTCCGCCGCGTGCGCGACGAGCAACAGGAGGACCTGCTCCAGGCGGCGCCGGCTGACCCGGGCCATCACCGGCTCCTCCGGCAGCTCCAGCGCCACCTGCACTCCATGCAGCCGCCGCGTCGCGCCGAGCAGCCCCAGCGCGTCACGCACGGACACCGCCACATCCACCTGGAAGACGTCTGGGAAGTCCACGGGCTCCAGCCCCTGACCGCTGAAGGAGGCTTCCGCGTCCCCCGGCGAACCCTTCACATCCAGCGCTGCGCTCATTCGCGGCTCCCTTCCCCCGTGCCCAGAAGCGCCGACCATAACGGCCACCCCTGACACGGTCCATCGCCTGACAGCTCCGGGTCTCCCCCACCTTTCCTGGTGAGGAGAGTTACAGCCCCGCGCCACATTGCTGATAAAGACGCGCACGCTGGGTCCGTATTGCTCCTCGGAAAACCCGTATACCGCCGGTCAATCACGACCCGGGGTGAGTCAGTTCTTGGGGCGGAAAAACAGCCCCGGCATATAAATTCGATTTGACTGTTACGGCCGAGATCCCCATGATGCGGTCCCAGAATCAAGAGCCGTCAGCGTCTCCAGTGAATCAGGGAGGAAGTGTTGTGCTCGCAACATCGCCGACCACCAATGGTGCCGCTGCCCGCAGAAGGGGAGTCCTGACGATGGATGGAGGGATCCCGGCGTCCTCGAAGTTCAGGCATGCGATCGAATTCGGCAGTGGCGATGCGCTGCGCAACGTGATTCCTCTTCCCCCTGCTGAAGCGGCCCTGGATGACTCGGGCTATTCGCTGCACGGCACCGGCCCCACGGCCATCACCTGCTCGGTGGGCCGGCCGGACGCGGTGCTGGGTGACGTGACGCGGCTGTCCCCCACGGTGGTGTGGGTGGCCCCCCGCCAGCCGCTGGCGGACACGGCCGAGTCGCGCACCTTCCCCGTGTACCTGGCGTGCAACGGCACCACGATTGGCCCGCTCAATGGTGCCTTCATCCGGACGGACTCGGACGTGCCGAACGCGCCGGTGGGACTGCAGCTGGTGGGCGTGACGATGGAGCAGGGCCGGCAGATCCTGGGCTTCCTGTCGGATGCGCTGCGCCAGGGTGTGGCGGTGCCGGCGGCCTCCGCGCTGCCCGTGCAGGACATCATTGATGATCCGGAGCGGATCCGCTCCATCTTCACCGCCATCTGCGCGGCCGGGAACAAGGGCGTGCTGCGCCGCCAGGGCCGCGTGGTGCGCATGGTGCTGGAGCGCTTCCACTCCGCCACCGGTCAGCTGGAGTGGCGCACGGAGGACTCCACCCCGGACTTCGGCGAGCCGTCGTACGACATCGACGTCATCGGCTACAACTCCGCGTACCGCCTGCGCGCGGAAGAGGGCCGCAGCGAGGGCGACCGTCTCTTCACCGCCCTGCCCGCGCAGCTGTTCCGCATCCGTCACCGCTGGCACCGCCGCGTCGCCGCCCCCGAGGGCGTGCACGCCCGCTTCCACCACCCGCTGTGGCGGGAGCAGGGGCTGCTGCGCCGCGAGGTGCTGGACATGTCCTTCTCCGGCCTGTGCATGCGCTGCCAGCCGCAGGACCTGCTCTTCCCCGGCCTCCTGCCGCCGCTCATCGAGCTGGAGCTGGGCGACGGTCAGCGGGTGAGCGTTCGCGGGGAGATCCGCTACGTCAGCGGCCTGCGCGCGGACGGCACCGTGCTGTGCGGCCTGAGCGTGCTGCCCTACTCTTCCGACGAGGCGCGCTGGGTGCGCTTCGTGTCCCAGACGATGTCCCCGGCCACGCGCACCAGCGAGGGCCTGGTGGAAGAGCTGTGGGACCTGTTCAACCGCTCCGGCTTCTTCAGCCTGGGTGGCAGCTCCCCGGAGGAGTTCGAGGAGCTGAAGAACAACTTCGCGTCGCTCGCGAAGCGCGCCGCGGAAGTGCCGCAGCTGTTCTGCAACGCGGTGTGGCCGTCCGAGCGCGGCATTGAAGCGACCCTGTCCTTCACCAAGCCGTACCGTCACGCGTGGCTGGGCCACCAGGTGGCGAAGCGGCCCGGCAAGCCGCCGGAGGGGTTGAAGGAGGCGGGCGCCATCATGCGCGACCTCTACCTGCGCACCTTCGAGCACCCGCAGAGCGACCCGGACTTCCACTGGGTGGTGGCCTACGTGGAGGCCCTCAACCCGTGGATCAACAAGGCGCACGTGAAGTACGCGCAGCGGCAGATGCAGGCCGGTTCGAGCCTGGCCTTCACGCGGAAGATCCAGAAGATGAAGGCCTTCAGCCACGAGCTGACCGGCCGCGTGCACCCGTACACGGTGGGCCCCGCCACCCCGGGCGAGCTGAGCCTGCTGGCCGCGACCGTCGCGCAGCAGTTCCCCGAGTGCTACGTGCAGTCGTTGGACCTCACGCGCGACCGGCTGGACATGGGTCCCGTGACGGCGAAGTGGAAGAGCTTCGGCATGGAGCGCGAGCGCACCGTCCTGGTCGCCCGCCGCGATGGCGTGCCCTGCGCCGCCGCCGTGGTGGAGCTGGGCCAGCTGGGCGCGAACCTCTTCCGCCTGCTGGACAACACGCGCCTGTTCTCGCTGCTGGGCGATGGAACGCGCGCCTACTCCGCCCTGCTGGACGCGGCCCGCCGCTGGTACGCCGCGCGCAACCGCCCCTCCTTCCTCTACCTGCGCGAGGACGAGGGCGGCGACTACGTGCAGGAGTGCGGTCTGCACGACGGGCCGGATCCCTACCTGTGGATCATCTCCTCCAAGCTCGTCCCGGACTTCCTCGAGCACATCAGCGAACTCACCATCGGGCGCCGTGGTGCCCACTCCCGTTGAGGACCCCCACCCCATGAACAAGCCCCTCGTCGAAGAGCAGTACCTCCCCCACGTCACCGACGTCCGTCACCTGCTGGCGACCGGTCCCCACGTGACGACGCTGCTGGATTCGAACGTGGAGCCCGCGCTGCTGGAGGCCTTCCTCATCCAGCTGTGTGCCCTGGGCGTCTACATGACGGAGCCCGTGGACGGGTGGATCCGCCGCGCTGGCGAGGCCTGTGTGAAGGCGGGGATGACGGACGTGGGCGAGAAGCTCATCACCCACGCCAAGCACGAGGCCGGTCACCACCTGATGATGGTGGAGGACACGAAGAACCTGGTGGCGGGCTGGAACGCGCGCCGCTTCCCGAAGCTGGACGCGGAGGCCCTGATGGCGCAGGCCCCCACCCCGGCCATGCAGGAGTACCGGCAGATCCACGAGGACACCATCGCCGGCCCCATGCCGGGCGCACAGGTCGCCATCGAGTACGAGATCGAGAACCTGTCGGTGGTGTTCGCGCCCCGGCTCATCGAGCAGTGCAAGCGCGTGCTGGGTCCGGAAGTGATGAACTCGCTGTCGTTCATCAAGGAGCACGTGGAGCTGGACGTGGGCCACACCGCGCTCAACGAGGTCATGCTCAACAAGCTGCTGGGCCAGAAGCCCGAGCACGCGGCGACCATCGCGAAGACGGGCGCCCGTGCCCTGGACATCTACCTGCGCTTCTACGGCGACTGCATGGCGAAGGCGAAGCAGTTGCTCCAGTCCGCCGCCGCCTGAAGTCTCAGGCGCCGAGCTGCGCCGCGCGGCGTGAGCCGCGGCTGCCCCAACGGGTGAGCGGGCGGACGGCCCCCTTCAGCGCCGCGTGGACCTGCGAGACGTTGGCGCGGTTCGTGGCCGCGTAGACGTAGCGGTCCGGGCGGAGGACGACCAGGTCCGAGCCGTGCTGGGCGAACCACTCGCCCAGCTTGCCCTCCAGGTCCACCACCTCGCCGGAGCGGCCCGCGCCGGAGCGTGCCGCCGGAGCCACCGACAGCCACACGCCGCCGATGTCCTCCGCCATCGCCTTGGCGGCCTGCTGGACCTCCGCGGGCGCACCCGGCCGCGTCAGCACCGCGAAACGGTGGCCGATGACGTCATCAAGCGGGCGCTCCCCTTCCTCGCCGTGCTCCACGCGCGGCTGCGGGAAGAAGGCGCCTTCCGCGGCCTGCTTGGACTTGCCGCGCTTGCCGCCGAAGAGGAACCCTTCCGCGTGGAAGAGGTTCGGCTTCATCTTGTACTCGCGGATGAACGGGCCGGTGACGGGCATGTGGTACAGCAGCTTGATGAAGGCGTTGCGCGCGCGGGCCATGAAGGGGCCGCCCGACGCCAGCATCGAGCCCAGCGAATCCGACAGGCGCATCATCTCCGCGGCGTGCGGCCGGCGCTCCACCTCGTAGGTGTCCAGCAGCGACGCGTCCGCGGCGCCGCCCAGCACGTGCGCCAGCTTCCAGGTGAGGTTCGCCGCGTCGCGCAGGCCGGAGCACAGGCCCTGCCCCAGGAACGGCGGCATCAGGTGCGCCGCGTCCCCGAGCAGGAACACCCGGCCCACCCGCCACTTCTCCGCCATGCGGCTGTGGTAGGCGTAGAGGTTGACGCTCTTCACCTTCACGGAGTCCGGATCGATGAAGGGGGCGATGATGCTGCGCACGTACTCGGCGCTCTTCACGTACTCCAGGTCCTGCCCCGGCTTCACCACCGTGTCGAAGCGCATCTCGTCGTGCGCGGTGCGCGTCACGATGCCCACGCGCTCCGGGCCGCAGGGGTAGTAGGTGAAGTCCGGCGCGGACGACGCCGTCTCCACGGAGACGGCCAGCGCGTGCTCCAGCGCGGTGGTGCCCTCCAGCTTCAGGCCCAGCCGGCGGCGGATGCCGCTCTTGGCGCCGTCACACGCCAGCAGGTAGCGCGCGCGCACCGTCACGGTGCGGCCGTTGACGTTGTCCTTCACGCGCACCGACACGCCGTCGTCGTCCTGCATGAAGGACTCGACTTCGTGGCCGCGCCACATGGTGACGTGCGCGAAGCGCTCCAGGCCGCGGTGCAGCGCGGCTTCCATGCGGGGCTGGTTGAAGAGCGATCCGATGGGGTGGCCGTTGGGGCGCTCCACCTTGGTGAAGTCCACCTCGGCGAGCATCCGCATCTCGTCATCCACGTAGGTCATCTTCAAGCACGGGTGGAAGCCCGGCCCCAGTTCGCCCGTGAGACCGGCGGCCTGGAAGATGCGCTGCGCTTCGTCGTCCGCGTTGATGGCGCGGGACTGGGTGTGCGGGGTGGTCTCCTTCTCAATGACCACGGTGCGCAGGCCGTACTGCCCGAGCAGATTCGCCGCCATGGCCCCTACCGGGCCGCTTCCGACGACGATCACATCAACAGATTCCGGAGCCATTACTCCCTCCCGTTGTGTGCGAACTGATCCGTTTTGAAGCGTGCGACCGGACGACCGAAGCCCCCCTCGGTCGTAAGTAATAATACCTATAAACTCCGGCAACCCCACTCTGGATACGCTGTGGCAGCGAGATCCTGGCTGCCTGGCCCCCGAGTCAAAATCACCCGGGCTGGCCAATCCGACCGCCTGATAATCAAACGCACCCCTTGGGAAACCTTGCGGTGCGGAACATCACGCACGGTCGCTGTCTGGTTTTCTGACTGTGTTTTCCTGCAACACTTCAAAGTTTCGCGGCAGCGGCAGGAATGTGTGTGTATGCCCCTGGGGGGCGCCCCTTGTACGTGGCGCAGGACTGGGCGACAGTGCCGGAGTCACCCCCCCCCTGAGCCCCTTGGAGCGCCCAGCGATTATGCCCAGACTGCAACTTTTTGAATTGGAGGATCAGCCCTGGTTCCCGAAGGCGCTTCGCCGGGGGGTGACGGACTTCCTGGCGTACGTGTGGAGCCTGTCGGACGACCGCTATTCGGAGTTCGTGAAGCGGCTCAAGGGCGCGATGGCGGCAATGGGTGAGACGCAGCTCCTGGACATGGCGTCGGGCAGCGCGGGGCCGGTGCCGAAGCTGCTGGAGATGCTGGAGACGCAGGAGGGCTACAAGGCGACGGCGCTCCTGACGGACCTGTACCCGGAGATTTCCGCGTTCGAGAAGGCGAAGGCGGCGAACCCGGGGCGCATCGACTACGTGACGACGCCGGTGGACGCCACGGCGGTGCCGGCGACGTTCAAGGGCTTCCGCATCATGTGCAACTCGTTCCACCACCTGCCGCCGGACATGGCGCGCAAGGTGCTGGCGGACGCGGTCGCTCAGCGCCGGGGCATCGCCATCATGGAGCTGGTGGAGCGTCGCGGGCCGGCCATCGCGATGACGGCGGCGGCGCTGATCAACGTGCCGCTGACGACGCCGTTCATCCGCCCCGTGCGCGCGGACCGGCTCGCCCTCACCTACCTCGTGCCGCTCATCCCCATCGCGGCGGCGTTCGACGGCGTGGTGTCCTGTCTGCGCACCTACTCCGTGGAGGAGATGCGCGAGCTGACCCACGGCCTGTCGGACGACTACATCTGGGAGATCGAGCGGCTCACCAATCCGGGGAACCCCTTCGGCCTGATGATGCTCATCGGCCGACCTGCCAATCCCTCGCAGGCCTGAGAGGGTTGTCAGCGGGAGGTCACTGACGCCCCTGGCCAACGCGGGGCGTCGTGATTTCCGGGTTTGAAGGGGGTTCAATGGCCGCTCCTTCAACGAGGAGCAGGCTCATGGAATGGCTCGAATTCAAGCGCTGGTCACCCGAAGTCCAGCACGCGCTGGCACTGCAGGCGGCCCGGTTGGGTCAGACGGCGATGCACGCCGAGCCGCCGCGGCCGTCCGCCACGATGGTCGCCGCGCACCGCCTGTGCACGCTGCTGCGCCAGTACCCGCGCACCAACCCCTGGGGACACCCCGCGTCGGAGTGCTGAGACGCGGCTGAAGCACCCGACCCGTCCGTGGGGGCACCACGGGCGGGACGGGAGCCTGGGTGTGGCTTCAGCCCCCGGTGGGGGTCCACGTCACGCGCAGGTGCTGGATGGAGCGGATGGTCAGCGACTGCGTCATGCCGAAGTCCGGGTTCGCTTCCAGCCGCAGGTCCGGGAGCAGATCCAGCAGCAGGTTGGTGGCGATGATGGCCTCCAGCCGCGCGAGCGGCGCCCCGATGCAGAAGTGGATGCCCCGGCCGAAGCCCAGGTGCGTGGGGTGGTGCCGGGAGATGTCGAAGTGGTCCCCGTCCGCGAGCAGCGCGGGGTCACGGCTTCCGGACGCGTAGAGCAGGAGCAGCCGCGAGCCCTTGGGCAGCGCGACGCCCGCGAGCTCCACGTCTTCCGTCGTGGTGCGGATCATCCCGTGCGCCACCGAGTCGAAGCGCAGCGTCTCCTCGATGAGGTGCGGCACCAGCGAGCGATCCTCGCGCAGCCGCTGCCAGAGGCCGGGCTGGAGCAGCGCCTGCTTCCAGCACTGGGCGAGCAGCGCCGTCGTGGTTTCGTGGCCCGCGGCCAGCATGCTTCCGGCGATGGCGATGATCAGCTCCGGCAGCGTGAGCGCTTCGCCGTCCGCGTCGGTGGTGACCAGGTAGCTGATCAGGTCGTCGCGGGGCTCGTCGGTCCGGGCGCGGATGAGGCGGGCGACGTAGTGCTGGAAGGTGACCCAGCTTCGCGCGAGCGGCGGCTGTTCCTCCGCGGGGACGCGGGTGAAGATCATCCGGAAGAAGTCGTCGCACCAGCGCTTGATGTCCGCCATGTCCTCCTGGGGAACACCCACCATGCCCAGGATGACCCGCACGGGCAGCGGGTACGCGAACTGCGTCACCAGGTCCGCGTGGCCCTGCTGCGCGAAGGCGCGGATGAGCTCCTCTGAGACGGCGCGGATGGGGGCTTCCTGAGCGGTGATGCGCTGGGCGGAGAAGCCACGTCCCAGCAGCTTGCGCAGCCGGGTGTGCGCGGGCGGATCCGAGTTGATCAGGCTGTCCGCCAGGGGATAGCCCTCGGCGAGCACCGCGAGCGTCTGCGGGGACAGCACCGAGCCCATGTTGCCCAGGTCCGCCGACGAGTAGCGCGCCGGATCCTTCAGCACGTGGCAGATGTCGTCGTAACGGCTCACCAGCCACATCCCCAGCATGGGGTTGTAGCTGACGGGCGCGTCCCGTCTCAGCTGCGCGTAGAACGGATGCGGGTCCTCGACATGCGGCCCCGCGAACGGGTTGTACTGGGCGCCCAGATGGGGGCACTTCATGGCGGCTGGGGCCCGGCTGCCATGCGCGTCGACGTGGAGTGCTTCGGACTGCCCTTCCACCTTCACTGCTTCCACTGCGGTACTCACCGTGAGCTTCCTCTCAGGATCCCCCCACAGTGGAATATTATAGCCCAACCTGACAGGTCTTCTCAGCGAGTCCTGTGAACCCCACGCATCAACAAATCAGGGTTGTTAGGACCCTGGCTGATACGGGGGATGAGACAAGGCGTGTTTCCGGAGGACGGAGCGCTCGACCTTACTCATGGCGTTACGCGGCAAGGTTTCAATTGAAACAAACCAACCCGGCACCTTGAAGCGCGCGAGCGACTGGCGGCACCACGCGTCCAGGTCTCCGGGCAGGGCGTGGCCGGGACGCAGGACGACGAAGGCCACGGGGACTTCTCCCCAGTGCGGATCCGGCACGCCAACGACGGCGGACTCCAGGATGGCCGGGTGGTTGGCGAGGACGGCTTCGATCTCCGCCGGATAGAGGTTCTCCCCTCCCCGCACGATGAGGTCCGTGCGGCGCGACAGCAGGGTGAGGCGGCCCTTCGCGTCCAGGACGCCTACGTCGCGCGTCCGCAGCCAGCCGTCGTGGAAGGCCTCTCGCGTGGCATCGCGCTGGCGCCAATAGCGGGCCATGAGCGTAGGGCCCCGGACCTCCACGTCGCCTTCCTGTCCCTCACCGAGCGTCGTGCCGTCCGTCCCGACGATGCGGACCTGCAAGCCCGGCAGGGGCGGCCCCGCGGTGCGGCCATCCGCTTCACCGGGGCGCTCGGTGGTGACCTGGGAACAGGCCTCGGTGAGGCCGTAGGTCTGGAGGGCCGGGAGCCCCGCGGCGCGGGCCCGCGTGAGCAGCGCCGTGGGGACGGGCCCTCCGCCGATCAGCGCGCAGTGGAAGGTGCCGGGCAGCGTCCGGTCCTGCCTTGCGTCGAGGACCCGCTCCAGCGTGGTGGCGACGAAGCTGGCGTGGGACGCGCCCTCCGTGTCGATGGCGCGGTTGACCGCGTCCGCGTCGAAGCGCTCGTGAAGGAGGAGGCAGCCGCCCTCGTACGCGGTGCGCGTGAGCATGGCCAGACCGCCGACGTGGAACAGGGGCAGCGTGCCCAGCCAGCGCGGCGAGGCGTGCGCGCCCAGGTTCGCGGCGGAGGCCTGGCACGAGGCACGGAAGGCACCTTCCGTGAGCACGGCCCCCTTGGGCACTCCCGTTGTCCCGCTGGTGAAGAGGATGACCCGAGGCGTGTCCGCGTCCCAGGCCCGGGTGGGCTCGGGGCGCGCTGCAACGCCTTGGGGGAACGACTCCAGGGACTCCGCTTCGGGAAGCCGGTCGCGCAGGGCATGGAGCGCCAGGGTGAGCCGGGGCTCGACGGCGTCCAGCAAGGGGCGCAGCTCCGCCGGGGTGAGCCGGGCGTTGAGCGGCGCGAACACCGCGCCCAGGCGGCTCAGGGCCCAGAAGAGGAAGGTCACCGCCGGGTGGCTCGTGGAGAGCAGCGCCACGCGGTCCCCCTGCCCTATTCCGCGCGCGGCCAGCGCTTCGGTCCAGCGCGCCACCTCTTCGTCCAGCGACTGGAAGGTCCAGGTCTGTCCGGTGAAGCGCAGCGCTTCTGCTTCGGGATGCCGGCGCGCGCCTTCGCGGATGGGGCAGTCGTAGGTCATGGGCTGGCGTCTCCGTCAGTGGGGCTGCCGGAGCGCAGGGCTCAGCGGTCCCGGATGAAGTCCGGGTTCAGCCCCAGGCCGGGCAGGTCTCGCAACCGGATGAGTCCCCGGTGGGGTTGATACGGATGATCCCGAGGCTCGTCCGCGAAGAGCCGGCCCACGGCGAGCCCGGAGGCCAGCTCTCCCGACGGCAGCGCGGACGCCAGGTGCGCCGCGCCCGCGCGGGCCACCACGCCGTCGATGGAGCTGGTGACGAACGCGTGCATGCCCAGGTGGGCCGCTCGCAGCGCGACCACCATGGAGGGCAACAGCCCACCGAGCACCATCGGTTTGATCACCACCGCGCCCACCGCCGGACCGCCGCCCAGGTCCATCGTGAGGAGCGTGCGCACCGCCGTGGGCGTGGCCAGCGTCTCGTCCGCGGCGATGAGGCAGGGGGCGCGGCGCTGTACCCGCCACAAGGCCTGGAGGTCCTCGGGAGGCGTGGGCTGCTCCACGAGCTCCAGGTCGTACCAGCCCAGCCGATCCAGGGCACGGTTGGCTTCGGGCTCCGACCAGCCACCGTTCGCGTCCAGTCGCAGGCGCACGCGAGGGCCCACGGCGTCGCGCACGGCGCGCACCCGGGCTTCATCCGCGTCCAGCGACCGGCCCGCGACCTTCACCTTCAGCGTCTGGTAGCCCTCCTCCACCGCCGCTCGCGCTTCATCGGCCAGGGCCGCGGGGTCCTCCGCGCCCAGCAGCGCGTTCACCAGGACCTCCTGCCGTGCCTCCTCCGCGAGCAGCCAGCACAGGGGCACACCCTTGCGCTGGGCCACCAGATCCAGCAGCGCCAGCTCCAGGCCGTGCTGCGCGGCGGGAACGGGCTCCCCGGTGTCAATGAGGCGGATCCGCGCACCGCGCTGGCGCGACTCCTCACTGGCCGACGGCACGAGCGTGGCTTCGATGCCCTCGATGCTGTCCTCCAGCGACTGACCCTTGAGGGCGCTCAGCCACGCGCGCAGCACCGTGTGCGTCATGGCCAGCGGCTCCGTGCCGAACTCCGGCAGCGGCATTGCCTCGCCCTGCCCCACGCGGCCGTCCTCGTCCCTCACCCGCACGAGGAAACCCTCGCGCGTGGCGTAGGTGCCCCGGGCTGTCTTCAGCGGCCGGGCCAGCGTGAGGTGCAGCGGCGTGAGCGTCGCGTCGGTGATGCGCATGATGCCCCTTCAGCGCAGGTACAGCCCGACCGCGAACAGCAACCCGAACACCATCTGTAGCTTCGCCGTTCCACCCAGCGCGGGGTTGAGCGCCGCGCCCTCCGCCTTCAGCATCAGCTTCAGCGGCGGCACCACCAGCGGCAGGCTCAAGAGCGGAAGGAAGACCCAGGCGCTCGCGTACCCCCTGGCGAAGAGAACGAACGGCGTGACGTAGGAGGCCACCAGCAGCAGCACGTACTCCGCGCGGCCGAAGCCCTGGCCAAAGCGCACCGCCATCGTGCGCTTCCCGGCCTTCACGTCCGTCCTCGCGTCGCGCTGGTTGTTCACCACGATGAGGCACGTGCCGATGGCCCCCACCGGCACCGACGCCCACCAGGCCGCCGGCGCCACGAAGCCGGCCTGCACGTAGTACGTGCCGGTCACCGCGATGATGCCGAAGAAGATGAGCACGAACAGGTCACCCAGGCCGAGGTACGCCAGCGGAAACGGGCCCCCCGTGTACGCGTAGCCGCACACCAGCGACGCCACCCCGATGAACACGATGGGCCAGCCACCCACCGCCACCAGGTACAGGCCCACCAGCGTCGCCAGCGCGAAGCACGCGAGTCCGCCCAGCAGCACCGTGCCCGGCGCGATGAGCCCGCTCTGCGTCACCCGCTTGGGTCCCAGGCGCTCCTCGGTGTCCGCGCCCTTTTTGAAGTCGTAGAAGTCGTTGATGAAGTTGGTGCCGATCTGGATCAGCACCGCGCCCAGCAACGCCGCGAGCGCGGGCAACAGGCGGCCCACGCCATTGCCATACGCGAGCGCCGTGGCGACCAGCACCGGCACCGCGCCCGCCGTCAGCGTCTTGGGACGCACGGCCATCAGCCACGTCTTCAGCGTGGGCCGCGGAGGAGCCTCGACGGAGGGGTTGGTAGCCAGGGTTCTCACGAGTGGGACGCCTCTCGCGCCATGATGGCGGGTTCGAACTGCGGCGCTTCGTACCAGGGCGTCTGGAGGAACGAGAGCACTTCGCGCACGTACTCCTCCGGCGCCTCCAGGTGCGGGGCATGCGTGACCCCGGCGAACGCGCGACGCCACACCACCGGCAGCTCCGCCGCCATGCGCCGCGCCAGGGTCGTGAACTTCACGTCCTGCTCCCCGGTGAGCAGCAGCGTGGGCAGCCGCTGACGGTGCAGCTCCGGCCAGTAGTCCGGCTGCACGCCCAGGCCCAGCGTCTCCAACGCTCCGGCGAGCCCCTCCGCCGTGCACGCCTTGCGGCGCTCGCGCAGTGAGACCTGCTCCGGATCCGGCAGGCGGCGCAGCCCGTCGAAGAGCGGCAGCGCCTCCCACCGGTCCACGAAGGCGTCCACGCCCTTCGTGCGGAGGAAGTCCACGAGCTTCGCGTCCGCCTCACGCCGTTCGGAGCGCTCCTGGCGGCGGTGCAGGCCCGGGGAGCCGCTCTCCATGATGAGCCGGCCGAAGCACTCCGGTGCGCGCACCGCGGCAGCCAGCGCCACCCGCGCCCCCTGAGAGTAGCCGAGCAGATCCACATGGCCGCCCAGCTCGCGCGCCAGTTGGACCACCGCGTCCACCGTCTCCAGGAAGCCGTCGCGCCCTGTCTTGTCCGGCAGTGGCGTGCGGCCATGGCCGGGCAGGTCCACCGCCACCATGCGAACGGAGCGGCCAAGCAGCGGACGCAGGTGTCCGAACGAGGCGCCGCTGCCGGTGAAGCCGTGCAGCGCGAGGAGCGTATGGGGGCCTTCGCCCCAGGTGTCATAAGCGAGCGTCACGCCCATGGTCCTTCTCCCAGTGCGGCGGCCATCCGCGCGAAGAGGTGCCGGTGCGCATCCACGTTGGTGGTCCGGTCCACCTGGACCTCCACCAGGTGGAGGCCGCCCTCCAACCCGGTGCGCACCGCCGCACGCAGGGCCGCGGGCGTCGTGGGCCGCTCGAAGCGAGCGCCCGCGAGCGCCGCCGCGTGCGAAAGGTCCACGCCATGAGGCGTGCCGAAGAGGGTCTCGAACTCGTCCGGCTTCGCCACCTGCGCCAGCGGCAGGAAGGCGAAGATGCCGCCGCCGTCGTTGTTCACCACCACGACGGTCAGGGGCACGCGCGCCCGCGCCGCCGTGATGAGCCCGCCCACGTCGTGCAGGAGCGCCAGGTCGCCGGACAGCAGCACCGCGGGCCGTCCGGCGGCCGCGGCCATGCCCGCCGCGCTGGACACGATGCCGTCGATGCCGTTGGCCCCCCGGTTCGCCAGCACGCGCAGCGGCACGCCGCCGCCGTGGGCGAACGCATCCACCGCGCGGATGGGCATGCTGCTGGACACGAAGAAGAGCGCGTTCGCCGGCAGCGCCGCCACCACCTCGCGCGCCAGCCGGGGCTCGGTCAGCAGGCCGGACTGTTCGCCGAGCGCCGTCTCCAGCGCGTTGCGGGCCATCCGCTCCGCGTTCACGAAGTCCTGCGCCCAGCGGCCGGGGCCTCGTGACAGTCCTTCCGTCAGTGCACGGCACGCGAGCACCGCGCTGCCTTCCACCACCCGCGTGGCCCGGTGCATCGGGTCGTACAGCGCGCCCTCGTCGCTGAAGACGGTGATGTCCGCGCCGGAGGCGTCCAGCCACTGCTGCGGCGACTTGGGTGTCAGGCCTCCACCGAAGCGCAGCACCAGCTCCGGCGTGTGGCTCCGCGTGAACGGCTCATGGCGCAGGAGCGCGTCGTAGAGCGACACCGTGAGCGGACCGCCCCCGTAGCGCGCCTGGGACGTGGCCTCCGCGAGCACCGGGTAGCCCGTCGCCAGGCTCAGCGCGGAGATGGCCTCCGCGAAGCCGTCGTCCTCGTCGCGGGGACCACACAGGATGACGCCGCGTTCGGTGGCGGCGATGCGGGCCCGCACTGCGGCCAGCGCCTCCGCGTCCGGGGCCCGCGAAGGCTGCGCGATGCGGGTGATGGGCGCGTCCGTCCGCCCTTCCCTCGCGAGCACCGACAGCTTCTCCGCGCCGAAGTCCTGCGGGATGGGCGCCAGCGGTTCGCGGAACGGCACGTTGAGCTGCACGGCGCCCCGGGGAGCGCGGCACGCGGTGCTCACCGCGCGGGCGGCCGTGGCCCTCAGGTGCGCGAGGGTGGCGCTGTTCGCCTCCGGCATCCCGACGTCCGCGAACATCCGCGCGAAGTCGCCGTAGAAGCGAGCCTGGGGCACCGTCTGAGGCGCGCCCCAGCCCTGCAGCTCCAGCGGACGGTCCGCCGTGAGGATGATCAGCGGCACCTGGGCCATGGCCGCTTCGATGACGGCCGGGTAGAAGTGCGCGCCCGCGGAGCCGCTCGTCGCCACCAGCACCACCGGCTGACGCGACTGCTTCGCCATGCCCAGCGCGAAGAAGCCCGCGCTCCGCTCGTCGATGACGGACCAGACGCGCAGGCCCGGCGTGTGCGCGCACGCGAGCGCCAGCGCCGACGAGCGGGAGCCCGGACACACCACCGCGTGCCGCACGCCGCCCCGCACCAGCTCTTCCAGCAGCGCACGCGACCACAGCACGTTCAGGTTGGCGTCCTGGGACATCACCGGCCCCCCAGCGCGCGCAACATGGCCAGACTCTTCATCTCCGTCTCCCGCCACTCGGACTCCGCGCTGGATCCCGCGACGATGCCCGCGCCCACGAAGAGCCGGGCCTTCGCCCCGCGCACCAGCGCGGAGCGCAACGCCACCACCAGGTGCGCGCGTCCGGGGCCCACCCAGCCCACCGGCCCCGCGTACCAACCCCGGTCCAGCGACTCGTGCTCCACCAGGAATGACAGCGCACGCTCGCGCGGCGTGCCACCCACCGCCGGTGTGGGGTGCAGCGCGGTGACGACGCGCGCGGTGTCCACCCCGTCCGCCAGCTCCGCGCGGATGCCCGTGCGCAGGTGCACCACGTTCTTCAGCGCGAGCACCGACGGCTGCGCGTCCGCGGACACGCTCGCCGCCACGGGCGTCAGGGCCTGGAGGATGTAGCGCACCACCGCGTCATGCTCGCGCCGGTCCTTGTCGCTCGCGTCCAGCGCCTCCGCGCCGCCCGGCGCCGCGGACCCCGCGAGCGCTTCCGTCTCCAACCGCCGCCCGTCCACCCGGCACAGCGTCTCCGGCGTCGCGCCCAGGAAGCCCGTGCCGTCCGGCGCGCGGAAGAGGAACGTCGCGCAGCGCGGGTTCTGCTCGCGCAGCCGCGCCAGCACATCCACCACGTCGAAGGGCGCTGGCCCTTCCGCCTCCAGCGCCCGCGCCAGCACCACCTTGTGCAGCTGGCCCGCGCCAATGGCCTTCACCGCGCGGTCCACCAGCGCCTCGAAGTCCGGCCGCGACGAAGCCGTGCGCAGCGCCACCGGCTCGCCCACCGGGTGGCGGTAGGCCGGAGGGAAGGACGCCCGCACGCGCTCCAGCCGCGAGCGCACGAGGTCCTCCGCGCCCGGCCCTTCCGGCGCGAAGACCGCGACCGCCAGCGCGTTGCCCTCGCGCCACACCAGCACCTCCGGCAGCGTCCAGCGCGCCAGTCCATGCGAGCGCCACGCGCCGTCCACCGGCTGCGTCGGACTGAAGCGCATGCCGCCGAACCAGGGACCGGGCAACTGAGGGGCCTGCGCGTCCAGCCACCGCACGCTGTCGTGTCCGAGCGTGCCCAGCACCGCCGGCAACTCGCCCGGTGCATGCGCTTCGAGGACACCCGCCTCACCCCATCCCGCCACCGCCTCGCATGCCACCGGCCGCTCCCAGTACACGGAAGGGACGCCGAGGCTGCCCGCGCCGGCCAGCGGATCCACTCCGGCCAGAGGCATCATCCCGGCGACCCATCGCGGGCCCTCAGCGGGACTGAGCGGCGTCATCAGCCATTCTCCTGCACCTCGGGGGATGCGAGTGACATCACCTTCGATTGTCTTCTAAGCGATCTCGGCTATACATGCACCAAGGAGTTCAAAACCGCTTGAACTCCATGGAATTCAAATTCGCGTAACTCCAGCGAAGGGAGCCGCCGTGGGAGGCCAGCAACCAGAGGACCCAGCCGGGCGGCGTGACCCGGGTGCACACCGCGTCCTGCGCGCGGTGCGTCCAGAGGGCACCCGCGTGCAGGTGGGCGGCGTGGAGGTGGGCGGGCCCGGCTTCGTGGTGATGGCGGGGCCGTGCGCGGTGGAGGGCGCGGAGCAGCTGGAATCGGCGGCCCGCGCGGTGGCGCAGGCGGGGGCGCACCTCTTGCGCGGCGGCGTGTTCAAGCCGCGCACCAGTCCGTACGCGTTCCAGGGCATGGGGGAGCCGGGGCTGAAGCTGTTGGTGGACGCAGGCCGGCGTCACGGCCTGCCCATCATCAGCGAGGTGATGGAGACGGAGCAACTGCCCCTCATGGCGGAGCACGCGGACATCCTCCAGGTGGGCGCGCGGAACATGCAGAACTTCGGGCTGCTGCGAGCGCTGGGAAGGCTGCGCAAGCCGGTGCTGCTCAAGCGAGGGCTGTCCGCCACGGTGCAGGAGTGGCTCAGTGCCGCCGAGTACATCCTGGCGGGCGGCAACGAGCAGGTGCTCCTGTGCGAGCGCGGCATCCGCACGTTTGAAACATCGATGCGAAACACGCTGGACCTGGCCGCGGTGGCGTGGGCGAAGGAGCGCACGCACCTGCCGGTCATCGTGGATCCGTCGCACGCCACGGGCATCCCGTCGCTGATTACACCCATGTCGCTGGCGGCGGCGGCCTGCGGGGCAGATGGTCTGTTGATTGAAGTCCACCCCCGGCCGGAGCAGGCGCTGTGCGACGGTCAGCAGGCGATGTCGCCCGGGGATTTCGCTACGTTGATGCAACGGCTGCCGGGCGTGCTCGCCGCGGTGGACCGTCACCTTTGGACGCCGGCGGCGCCGGCACAGATCGCGGGGGCGCGATGAGCACCGAAGTCCGTCAGATGTTCTCCTCCATCGCCACGCGCTACGACGTGACGAACGAAGTCCTCTCCTTCGGCATCCACCGGCTGTGGCGGCGCACGGCGGTGAAGCTCAGCGGCGCGAAGGAAGGCAGCCAGGTGCTCGACTGCGCCACCGGCACGGGTGACCTGGCGCTGTCGTTCAAGCGCAAGGTGGGCACCACGGGCCGCGTGGTGGGCACGGACTTCTGCCCGGAGATGCTGGAGAGCGCGCCGGCCAAGGCGGCCAAGGCGGGGCTGGAGGTGGAGTTCCAGGTGCAGGACGCCATGGCGCTCACGCTCCCGGACAACAGCTTCGACGTGGCGTCCATCTCCTTCGGCATCCGCAACGTGGATGATCCGGTGAAGTGCCTCCAGGAGATGGCGCGCGTCGTGCGCCCCGGGGGCCGCGTGGTGGTGCTGGAGTTCGGCCAGCCCACGGGTCCGTACGGCGCGCTGTTCCGCTTCTACAGCAAGACGGTGATGCCTGCGATTGGCGGCCTGCTCACGGGCAACCGCGCGGCGTACCAGTACCTGCCCCGCACCGCCGCGGCCTTCCCCGCCGGCGAGCGCTTCCTCTCCCTGATGGACCAGGCCGGCGCCTACTCCGAGCGCGCCGCCCACCCCCTGCTGTTTGGAACCGCCTACGTCTATGTCGGCACCGTCCGTTGAAGCGCGACGCCTCCTTGTCTCGCAGGTCGTCGCGTCCGTAGACCCCAGGCTTCAGCAGGCGCTCCAGGGGGCCCTCGCGTCCCCGGGGCCCTGCCCCCACCCGGTGGGCGCGCAGACCGTCGTCATCGCCGGGCACCGCGCCGCCGGAAAGACGCGCCTGTTGCCGCTCGTCTCGAAGCTGCTCGGGCGGCCCGGGCTGGACCTGGACGCGGAGCTGGAGCGCCGGCACGGGCGCCCGCTTCGCACCTGGGTCGCGGAGTCCCCCACCACCTTCCGCGCCGCCGAGCGTGAGACGCTGGGCCTGCTGCCCCCGGGCAGCGTGGTGGCGGTGGGTGGCGGCTTCCTGTCGCATCATCCGGAAGCGCTCGCGGGGCACTTCACGCTCGTGGTCCCCGTCACCTTCGACACGTACCGCGAGCGGCTGACGGCGGACACCACGCGCCCGCGGCTGCGCACGGATGTGTCGTTGGAGGAGGAGCTCCACTCGCTGTTCCACGAACGCGAGGCGCTGCACGCCCGCGTCCCCACCATCTCCCTGGCGGACTTCCTCCGGGGCTGTCTTGCCCAGGAGCCCGAGTGATGGCCACCCGGCGCATCATCACCCTGCCCCCCACCCTCACCGGCGCGGACGCCGTGGCCTTCGCGCGTGACGGCCTCCAGCGCGGCGCGGACGTCATCGAGGTGCGGACCGACCTGCACGCGCCCGGCGACATCGACCCGGACGCGCTCGCCCGCGTGATGCCGCTGCTCGTCTCCGAGCGGGGCAAGCCGCTGCCCGCCCCGTGGGTCCAGGCCGCGTGGCGCGTGGACCGCGACGTGGAGCGTGCGCAGGACATGGATGCGCCCCCGGGCAAGCTGCTCGCGTCGCACCACGCGGAAGGGCCGCTGACGACGGCGGAGGCGCTCAAGCGCTGGTCCCGCCCCATCCCGCCGGATGCGCTGGTGAAGCACGTGGAGCCCATGGACGGGCCCGCGCACCTGGATGTGCTGCTGGAGACGCAGGCCCAGCTGGCCCTGCGCTTCGGCGCCGAGCGCGTCACCGTGCTGGGCATGGGGCCTGTCGCCATCCCGGCGCGCGCGGTGCTCTCGCGCAGGAACGGCCTGGAGTACGTGGCCATGGGCGGCCCGTGGACGGCGGCCCCCGGACAGCGCCTGCTGGACGACGTGGTGCGCGAGCACCGCAAGGCGAAGGATCCGCACGCGCCGCGCCTGGGCATCCTCGGCACGTCCATTCCCCACTCGCGCTCGCCGCGGATCCACCGTCAGCCGTTTGATCGCATCGACCTGGCGGAGGACGCGCCGGTGGAGGCGGTGGTGGACGCGATGCTGCCGCACTACGCGGGCTTCGCCGTGACGAGCCCGTTCAAGATGCGGCTCGCGAAGCACACGGGCTCGTCGCTGGACGCCATCAACACGCTGGTGCGCCGGGGCTCGCGGTGGGAGTCCTTCAACACCGACACGGAGGGCGCCCGCGCGGTGCTGGAGCGGCTGGGCGCGAAGGACGTGGCGGTGCTGGGCGACGGTGGCTCAACGCAGGCCCTGCGGCTGGTGGCCGCTGAACAGGGACGTGCCCTCAGGGTCGTGCGGCGCGCCGAGATTCAAACGCCTCTGTCGGGGGATTGGGTCTGGACGTGGCCAGACCGGGTGACTCCGCCTGAAAACCTGAGATTCCAGGGGGCACGCGTGGCGGTGATCGCATACGGTGCACCCGGCCGGCGCGTCGCCGCGGAGATCGTTCGCCGCGGGGGCACCCCTCTCCTGCTCGGTGCGGCGTGGTTCGTCGCCCAGGCCCGGCGGCAGCGACAACTCTGGGAAACGGCGACATGAATACCTTTGGCACCCTCTTCCGGCTGACCACCTTCGGTGAAAGCCACGGCCCCGCGCTGGGCTCCGTCATCGACGGCTGCCCCGCGGGCGTTCCGCTCACGCGCGACATGCTCCAGGCGGCGTTGGATCGCCGGCGTCCCGGGCAGTCCGCGCTCGTCACGGCACGCAACGAACCGGACACGGTCGAAATCCTGTCCGGTGTCTTCGAGGACAAGACGCTGGGCACGCCCATCGCGGCCATCGTGCGCAACACGAACCAGCGCTCGCAGGACTACAACCAGCTGGCCTCCGTGGACCGGCCGGGCCACGCGGACGCCGTGTGGCGTGAACGCTACAAGCACCGCGACCACCGGGGCGGCGGCCGCACCAGCGGACGCGAGACGCTCTGCCGCGTCATCGGCGGCACCATCGCGGAGGCGTACCTCGCGCGCGACCTGCCCTCGCTGAGCACCGTCGCCTACGTCTCCCAGGTGGGTGAACTGGTCGCTTCCGTGCCCGCGCCGGGCCTCACCCGCGCGATGGTGGACGCGCACGCCACGCGCTGCCCGGACACCTCCGTGAACGAGGAGATGTCCCGCCGGATCCTCGCCGCGAAGGAGGCAGGGGACAGCCTGGGTGGCGCCATCGACGTGCGTGTGGAGGGCCTGCCCGTGGGTCTGGGCGAGCCCATCTTCGGCAAGCTCAAGGCGCTCATCGCGCAGGCGCTGGGCAGCATCGGCGCCGTCACCGGTGTCGTGTGGGGCCCGCCGGATCTGCTCCTGCGCATCGGTCAGCCCGGCAGTGTGTTCCACGCCGTGAAGGACGCGTACGGCGGCATCCAGGGTGGGCTCGCCAACGGTGAGCCCATGCAGGTGCGCGTCTTCTTCAAGCCCCCCGCGACGCTCGCGGATCACGCCAAGGGCGGCCGTCACGACCCGTGCATCATGCCCCGCGCCGTCCCGGTGCTGGAGGCCATGGTGTCGCTCGTCATCGCCGACCTCGTCCAGCACCTCAACGCCCGCCCCCACTCCGCATGAGCCCGCTTCCTCCCGGTTCCTACCGTCCCCCGGCCGACCGCTGGGGCTCCTTCACGAAGCTCGTCGCGAAGCTGCCCGAGGGCAGCGTCGCCGTGGTGGACCGCACCGTCGCGCGCTTCCACCCCACGCTCCTCCCCGCCATCGTGGCCCGCAAGCCGCGCGCCATCATCCAGCTGGTCGGCGGTGAGCGCGCCAAGAGCCTCATCTCGCTGCAGAAGGTTCTCGCGGGTGGCATCTCGCTGCCGCGCTCCGGCACGCTCGTCGCCGTGGGCGGTGGCACCGTGGGCGATGTCGCCACCGTGGCCGCGCACCTGCTCAAGCGCGGCGTGCGGCTGGTGCAGGTGCCCACCACGCTGCTCGCGGCGGTGGACAGCAGCCTGGGCGGCAAGGGCGCGGTGGACCTCGTGGTGCGCGGCCGCGTGGTGAAGAACCCCGCGGGCGTCTTCCACTACGCGGATGAAACCTGGCTATGCCCGGAGCTGTACGCCACGCTTTCCGACTCGCAGGTGCGCGAGGGCTCCATCGAGGCGTGGAAGATGGTCGCGTCGCTGGATGCGTCCCTCTTCAAGCGCTACGTGCGCACGCCGCCGCCGCTGGAGAAGCTGGTGAAGGACGCGCGCGGCCTGAAGGAAGGCGTCTGCGCGAAGGACCCCTACGAGCACCAGGGCCTGCGCCGCGTGCTCAACTTCGGCCACACCTTCGGCCACGTGCTGGAGAGCCTGTCCCGCTTCAAGCTGTCGCACGGCGACGCGGTGGGCCTGGGCATCCTCTGGGCCCTGGACGTGGGCCGGCACCTGGGCATCACCCCGGAGCCGGTGGCGCATGACGTGGAGCGCGCGCTGGCGCGAGGCCCGGGCGTGCTGGGCCGCGACCGCGCCGCGGAGCTGGCCCACCGCGCGTCGTTGAAGGACGTGGTCGCGCTCCTGGACGCAGACAAGAAGGCCGGCGCGAACGGCGAGCTGCGCATGGTGCTGCTCACCGCCGTGGGCACCGCCGAAGTCGTGGATGTGATGCCGAAGACGTGGCGGGCCCTGTGGCCCGCCTGGACCCGTGGAGCCCGCCCTTGAGCCACGCCTCGCCGAACCGCCTCACCGTCGACCCGAGCGCCTTGAGCGCCTCACCGCTCACCCCGCCCGTGTCGAAGTCGGACGCCCAGCGAGCCCTGGTGTTGGGACACCTCACGGGCGCCTGGCCGTTGCCGTCGGTGCAGGCGGAATCGGACGAGGACCTCCCCGCGGACGTGCGCGTGCTGCGCCGGGGCGTGGAGGCCCTGCGCCTTCCCCCCGGTCCCGTGCGCGACGTGGACTGCGCGGACGGTGGCGCCCCTTTTCGCATCCTCGTGACCCAGGCCGCGGTGACGCCCGGCGCGCGCGTGCGCTTCACCGGCACGCCCCGCCTGGGCGAGCGTCCGCACGGCCCGCTCTTCACCTCGCTGAAGGAAGCCCTGGGCCCCGCGGGCCTGACGCTCACCGAAGGCACCCCGTGGCCGGTGGAGCTGCACGCGCCCCAGGACACGGCGAAGCTCGCGCCGGTGTTCCGCGTGCCGGGCGCGCAGAGCAGCCAGTACGCCTCCAGCCTGCTCCTGGGCTGCGCGGAGCGGTTCCTGCGGGAGAAGCGCGCGTGGAGCGTCCAGATTGAAGGCCCGCTCACCAGCGCCGGCTACATGGACCTCACGGTGGCGTGGCTGCGCCGCTTCGGCTTCACCGTGGAGCAGTCCGAAGGTCACTATTCGGTCACGGCCTATCAGGCGCCCGAATCCGTCCCATCACTGCCGGGCGACTGGTCCTCCCTGGGCTATCTGGTGCTCATCGCCTGGCGCACGGGCGGCACGGTGGAGCGCGCGGAGCCCGAAAGTGCCCACCCGGACCAGGCGATCCTCCGGCTGGTCGCTGACGTGGGCTTGAAGAGGATCCCCGCGGGCGCGCCCAACACGTGGCGCTTCGGGGGAGAAGCCACGGGCGAGCTGCGCGCCACCGGCAAGGAGTGCCCGGACCTGCTGCCCACGCTGGCGGCGCTCGCGTGCGTGCTGCCCAGGCCCACCACGCTCCTGGACGTGGGCATCCTGCGGGTCAAGGAGAGCGACCGCCTGGAGGGAATCCGCACGTTGGTGGCGGCCTACGGCGGCACCACGGAACTGTCGGCCGGAGCCGACAGTGAGACGCTGCGCATCCTCCCGCCGAAGGCGAAGCCCGCGCGCTTCGCCATGGACAGCCGGGGTGACCACCGCCTGGCGATGTCAGCGGCCACCCTGTGTGTGCTGTCCGGGGTGCCTCTGGATCTGACGGGGCCGGAGTGCGTGGAGAAGAGCTTTCCCGGCTTCTGGCGGCAGCTCGCGCGCGCCGGAGTCCGCTATTCCTGAGCGGGACGCCGGACCGGAAACTTCGCCTCTAGGACTTATCGTTCTTTTTTGTTGAAAGCGTCCGCCGCCCTGTGAAATCTCCGCCCATGCCCAAGGACACGCTGACCGTCACCGACAATCGGACCGGGAAGACGTACGAGATCCCGATCGAGAACGGCTGTATCCGCACCCCCGACCTGCGCCAGATCAAGACCGGCAGCGATGACTTCGGTCTGATGGGTTACGACCCTGCGTTCCTGAACACGGCGAACTGTAAGAGCGCCATCACCTTCATCGACGGTGACAAGGGCATCCTCGAGTACCGCGGCTACCCCATCGAGCAGCTCGCGGAGAAGTCCTCCTTCCTGGAGGTGGCCTACCTGCTGCTGAAGGGCGAGCTGCCCACGCAGAAGGAGCTGGAGAACTTCACGTTCAACGTGACCCACCACACGCTGGTGCACGAGAACATCAAGTCCTTCATCGACGGGTTCCGCTACGACGCGCACCCCATGGCCATGCTGGGCTCCACGGTGGCGGCGCTGTCCGCGTTCTACCCGGACGCGAAGAACATCAAGGACGCGCGCAGCCGTGAGATCCAGATCACGCGCCTCATCGCGAAGATGCCCACCCTGGCCGCGTTCTCCTACCGGCACGCGATGGGCCTGCCGTTCGTCTACCCGGACAACGACCTGTCCTACGTCGCCAACTTCCTGGCGATGATCAAGCGCATCGGCACGAGCGCCTTCAAGGTGCACCCCACGCTGGAGAAGGCGCTGGACGTGCTCTTCATCCTGCACGCGGACCACGAGCAGAACTGCTCCACCACGTCCGTGCGCACGGTGGGCTCCTCGCAGGTGGACCCCTACTCCGCGGTCGCCGCGGGCGTGGGCGCGCTCTACGGCCCGCTGCACGGCGGCGCCAACGAGGCGGTGCTCCGCATGCTCCGCGAGATTGGCAGCAAGGCCAACATCCCGGAGTTCATCAAGCAGGTGAAGGGCGGCGAGGGCGAGAAGAAGCTGATGGGCTTCGGCCACCGCGTCTACAAGTCCTACGACCCGCGCGCGAAGGTCATCAAGCGCGTGGCGGACGAGGTCTTCGACGTGACGGGCAAGAACCCGCTGCTGGAGATCGCGCTCGAACTGGAGCGCATCGCGCTCGAGGACGAGTACTTCGTGAAGCGCAAGCTGTACCCGAACGTCGACTTCTACTCGGGCCTCATCTACGAGGCGATGGGCTTCCAGGCGGAGATGTTCCCCGTCCTGTTCGCCATCCCCCGCACGGTGGGCTGGTGCGCGCAGTGGGAGGAGATGGTGACGGACAACGAGCAGAAGATCGCCCGTCCCCGTCAGGTCTTCACCGGCGCCGCGCGCCGCGACTACGTGGCCCAGGACAAGCGCACCAGCGGCGGCAAGTAGTCACCGCGGGCGGTAACAGCCACTGAAGCACGAAGGGGCGCGGGACTCAGGTTCGAGTCCCCCGCCCCTTTCGCTTTCTATCCGTGGGCGGCGTGCGCCCCGGGCTCGCTGTAGAGCGCTTCAATGGCGTCCGCGTACTTCTGCTCCACCACCTTGCGGCGCATCTTCATGCTGGGCGTGAGCTCCCCACCGTCGATGGAGAACTCCCCCGGCAGCACGCGGAAGCGCTTGATGGTCTCGAAGCGCGACAGCTTCGGGTTCACGTCCCGCTCGAAGGCCTCGTGCAGGTGCTGCTGGAGCCGCGGGTCCTTCACCAGCGTGGCCACGTCCTCCGGCCAGCCCTTCTCCCGCGCCAGCTTCCGCACCCGGTCCGGCTCCAGCGTCACCAGCGCCACCAGGTAGTTGCGCCTGTCCCCCACGACCAGCGCGTGGCCCACGGGGGACACGGCCTTGAGCAGCTCCTCGATATTGGCAGGGGACGTCTTCTTGCCGCCGGAGGTGACGATGATCTCCTTCTTGCGCCCGGTGATGCGCAGGAAGCCCTCCGAATCCAGCTGCCCCACGTCCCCCGTGTGCAGCCACCCGTCCGCCAGCAGCTCCTGCGTGGCCTCCGGGTTGCGGTGGTAGCCCAGGCACACGTTGCCGCCCTGGACGAGGATCTCCCCGTCCTCCGCGATGCGCACCTCCACGCCCAGCATGGGGCGGCCCACCGTGCCCAGGCGGGCGCATTCCGCCGTGCTCACCGTGGCGGGGCCGGACACCTCCGTCATGCCCCAGACCTCCAGGAGGACGACGTCGATGGAGGCGAAGAAGTCCAGCACGTCCCGGCCAATGGGGGCCGCGGACGTGGAGAACAGCTTCGCCTTCTCCAGGCCGATGCGCGTCTTCAACGGCTGGAACACCAGCCGCTGGGCCAGCGCGAACTTGGCCTCCATGAACGACGGCACGCGCTCCTGGCTCAGGATGCGCGTGTTGCGCTCCAGCGCCGTGGCGCGGGCCCACTCCACCAGCCGGCGCTTCAGGGGCGGCTGCGCGGCCAGCCCCTCCTCCGCCTTCGTCTTGAACTTCTCCCAGACGCGCGGCACCGCGAAGAAGACGGTGGGGCGCACCTCCGTGAGGTTCCTGCCCAGCGCGTCCAGCGAGTCCGCGAAGTACACCTGCGTGCCCAGCAGCAGCGGGCTGTGCAGGGAGACAATCTGCTCCGCGATGTGCGACAGCGGCAGGTACGACACCAGCCGCTCGTCCTCCATGTCCTGGAAGCCCATGGTGTCGCCCAGCTGCTTCGACGTCCAGGCGAGGTTGCGGTGGCTCAGGGCCACGCCCTTGGGCTGGCCGGTGGTGCCGGAGGTGTAGATGAGCGTGGCCAGCGCGTCCGGGTGGAGCGCGTGGACGCTGTCCCAGTAGGGGGCCTCGTCCTGCTTCGCGCCGGAGGCCAGCACGTCCGCGTAGCGCAGCACGCCTTGCGGCAGGGGCGTGGGCGCGTCCACGACGAGCAGGTGCTTGAGCGCGGGCAGCCGCTTCTGGACCTCCAGCGCGGTGGCCAGGTGCTTCGCGTTCTCCACCAGGAGGAAGCGCGCCTCGCAGTGGCCCAGGATGTAGACGAGCTGCTCCACGCTGCTGGTGGTGTAGAGCCCCACCGGCACGCCGCCCAGGGCCATGGCCCCCAGGTCCGCGACGTGCCACGCCTCGCGGTTGAAGCTCAGGATGCCCAGCGGGTCGCCTTCCTGGAACCCCAGCGCGTTCAGCCCCAGGGCGAAGCGCTTGACGCGCTGGGCATAGTCGAACCACGAGGTGGGCACATAGGCGCCTCCATGGCGGGACCAGAGTGCCGGGCGGTGTTCCAGCCGCGCGGCCTGGTCATGGAGCGCATGCAGCATCGTCTTGGGCAGGTCCATCCGACGGAACGTAGTGGAAGCTCCCTGCCCGTTCCACGTCCCCCCGTCTCAGTCGTTGACAGCATGTTCACCGGCTTTGTATGCCGCGCCCGACCATGAGCATCGACTTCACCTGCCAGAAGTGCGAGGCCAGCTTCGAGTTGGAAGCCCAGGACCTCATCGAGGGGACGGAGAAGATTGTCTGCCCCCACTGCGACGCGAAGGCGCCCGCGAACCTCAGCGAGGACTTCGTCGCCGCGCTCACGGAGATGCGCGCGCAGATCGCCATCCTGAGCAAGAAGTTCGCGGTGACGATGACGCTCGAGGCCGAGGAGCTGGAGGACGAACTCGACGACGAGGAGGAGGACGAAGAGGAGTCCGACGAGGACGACGACGACGAGGATGAAGACGAGGACGACGAGGACTCCGACGACGAAGAGGACTACGACGACGAGGAGTCCGGAGAAGACGACCGCTAGTCGTCTCGCGCACTCTCTTCCCGCCTGCCCGCCCGCCCTCCAACCGGGTGGGCCAGGGCCCGGGGGCCGCTCGCGGTAGCACGGGGGCGGCGCCCTCCCGGTGAAGGGGGAGGTGCGTAGCTTAGGGATGTGAAAACGTCCAACCGCGCCAATTTCTTCGTCGCTCCGTTCACGGCCGTGGTGCTGGCGCTGGGGGGAGCGTTGTTCCTTCCCGCGTTCGGGATACCCGGCGCCATCGCCGCCTCCGAAACAGCGGAAGCGAAGAAGGAGAAACCCTGCCTCACCGAGAAGGGCAGTGATCCGAAGGCCTGCTCGGAGCTGGTGGAGTTGGAGGTGAAGGACGTGGTGCCCTTGCTGGAGGCGCAGACGCACGCCGTCGTGCTGACCACCAAGGACGGGCAGACGGTGCTCCCGCTCTTCGTGGACGAGGGCGCGGCGGTCTCCATCGCCTTCCGCCTCGCGGAGCGCCCGCCCCCGCAGCCGCTGTCGCAGGACCTGCTGGACGACGTGGTGTCCAAGCTGGGCGGCAAGGTGACGGAGGTCCGCATCGACGACCTGCGCGACAACGTCTACTCCGGCCGCGTCTTCCTGCAGCAGGGCAAGAAGGAGCTGGCGCTGGACGCCCGCCCCTCGGACTCCATCGCCATGGCCATGCACAGCCAGGCCCGCATCCGCGTGACGCGCAAGGTGCTGGCGCTGGCGGGCATCACCCGCGCGGAGATTGAAGCCCTCCAGAAGCAGCAGGACCTGGGCGTGGGCGGCAGCGGCCACGGCGAGGACATGGGTCCCCTGCCCCCGCCGCCTCCCATGGGCCCCAGCGCCGGCCACCCGAAGCCGCCCTCGGAGGACATCGGCATGGACCAGGCCGTCCAGCCGCTGATGGAGCCCATGGGCAAGGGTCAGGAGATCGACCTCTAGCCGCCTCAAGGCACCGCCCTGAAACGATGAAAGCCCGGCCCCCCCTCCCAGGGTAGCCGGGCTTTCTTCGTCTCAGAGCGTCTGAGAGCCACGAATGGCATGCGCCAGCTCGCGGTAACTTTCCGCCCGGCGCGTGAGGCGAAGAGTTAGTCCTTCGGGCGCAAGGCTGTCAAGCCGCCCACACCGTGGGGCTAGGATGGGCGGTCCTATGCGCAAGGCGAAGATCATCTGCACGCTGGGTCCGGCGTCGGACTCCAGGGAAGTCATCGAAGGGCTCGTGAAGGCGGGCATGAACGTGGCCCGGCTCAACTTCTCCCACGGGACGCACGACGAGCACCGCCAGCGCGTCCAGCGCATCCGCGCGGTGTCGAAGAAGCTGGGGGTGCCGGTGGCCATCCTCCAGGACGTGCAGGGCCCCAAGGTGCGCCTGGGGAAGTTCGAGGGCGGCCAGCTGATGGTGAAGGCCGGCGACATCGTGACGGTGACGACGCGCTCGGTGATGGGCCAGGGGAACATCATCCCCACGCCGGTGCGCTCGCTGCCCCGGGACGTGGCGAAGGGCCACGAGGTGCTTCTGGACGACGGCCGGGTGCGCCTGCGCGTGCTGAAGGTGAGCGGCCAGGACGTGTCCTGCCGCGTGGAGGTGGGCGGGCTCCTCAAGGACCACAAGGGGCTCAACCTGCCCGGCACGGCCATGTCGGTGCCCACGCTGACGGAGAAGGACAAGGTGGACCTCGCCTTCGGCCAGGAGGTGGGCGTGGACTACGTGGCGCTGTCCTTCGTGCGCTCCGCGCAGGACGTGCGCCAGGCACGGGCGCTGGTGACGAAGCTCAACACGCCGATCATCTCCAAGATTGAAAAGCCCCAGGCGGTGGAGAACCTGGAGGCCATCGCCCTGGAGTCGGACGGGGTGATGGTGGCCCGCGGCGACCTGGGGGTGGAGATGCCCTTGGAGCAGCTGCCCGCCATCCAGAAGCGCGCCGTGCGGGAGGTCAACCGCATGGGCGGCATCGTCATCGTCGCCACGGAGATGCTGGAGAGCATGGTGCTCAACGCCCGGCCCACGCGCGCGGAGGTGTCTGACGTGGCCAACGCCATCCTGGACGGCGCGGACGCGGTGATGCTCTCCGGAGAGACGGCCGCGGGCCGCTACCCCGTGGACGCGGTGGCCACCATGGCGCGCATCGTGGAGGAGACAGAGCGCACCAGCCTCGTCACCCTGCCCCACCCCCCGTTCGAGCGCTCGGAGGACCTGGGCACCGGCATCGCGGCGGCGGCGGTGGCCGCGTCCCGGCAGCTCGGCATCGGGACCATCATCGCGTACACGGAGAGCGGCCACTCCGCGCGCCTCATCTCCGAGTTCCGCCCCGGCGCGCGCATCGTCGGCCTGACGCCCAACGCGGACACGGTGAACCGGATGGCGCTGTACTGGGGCGTGACGGGGCACCTGGTGAAGCGCGTCTCGTCCACGGACGCCATGCTCAAGCAGGTGCGCCGGCTCTGCCACGAGCAGCGCTTCTGCGAACCCGGCGAGCCCTTCATCCTGGTGGCCGGCATCCCGCTCAACGTGCCGGGCAACACCAACCTGATGAGCATCCACCGCGTCTGAAGCACGCGGTGGAGGCATCAAGGGCAGGAGGCCCTAGAGGACCTTCTGCTCGAAGTCGTAGAGCTTCTCCACGGAGAGCTGGCGGTAGCGCTCCACGTTGAGGGCCCGGCGGGCGCACTCCCACACCAGGTCCTTGGCGGGGCGCTCCGGCTCCTTCTTCTTGCGGCGCTTCACCTCGGCCTTGATGGCCTTGAGGGCCATGGCGGGGTGGTAGCAGAAGGCGGAGGAGAACAGCAGGTGGCCGCCAAAGGGCACCAGGCGCGCCTCCAGCACGTCACCCGTCTCCAGGCCCGCGATGTGACGGCGCTCCGTCACGTCGAAGTCCTTGCCGGAGAAGAGCTCGCGCAGGCGCACCATGCCCTTGGCCAGCTTGCGGACTTCAAAGAGGCCGTGGACCGTCTCCGTGAAGCTGCGGAAGGCGTTGGCCTCCTCTGGCGGCGCGGACTTCTGGCGCTCCTCGTACAGCTCCGCGGCCGGCGTCTTGCCCGTGAGCGGCGAGACGCGGTCGTAGAGGTAGTAGTCCAGGAACGACGCCATCCGCAGCTCGAAGAGCTTGTCGTCCTCGAAGACTTCGCCGGTGAGGCGGAAGTACTCCGCCTTGGCCTCCAGGAGGTCCGGCTTGCGCGCCTCCGAGCTGCCGAAGGCGATGAGCTGGTCCAGGTACGGCTGGTACGACAACGGGGTCAGCGCGGTGTCCATGGCCGGTGCGAGCCTCTTCCTACGAACCCGCCATCAGCGTCGCGAAGCGGCTGAACAGGTAGCGCGCGTCGTGAGGGCCGGGCGAAGCCTCGGGGTGGTACTGCACGCTGAAGGCCCGTGCGTCCGGTACGGCCAGGCCCTCCACCGTGCCGTCATTCAGGTTGATGTGCGTGACAACGGCCTTGCCCTTGAGGCTGGCGTCGTCCACCGCGAAGCCGTGGTTCTGCGCGGTGATCTCCACCTTGCCCGTGGTGAGGTCCTTCACGGGCTGGTTGCCGCCGCGGTGGCCGAACTTCATCTTGTACGTCCGGCCGCCCAGGGCCAGCGCCATGATCTGATGCCCCAGGCAGATGCCGAACACCGGCACCTTGCCCAGGAGCGCCGCGACGGTGCGGTCCGCGCCCTTCACCGCGGCCGGGTCACCCGGGCCGTTGGCCAGGAAGACGCCGTGCGGCTTCCTCGCCAGCACCTGCTCCGCCGTGGTGTTGGCCGGCACCACCGTCACGCGGCAGCCCACGTCCACCAGGTACTGGAGCATGGAGCGCTTGAGGCCGTAGTCGTACGCCACCACGTCGTACTTCAGCTCCGGCTCCGGCTGCTTGTCCCCGGTGCCCAGGAACACGTCCGGCGTCGGCGTGGTGAAGAGGTAGGGCTCCTTGCAGGACACGCCCGTGGCCAGGTCCAGACCTTCCATGCCGACAGCGCCGCGAGCGCGCTCGGACAGGGCGGCGGCGGACACGTTCTCCGTGGAGATGATGCCCGTCTGGGCGCCGTGCGTGCGCAGGTGGCGCACCAGCCGGCGGGTGTCCACGCCTTCAATGCCCACGCGGCCATGGCGCGCGAGGTACGCGTCCAGAGTCTCCTGTGAGCGCCAGTTGGAGGGCGTCTTCGTCAGCGAGCGCACCACCATGCCCACCGCGTGCGGAAGGCCTGCTTCCTCGTCGCCCGCGTTCGCCCCGATGTTGCCCATCTCCGGGTACGTCATGGTGACGATCTGCCCCACGTACGAGGGGTCCGTGAGGATCTCCTGGTAGCCGTACATGGACGTGTTGAAGACAACCTCACCCACCGTCTCGCCGGAAGCGCCAAAGGCGCGTCCCTCGAACGTGGTGCCATCCGCCAGTGCGAGCACTGCCCGCTTCGCCATCACCGAGACTCCTTGAGCTGACCGTCCTCGAACACACACCGGCCGCCCACCCACGTCTGCGCCACGCGGCCCTTCAGCGTGCGCCCGTGGAAGGGCGTGTTGCGACTGCGGGAATAGAACCGGTGGGCATCCACCGTCCACTCCTCCGAAGGGGACAAAAGCGTGATGTCCGCCGGGGCACCAGGCGCCAGGTGACCGCCCGGCAGGCCGAATACTCTCGCCGGCCCGTCCGACAGCAGCTCCACCGCCCGGCGCGGGGTGAGCACGCCCTCGTGCACCAGCGCCAGCGTGAGCCCCAGGGCCGTCTCCAGCCCAACGATGCCGTTGATGCCCTTCTCGAACTCCACCAGCTTGTCGGACACGCCGTGCGGCGCGTGGTCCGTGGCGATGGCGTCCACCGTGCCGTCCACCAGCGCCTCGCGCAGCGCCTTCACGTCCACGTCGCCGCGGAGCGGGGGCGCCATCTTGGCGTGGGTGTCGTAGTCCCCCACCGCCCGGTCATCCAGGATGAAGTGGTGCGGGGCCACCTCGCAGGTGACGCGCAGGCCGCGCTTCTTGGCCTCGCGGATGAGCCGCACGCTGCCCTCGCACGACACGTGCGCCACGTGCAGGCGCCCCTTCGTCTCCTCCAGGAGCACCAGGTCGCGCGCCACCATGGCCACCTCCGCGGAGGCCGGAATGCCGCGCAGGCCCAGCCGCGTGGACGTGGCGCCTTCATGCATCGCGCCGCCGGCGGACAGCGTGAGGTCCTCCTCGTGGACCATGACCGGCACGTCGAACTGCGTGGCGTACTGGAGCACCCGGCGCATCAGGGCCGCGTTCATCACCGGGCGGCCATCGTCGGTGAGGGCCACGCAGCCGGCGGCAATCAGCTCGCCCGCCTCCGACAGCTCCTCGCCCTTGAGCCCCTTGGTGATGGCCCCGGCGGGGTACACGTGGCACAGGTCCGCGTCCCGCGCGCGCGACAGCACCAGCTCCGTGACGAGCGCGCTGTCGTTCACCACCTTGGTGTTGGGCATGGCCACGACGCCGGTGAAGCCGCCCGCCACCGCCGCGCGGCAGCCGGTGAGGACCGTCTCCTTGCCCTCTTCTCCCGGCTCGCGCAGGTGCACGTGCAGGTCGATGAAGCCCGGCACCAGCCACTTCCCCGTGGCATCCACCACGCGCGCGTCGCCGGGCGCGGGCAGAGCGCCTTCCGACACCTGCGCCACCCGGCCGTCCGTCACCAGCACGTCCCGGACACCGTCCACGCCATTGCGCGGGTCGATGACGCGCGCCCGCTGAAAGAGCACCGTGGTCATGACGCGCAAGCCTCCAGGATGGCCCGGCGCACCGCGACGCCGTTGGCCACCTGTTCCAGGATGACGCTGCGAGTCCCGTCCGCCACCCCCGGCGAAATCTCCACGCCGCGGTTGATGGGGCCCGGGTGCAGCACGGGGGCGTCCGGCTTCATCCGCTCCGCGCGGGCGGGCGTCAGGCCAAACAGCCGCGAGTACTCCCGCTGGGACGGCAGGAAGGCTTCCGACATGCGCTCCGTCTGCAGCCTCAGGCACATCACCGCGTCCGCCTGGGGCAGCACGGCATCCAGCTGGTGCGTCACCTCTCCGCCCATCTCCTCCAGCCCGGGGGGCAGGAGGGTGGGCGGCCCGCAGAGCACGACCCGGGCCCCCAGGGCCTTCAGGCACACGAGGTTGGAGCGCGCCACGCGGCTGTGCAGCACGTCGCCAACAATCAGCACCGTGCGCCCGTCCAGCCGGCCCCAGCGCTGGCGCAGCGTGAAGGCGTCCAGCAGGGCCTGGGACGGGTGCTCATGCGCGCCGTCGCCCGCGTTCACCACCGCGCACTTCACGTGCCGGGCGACCAGGTGCGGCGCGCCGGAGGAGCGGTGGCGGATGACGATGACCGCCGGCCCCATGGCCTCGATGTTGCGCGCGGTGTCCAGGAGCGTCTCCCCCTTGGACACGGAGGAGCCCGCGTGGCTCCAGTTGAGGACGTCCGCGCCCAGCTTCCGCGCGGCCACCTCGAAGGAGGAGCGCGTCCGGGTGGAGTCCTCGAAGAAGAGGTTCGCCACGACGCGGCCCCGCAGCACGTGCGAGGCATCCGGTCCGCCGGGCAGGTGCGCCTGGGCGCGGTCGAGCAACGCTTCCAGCTCGTCCCGCCGCCAGCCTGCGATTCCGAGAAGATGTCTCATGGGCCGGGGCCGCCGCGTACCGCGCGCCGTACGTTGCGTCAAGCACCGCGCGTGGTGGCCACCCGCCTGGCGTTCTTCAGCGCACCGGTTCGAAGAACCGGTCGACCCGCAGGCCCGTGCCGCCAAACAGGTTGCCCAGCAGGCCGCCCCAACCGAGCGACAGCCAGACGACCATGGCCTTGCCCTTGATGTGCCCGTACGGCACGTAGGCCACCTCGGCGCCGGCCGGGCCGCCCAGGTTGTAGCGGCTGTCCGCGCTGTTGTCCCGGTTGTCGCCCATCACGAAGACGCTGTCCGCGGGCACCGTGTAGGGGCCCTCGTGGTCGCGGCCCGGCAGGCGCATGGGGTGCTGGAGCGACGAGTGCACCACGTCGCCCAGGGCCTCGCGGTAGAGCACCTCTTCCTGGTCGAACCAGCGGCCCGTGGTGTCGTCCTGGTTGTGCACCACGAAGTCCGGCGACACCAGCGTGCGCGTCTGCGCCTCGCCGTTGATGCGCACCACCCCGTCGATGATCTCCACCGTGTCACCGGGGATGCCGATGACGCGCTTGATGAAGTCCTTGGACTCGTCCACGGGGTTGTTGAAGACGATGACGTCCCCGCGCCTGGGCTCCCGCAGAATGCGGAACGGCACCACGTTCATGAACGGGACGCGCACCCCGTAGATGAACTTGTTCACGAAGACCTGATCGCCAATCTGCAGCGTGGGCAGCATGGAGCCGGACGGGATGCGGTACGGCTCCACCAGCACCGTGCGGATCACCAGGGCAATCAGCAGCGCCTTGCCAAAGCCGCCCACGAAGTCCCACACGGACTGCTTGCGGTACGCGCCCAGGTGCTCCTGCGTGAGCTTCTCCAGGGCCTGCGTCTCCGTGCGCAGCTGCTCCACGTTGCCCGCCACGGACGCGGACTCCACGCGCAGGGCCTGCTCGGTGATGCGCTCCGCCGCGGCCGGGGGCACCTTCGTGCCCACGCGCGCGAGGATGCGCTCGTCCTCGGAGAGCAGCTCGCGCGCCTCGTGGCGCAGCGTGCGCAGCTGCGATTCCTTCTTGGAGGCGATGCGCCACACCAGCAGGCCCACGAAGGCCAGCACCATCAAGAGGCCGAAGCCCTTCATCAGGGGCTGGGCCCAGGACGCGGTGCCGGGCGCCGACTCGATGAGGATGAGGTACGGGATGAACGCCAGGCCCACGCCGCACAGCGGGGCCCAGAGGCTGGTGAAGAGCTCGCGCCACATCAGCTGGCGGCGGGCCTTGAGCTGCTCCGGCGTACGGCGCGCGGCCATGGCCGCTCCCAGCTTCGCGGAAGGACTGGCCGTGCTCATAGGGCTTACTGCTCCGTCTTGAGGACCGCGAGGAAGGCTTCCTGCGGAATCTCCACCGTGCCCACCTGCTTCATGCGCTTCTTGCCCTCCTTCTGCTTCTCCAGGAGCTTGCGCTTGCGGCTGATGTCGCCGCCGTAGCACTTGGCAAGGACGTTCTTGCGCATGGCGGAGATCGTCTCGCGGGAGATGATCTTCGCGCCGATGGCGGCCTGGATGGCCACCTCGTACATCTGCTTGGGAATCACTTCCTTGAGCTTCTCGCAGACCTCGCGGCCGCGCAGGTACGCGCGCTCGCGGTGCACGATGACGGAGAGCGCGTCCACCGGCTCCCCGTTGATGAGGATGTCCAGCTTCGCCAGGTCTGCTTCCGCGTAGGCGGACAGCTCGTAGTCCAGGCTCGCGTAGCCGCGCGACACGCTCTTCAACCGGTCGAAGAAGTCGAACACGACTTCCGCCATGGGCATCTCGTACGTCACCTGCACGCGCGTGCCGCTGGAGCCCAGGTACTTCATGTCCTTCTGCACGCCACGCCGGTCCTGGCACAGCTTCAGGATGGCGCCCAGGTGCTCGTTGGGCACGTGGATGTGACAGGTGAGGATGGGCTCCTCGAACTTGGTGATGTTCTGCGTCGGCGGCAGCTTCGCCGGGTTGTCCACCAGGAGCACTTCATCCTTGGTGGTGGTGATGCGGTAGACCACCGACGGGGCCGTGGTGATGAGGTTGAGGTTGTACTCGCGCTCCAGGCGCTCCTGGACGATCTCCATGTGGAGCAGGCCCAGGTAGCCGCAGCGGAAGCCGAACCCCAGCGCCGTGGACGACTCCGGCTCGTAGGTGAAGGCGGAGTCGTTGAGCGTCAGCTTCGCCAGCGCGTCGCGCAGGTTCTCGTAGTCGGACGAGTCCACTGGGAAGATGCCGGAGAACACCATCGGCTTGACTTCCTTGAAGCCCGGGAAGGCAGTCTCCGTGGGCCGCGCCTCCTCCGTCACGGTGTCGCCGACCTTCGCGTCCTGCAGCTCCTTCACGTTGGCGACGAGGACACCCACCTCGCCCGCCATGAGCTGCGTCACCGGGCGCGAGAACGGGCTGAACACGCCCAGCTCCTGCACCTCGAAGACCTTGTTGTTGCTGAACATCTTGATCTTCTGCTTGAGCTTCAGCGTGCCTTCCAGCACGCGCACCAGCGTCACCACGCCCCGGTAGTTGTCGTACCAGGAGTCGAAGATGAGCGCCTTGAGCGGCCCGGACGGATCGCCCGTGGGCGGCGGCACGCGCTTGACCACCGACTCCAGGATGTCGTGGATGCCGATGCCCTCCTTCGCGGAGGCCGGCACCGCGATGGACGCGTCGATGCCGATGACGTCTTCAATCTCCCCGCGCGTGCGGTCCACGTCCGCGCTGGGCAGGTCGATCTTGTTGATGACCGGGATGATCTCCAGGTCGTGGTCCAACGCCATGTAGACGTTGGCGAGCGTCTGCGCCTCCACGCCCTGCGTCGCGTCCACGACGAGCAGCGCCCCCTCGCACGCGGCGAGGCTGCGGCTGACTTCGTAGGCGAAGTCCACGTGCCCCGGTGTGTCGATGAGGTTGAGGACGTAGTTCTGGCCGTCCTTGGCGGTGTACGTCATCCGCACGGACTGGGCCTTGATGGTGATGCCCCGCTCTCGCTCGATGTCCATGTTGTCGAGGAACTGGGCCTGCGCCTCACGCTTGGTCAGCGTGCCTGTCTTTTCCAGGAGGCGGTCGGCCAGCGTCGACTTTCCATGGTCGATGTGGGCGATGATGCAGAAGTTGCGGATGTGCGCGTTTTCAGCCGGCATGGTCAGGGCGCTCGTCGGTCGCGAAGTGGGCGTAGGTAACACCGAACCGCCCGAAAATCCACGACCGGCGCACACCCGCCCGCTGGCACGAAGGCCAGGGGGACGGGTGGCGAAGGGCCCTGCTAGCCCCGGGCCCGGGCGGGGCCCACGGCCTGATCGCGGAAGAACTGGATCGTGTGGCGCAGGCCCTCCGCCAGCTGCACGGACGGCTCCCAGCCCAGGACCTTCTTCGCGAGCGACGCGTCGATGCAGGAGCGCAGCTGCTCGCCCGGCTTGCCCGGCGCGTGCGCGGCCTTCAGCGAGCTGCCGCCGGCCTCCGCGATGAGCTCGTAGAGCCGGTTGATGTCCGTCTCCACGCCGGTGCCGATGTTCGCGGCGCCCACGTAGTCGCTCTGGAAGGCCAGGTAGTTGGCGCGGGCCACGTCCGGACCGAAGACGAAGTCACGCGTCTGCTTGCCCTCGCCGTAGATGGTGCAGCCCTGCCCCGCGATGACGCGCTGGCTGAAGATGGCCACCACGCCCGCCTCGCCGTGCGGGTTCTGCCGGGGGCCGTACACGTTGGCGTACCGCAGGGCGACGTACGGCAGGCCGTACTGCGCCCGGTAGTAGCCCAGGTACAGCTCGCCCGCCGCCTTGGAGACGCCGTAGGGCGACACCGGCCGCGTGGGGTGGCCTTCCGTGGCGGGGAAGTAATCCTGCTCGCCGTAGATGGCGCCGCCGGTGGAGCTGAAGATGACCTTCTTCACGCCCGCCTGGCGCGAGGCCTCCAGCAGGTTGAGCATGCCGCGGATGTTCACGTCCGCGTCGAAGCCCGGGTCCTCCACGCTGCGGCGCACGTCCATCTGGGCGGCCAGGTGGCAGAGCACCTGGGGCTTCTCGGTGCGGATGAGCTCCGCGGCTTCGGGGCTCCGGATGTCGTGCACGGCCAGCCGCACGCGCGGATCCAGGTTCTCCTTCTTGCCGCTCGTCAGGTTGTCCAGCGCGATGACCTCATGGCCATTGCGCAGGAACTCATCGCACACGTGCGAGCCAATGAAGCCCGCGCCGCCCGTTACCAGGACTTTCACGCCGTTCTCCCCCAGCCCGGCCGCCAGGAGGGGCCGGACCGTCGTCTACCTCGCGTTCACTCGCGCGCGGCCAACCTAAGCTCCAGAGGGGCGACCGGCAACCTCTCGGAAGTACGCGATGGTGTCCCGTAGACCATCTTCCAGCTTCACCTTGGGCTCCCACCCCAGCAGCGTGCGCGCGCGGGTGATGTCCGGCTGACGCTGCTTCGGATCATCCTTGGGCAGCGGCTGGTAGACGATCTTCCCACCTCCGCCCGCCGCCTCCCGCACGGCCTCCGCGAACTGCTTGATGGTCATCTCGCGCGGGTTGCCGATGTTCACCGGGCCCCGGACGTCCGAGAGGACCAGCCGCACCAGGCCGTCCACCAGGTCCTTCACGTAGCAGAACGAGCGCGTCTGGCTGCCGTCTCCGAAGACGCTGAAGTCCTCGCCCCGGAGGATCTGCCCCACGAAGGCGGGCACCACGCGGCCGTCGTTGAGGCGCATGCGCGGGCCGTAGGTGTTGAAGATGCGCACGATGCGGACGTTCACGCCCCGGCTGCGCTCGTACGCAGCGCTGATGGCCTCCGAGTAGCGCTTGGCCTCGTCGTACACCGAGCGCGGCCCGATGGGATTCACGTTGCCCCAGTAATCCTCCTTCTGGGGGTGCACCAGCGGGTCGCCGTACACTTCCGACGTGGAGGCCATGAGGAACACGGCCTTCTTCTTCTCCGCCAGCTTCAGCGCGTTCTCCGTGCCGATGGAGCCCACGCGCAGCGTTTCGATGGGCAGGTTCGCGTAGTCGATGGGCGACGCGGGCGAGGCCAGGTTGAGGACGAAGTCCACCGGCCCGTCCACCTCCAGCCCCTCGGTGATGTCCTGCTTCACGAACTCGAAGCCCGCGCGCGGCTTGAGCGTCCGGACGTTCGCCTCGTTCCCGGTGATGAGGTTGTCCACCGCGATGACGGACTCCGCGCCGTCGTCCAGCAGCCGCTCACACAGGTGCGAGCCCACGAATCCGGCCCCACCCAGCACCACCGCCCGCTTGCCACGCATGCTCGTCACGTCACGCCTCGTTCGTCAGGAGAGTTCGTCGAAGGTTGCCTGGCCCGGCAGCTGCGCTTTGTACTTCTCCAGCACCAGGTCGATGCCCTGCCGGATGTATTCGGCCACGGGCACCTTCGTCTTCTGGTTCAGCGCCTTGAGCAGTTCGTTCTGCTCCGGAGTGATGTAGATGGTGGTGCTGACTTTCTTTCGGGCCATGGCGATACGTGAAAATATATGGAATGACGTGGCCTGCGAAGCACGGATTGGAAGCGGCGCGAACATGGCGCCCCACCGGCTTGGGAGGCACCTTGGCTTCTAGCAACCGTCTGATTTTCCTGGGCTTCCTCGCGGCAGGTGTCCTCTCCGGCTGCGCTGGCCAGAAGCCAGCGGAGACCCCTGACGCGGTGCGCAAGCGCCCGGAGGCGGAGGCCATCCGGGGAAAGCAGGAGCCCGGGGAGACCGTCACGGAGCTGGACGCGAACGGCGATGGCCGCACGGACGTCTGGGAGTACCGGCTGAAGGACGTGCTGGTGCGCAAGGAGCTGGACCTGAACTGGGACGGCCGCGTGGACGTCACCCAGTACATGGATCCGCAGGGCGCGAAGGTCCGCGAGGTGATGGACCTGGACTACGACGGCAAGGTGGACGCCACGTACCACTACGCGGAAGGCAAGCGCACGAAGGGCGAGCGCGACCTGGACGGAAACGGCAAGGCGGACTCGTGGCTCTACTACGAGAACGACACGCTCGTGCGGAAGGAGCGCGACGCGAACCACGACGGCCGGGTGGACTACTGGGAGTACTGGGAGAACGGCCAGGTGGACCGGATTGGCGAGGACCTGGACGGCGACGGCACCGTGGACCAGTGGACCCGCAACCCGAACCCGGCGGCGAAGCCCAAGGAGTGACGCCGGGAGCCCGGGCCGGCGCACCGTGAAGGCGCGCCGGCGGGCGGTACGGCTACGGGGCGCTGGTGCCCGTGCGGCCGTAGGAGTCTTCCAGCCGCACGACGTCATTCAGCTCGGGGGTGCTGACCTCGAGGATGTCGCAGTCGGTGATGGCGACCATGCGGTGCTTGGTCAGCGGCTTGATGTGGTAGCTCTCACCGGGGTTCATCTCCTTCTCGATGAGGCCCTGGCCCTCATCGACGACGAAGAGGAGCTTGCCGCTCTGGACGTGGATGGTCTCGTCCTTGACGTTGTGGAACTGGAGGCTCAGCTTGTGGCCGGCCTTCACGTGCAGGAGCTTGCCCACGTAGCGCTCCGTGTGGGCCCAGATGAGCTCGTGACCCCAGGGCTTCTCCACCCGCTTCGTCGTCGTCATGTTGCTTCGTCTCTTCCTTGCCCAGCAGCGCTAGTTCGTGCCGGCCACGTACGCGTCGAGCTGGGTCTCGCGCTTGAAGTCCGTCAGGTACCGGCCCGCGGCTTCCTTGCTGGCGAAGCTGCCCATCCGGACGCGGTACCAGGTGCCCTTTCCGGGCACCTCCGCCGCCAGGATATAGGGGGCATAGCCCTTGTCGCGCAACCGCGCGGCGAACCGGTCGGCGTCCTGGCGGCTCTGGAAGGCGGAGAGCTGGAGCGTGAACGCCCCACCCTTCACGGCCTCCGAGGGACGCGGCGGCTCCGCGGGCAGCGCCTGGGCCCGGGCGATGGCCTCCTTCATGCCCCCGTCACGCACGGCGGTGCGGGTGGCGACCGGCGTCTCCTCCACCTTTCCCTTCACCGGCTCCGCCTTGGCGGGCTCCGGCTTCACCGGCTCCGGCTTCGCGGCGGCGACCTTGGCGGGCTCCGCGGGCTTGGTCTCCGGCTTCGCGACGGGCTTGCCGTTGGCGATGGCGTCCTCCTCGGCGGCGTCCATCGCGGGCAGCTCGCCCGTGTCGGGGTCCGGCGTGGGGGCCAGCGCGGCGGGCTTCGCGGCGACCTTGGGGGCTTCAGCGGGCTTGGACTCCGGCTTCGCGGCGGCGGCCTTGGGGGCCTCCGGCTTCGCGGCGGGCTTGGGCAGCGGGGGCAGGGGCTCCGCGCCCGTCTTGCGGGTGAGCTCGTCCGGGAAGGTGAGCGGCGGCTCCTGGCGCGCGTCGTTGAGGACCTGCGCGTTGGCGTCCAGCGCGGAGAGCAGGTCCGGCGCGGCGGCGGTCTGCGCGTCGCCGGAGAGCTTCTTGCCCACGACCACGCCCAGCACGAACACGGCGCCCATCACGACGATGCCGGCGATCAACAGGCTGACGATCTGCCGGTTGTCCAACGAGACGTCGAACTTCTCCTTCATCCGGTGGGCGTCACGCATGGCGGGGCAAACCTCATTGCGCGCTCGGGCCGTGTAACGGCCTGTAGCGACAGCGTGCGCGCAAGCTACGCCCCACCCCCAGGCGGGTCAAATTCACGGAGCCAGCGGAAACCCACTGCGCGCGAGGCCCAATCTCAGGCCCCAGCGGCTCCGGCGACGGCATGGGTGAACGGCGCACGACGCGCCGGGTGGGATCAGACGATCCACCCGCCGCCGAGCACGCGATCCCGGTCGTAGACGACGGCGGCCTGGCCCGGTGTGACGGCGCGGGCGGGCTCGTCGAGCTTCACGGACACCAGCCCGTGCTGCGAGATGTGGATCCGTCCCGCCGCGCCCGCGTGACGGTGACGGATGCGGACCTCCACGGCCTGTTCAGGCGGGGGCGGCCCGTCCACCCAGTGCGGCTGGAGCAGGCCGAACTGCGCGCGGCCGGTGCCCTCCGCGGGGCCCACGACGACGCGGTTCGTCTCCGGCTCCAGGCGCTGCACGTAGCGCACCTCGCCGCCGCCCAGGTTGAGTCCCTTGCGCTGGCCCACGGTGAAGCGGTGGATGCCGTTGTGCGTGCCCAGCACCTTGCCGTCCGGATCCACGACCTCACCCGACGGCTGGGGACCGGCGACCTTCTCCACGAACCCGGCGTAGTCGCCGTCGGGCACGAAGCAGATCTCCATGCTCTCCGGCTTGTGGGTGGTGGGCAGGTTGTGGCGCTCGGCGACGGCGCGCACCTCCGCCTTGGTGAGGTGGCCCACCGGGAAGAGGACGTCCTTCAGCTCCTCCTGGCCCAGCGTGAAGAGGAAGTAGCTCTGGTCCTTGGCGGCATCCACGGCGCGGCGCAGGTGGAAGCGGCCGTCCACCTCCTCCACCTGGGCGTAGTGGCCGGTGGCGAGCCGGGCACCCAGGGCGCGCGCGCGCTTGAGGAGGAAGTTGAACTTCACGTCGCGGTTGCAGCTCACGCACGGAATGGGCGTCTTGCCGCCCAGGTACGACTGGACGAACGGGTTGACGACCCGGTCCTGGAAGATCTCCTCGGCGTTGGCCACGTAGAACGGGATGCCCAGCGTCTGGGCCACCGCGCGGGCGTCGTCGATGTCGTCCGGACTGCAGCAGCTGCCACACTTCGCGTTGCCCTCGTAGGACCAGACGCGCAGGGTGATGCCGATGACCTCGTGGCCCTGCTCCTTGAGCAGGGCGGCGGCGGCCGAGGAATCCACTCCGCCACTCATGGCAACGACGACTCGCATGGGGCTCCTTCCTACACGCCCCCAGGCCGGTACGCACGGCCCGAGGCGCTCCAGGCCCCCTCCCCTGCCCTCCGGCCGGGAAGAGGCCCCCGTTTCATGAACCGCGCGCCGCCCAGGCCGTGAGCCGGGAGCGGAGCTCGTCCGCGGTGTTGAGCGACGGGTCGTCGAGCACGGATTCGACAAGGTAGCGGGTCGCCTCGCCCACCTTCGGCGACGGGCCGATGCCCAGCGTCTTCATGATGTCGCCGCCGGTGAGCGCCAGCTCCTTCGCGGACAGGGGCGGCTTCGCGGCGGCCAGCGCCTCCAGCCGCGAGGCGAGCCCCTCCAGCGCGGGAAGCCGCTCCGGGGCACGGACCTGGACGCGGGCCCGGGCCACGGCGATGAGCGCGGGCAGGTTCGCGAGCCCCACGCGGGCGAGCAGCCGGCGCAGCGCGGGGTCCGCGTCATCCGCGCGCGTCTCCAGCTTCGCGTGCTCGACGAGCAGCCCGATGAGGTCCGCGGACTTGTTGGGGAACTTCAGGCGCAGGCACAGGTCCCTGGCCTGGGTCGCGGTGTCGATGTCCGCGAGCAGCGTGGCCACGCGCAGGTCCGCGTCCAGCGGCGCGGCCTGCACGGCGGCGCGCGCCAGCCGGGCGGCCTCCGCGTCCGCGCGGGCCACCTCCGGAAGGAAGACCTCCATCAGCCCCGTGTCCGCGAGCAGGTGGAGCCCCGTCTCCGCGCGGGGGGACAGGAGCAGCTTGAGCAGCTCCTCGCGCACGCGCTCCAGCGCGACCTTGCGGAACACGGCCAGGGTCGCGGGGATGGCGTCGCGGGTGTCGGGGTCCAGGGTGAAGCCCAGCACCGCGGCGAAGCGCACGGCGCGCAGGGGGCGCAGGCCGTCCTCGGAGAAGCGCTCCTGCGCGGACCCCACGCAGCGGATCAGCTTCGCGGGCAGGTCCACCTGGCCGCCGAACGGATCCACCAGCTCGCGGTCGAGCGGGTTGTACGCCATGGCGTTGATGGTGAAGTCGCGCCGGGACAGGTCCTTCACGATGTCGCGCTCGAAGGACACGGAGCTGGGGCGCCGTCCGTCCAGGTAGTCCCCTTCCGAACGGAACGTCGTCACCTCCACGTGGTTGCCGCCGGTGACGACGGTGACGGTGCCGTGCTGGATGCCGGTGGGGATGACCTTGCGGAAGGCGCGCTGCACCTCTTCCGGCAGCGCGCTCGTCGCGACGTCGAAGTCCTTGGGGTGGACCTTGCGGACCATGTCCCGCACGCAGCCGCCCACCAGGTACGTGGGGTGGCCCAGCTCGCGCAGGCGGGTGATGACTTCGAGCACGGGCTTCGGGATGTCGGCGTCGTGGAGGTTGGCGATCATGGCCGCGAGGGGTGGGAGGAGGCGGGCGCGTACGTTGCCGTCTTCCGGCGGGCCTTGCCACTGCCGCGGTCGGCATGAACGTCGGCATACGACAAATGACGTATACGTGCGCAGATGAAAGTCTTCAGGAAACTCTCGCGCACACCTGCCGACAATCATTTCAACGCAGCACCTACCGCGGGCGGGGCCACGGGCCGCCGCCCCCAGCGAGAGAAACCATGCTCAAGGCCATCAGCAGCTACACGTTCAAGAACCCCTCCCGTCAGCAGGTGGATCGGACGTCGGATGGGTCGAAGTCCGACTACGGACAGCAGGTCAGCGGCATGAACCAGTTCCTGGACAAGAGGAACGTCGGCATCTCCGACCGGTCCCGCGACAGCGTCATCGACAACGTCGTCAAGGTGGAGCGCGGCGAGCGCAGCGAGATCAACGCGCACCAGCGCGAGGTGGTGGGCTTCGCCCGGGACGCCTTCGACAGCTTCCGCAAGGGAGACTTCAGGCAGGGGTCCGTGGAGGCCTTGGGCTCGGTGCTCAACGCGGCGGGTTCGGTGTTCAAGTCCACGTATACGCAGACCCCGAGCGAGAAGCGGGGCATCGACCCCTGATGCCCCCCGCCTGCTGACGGACCAGGCATCACGCACGGCGTGCGCCGGGTGCATCTGTTAACGATGCACCCGCCATGTCCGACTCCCGAACCACCGCGGTGCATGTCCACGACGCCTGTGAGGTCTACGTGGGCCGCGCCTTCCGCGTCTGGGCAAAGCCCGGGCCGCTCAACCCCGTGCCGGGCCGCTTCGGCAACCCATTCAAGCCCGGTGGGGTGAAGACCTGGAAGGCGATGATCCGCACGTACTTCGAGCCGTGGCTGACGAAGCTGCCCGGGGACGAAGCCGCGCGGATCCGCGACGAGGCCCAGCGCCGCATGGCGCCCGGCCCGGACGCGTTCGAGTCCTTCCGCTGGTACCTGGAGCTGCGCACGAAGCACGACGCGGACTTCCTGCGCGACGTGCGGACGTTGCGCGGCAAGCGGCTGGGCTGCTGGTGCAAGCCGGGCCCGTGCCACGCGGACGTGCTGGCCGCGTGGCTGGACTCAGGTCCGGGTAGTCTCGTTCCCCAACGCATACTGCTCGTGTAGGATCCTGCTGGCTGTCTTCGGCTGGGGGGATCCTGGGCATGAAACCTTCATGGGCTACAGGCTTCGCGATCAGCATGTACGCTTGTGTCCTTACGACGAGCTGCAAGCTAAGCGGGGTTGCTGTCATTGATGATCAGCATGGCCGGTCGGCTGAGAGATTGCCCGCCCTTGTATGGCCGCTTCCGCTGCCGACCTCCCGCCTGACGCTTCGCCTACCAACCTCCGGTACAGGAACGGCCGCGACCACGCTTTTCGGTCCGGCCAGCCAACTCAACACCCTTCTTCGCGACCACGCGTTTGAAACGGCCTGGTACACCGTCCCCCACGGGGTCGCGGTGCTCACGAATATCGAACAGATCAACGACTCGGGGCAGGCACTCGCAGGTCCACTCCGCTGGGAGTCAGGGCCCGTCTTCCGCCTCAACTCGGCATCCGCATACATTCGCGCCCTGTTCGGGCCAAGCGCTGGACGTTTCCGCGCATTCCTCTTCATCATCTCGGACGCAAGCCCCAGCTATGCGCCCACGGAGCTTTCTCCGGAGGTGCTGAACAGCATCAAGACCACGGGAGAAGACAGCGTCCCGGCGGCCCTCTCCTCCATGCCCTTGCAGGATGGACATCAGATTCACTGCCTCGTCTATGAATTCCGAAGGACGGCGACCGACACTCCGTCCCTTCTGCTGAAGACCAGTGAGATCCGCGTCAAGGAGCATCTACGGCTCGCGGGCCTCGACGCCTTGGCACCATGACACCCATGAAAATGCCACTTCGCACCAGCCAACGGAACATCGCGGCCGTCTGGTATCTGGGCACGTTCATTCCCTTCATGGTCCTGGTCATCCAGACGTTTCGCGGGGCCTATCAGGAGACCACGGCGACCGGGATGGTCGACCGTGCATCCGAAGCGTGGGGGTGGTTCGCGCCCGCTGTCATGCCTACGCTCATGCTCATCACCAGCGTGGTCGTCGCGGAAGCGACCCAGCCGGAGTCCTCCAAGAAGGAGGTGGACCGCTTCACCTACCGGGTGACGTTGTCGCTCTCGATCGCCTACCTCCTGCTGATCTGGGCGGCCCTCTTCTACCGGGCGGAGAGTGGCATCTCGCCCCTGGGCATCATGCGCAAGACAGGCCTCTTCTTCGCCCCCATCCAGGGCCTCGTGGGGTCGGTGATTGGCGTGTTCTTCGTCGCACGTCAGCCCCACGCAAGCCCAGGTGCCGCGCCCCCACCACAATGACAACGCGTCAGTGACGCGCGTTCTCCCGCTCGCGGACCTGCGCGGGCTGGGACGTGAGCGTCGCGTCCACCTGGCGCCGCGTGCCCAGCGCTTCCGACAGCGTCACGCAGGCCTGCGCGATGGCGTTGCGCGCGGCGAGTGAGTCCGCCAACGGATCCAGCATCACGAAGTCGTGGATCATCCCCTCGTACTGGATGGCCAGCGTTGGCACCCCCGCGTCCACGAGCCGGCGCGCGTAGGCCTGGCCTTCGCTGCAAAGCACGTCGCATTCGCCGTTGAGGATCAACGCGGGGGGCAGGCCTCGCAGCTGTTCGTCGGTCGCGCGCAGGGGGCTGACCCTGGGCTCGCTGCGGACAGAGGAATCCGGGGCGTAGTTGTCCCAGAACCACTGCATCCCGCTTCGCGTGAGGAAGTAGCCGTCCGCGTACCGCTCATAGGAAGCCGTGTCGAAGCGGGCGTCCGTGACGGGATAGAACAGCACCTGCTGCAGGATGCGCGGGCCGCCGCGCTCCTTCGCCTCCAGCGTGAGCGCCGCCGCCAGGTTCCCACCCGCGCTGTCCGCGGCCACGGCGATGCGCTGTCCATCCAGGTCCGCTTCACTCCCGTTCTTCGCGATCCACTGGAGCACGGCGTAGGCCTGTTTGAGCTGCGCGGGATACTGGCCTTCGGGCGCGGGCGTGTAGTTGACGAATACGATCGCGCAACGGCTCCCCACGGCCAGTTCGCGGATCAGCCGGTCGTGCGTGTCCTTGTCACCCAGCACCCAGCCGCCGCCATGGAGGTAGAGCACCGCCGGGAGTTTTTCCGACGCGTCCGCGGGCCGCACGATGCGGACGGAGACCCGGCCGTCGGGGCCCACCGGCAGGACGCGATCCTCGATGCGGGCAGGCTTCTTCGCGACCTTCCCTGACTGCACGCTCCGGAGCACGTCACGCGCATCCGCGGGGGGCAGGGTTTCGAGCGCGGGTCCTCCCGCTGCCCTCAGCTGCTCCAGGAAGGCTCGGGCATGGGGATCCAGTCCGGAGTCAGGCGGATTCTTCGCATCCGTGGGCATGGCGTCTCTCCTCCTGGGCCGAGGATGGCCATGCACGCCCGGAGTGGGAGACGCAGGCACACGGTGGGCTCGTCAGGACGCCATCTGGTCTTTATGATTAGACAAGTATTTCTAGATTTTCACGGAGAGTGCCATGATTGAGTCCGCCGTCCGTCGCACTGCCTGGGCATTGTTGCTGGCCGTCCCGCTGACGTCCGCTTGCAGCCCGGATCCCGAAGCAGAAAGCCCGGTACAGACCTCCGCGTCCCTGGCCTCGGTGATCACCAACCCGTCCTTCGAAACGAACACCAGCGGCTGGTCCAGCTGGCAGGGAACGCTGACGCGCGAGGCGCGCACCGGAGCCCCGAACGGGCAGTACGTCGCGCGCGTCACCGTCAGTGGTGCGGCCACGCTCTACTCGCTGGACGGCGCGCAGAGCAGCATTCCGAACGCGCCCCAGGGGCAGAGCTATACAGCGACGGCGTATGTCGCCGCGGGCAACAGCGGCACGGTGGGCAAGCCCGTGAGCCTCATCCTCCGGGAGAAGAACGCTTCCGGAGCGACGTACAAGCTCTTCACGGCGGACGCGACGCTGACCACCAGCTTCCAGCGGCTCACCGTGACCGGCACCGTGGAGCGCGCCGGTGACACGGTGGATGTCTACGTCCTCCAGAACCAGGCGACGTCCGGCAACACCATCCTCGTGGACGCCATCACGCTGGAGCCCGCGGGAGGCGGGGGCTCGAGCCCGTCGGGTGAACCGATGCCGGTGGGTGACCTCACGGGCTGGCGGCAGGTGTTCACCGACGACTTCACGACCAACGTGCCCGTGGGCCAGTTCCCCGCGGCCGTGTCGTCGAAGTGGGGCGTGTACCTGGATGGTTGGAAGGACACGAGCAAGAACGGGACGTATTCGCCCTCGAAGGTCGTCAGCATCCAGAACGGCGTGCTGAACAAGTACCTGCATACGGAGAACGGCGTACACAGGGTGGCCGCGGTGCTGCCGAAGATCCCCGGCGCGAATGCTTCAGGTGGACTCCCTGCCGGGCGCTACGCGGTGCGCTTCAAGGCGGATGCTGTGCCTGGCTACAAGGTCGCGTGGCTGCTCTGGCCGGACAGTGAAGTGTGGCCGCGCGACGGGGAGATCGACTTCCCGGAGGGCGACCTGGACGGAACCATCTCCGGCTTCATGCACCGGCAGAACGGGACGTCCGGCGGGGACCAGGATGCCGCCTCCTCGAGCGCGCGCTTCACGTCGTGGCACACGGCCATCATCGAGTGGAGCCCGGGCCGGTGCCGGTTCATCCTCGATGGCGCGGTCATCCTGGACAAGACCAGCCGGGTGCCGAGCACTCCCATGCACTGGGTCCTCCAGACTGAGACGGACCTGAGCGGCACGCCGCCGGGCAACAGCGCCGCGGGCAACGTGCAGATCGACTGGGTCGCGGTCTGGGTGCCGAAGTAGCACGCGCTGGATGAAACAAAGACGGCGGAGCTGCTAGGACGGGCCACATGGGACTCGATGCGCGTTACCAGGCCCTTCCTGGCGGCTCCCTGCTTCTGGAGCTGGCCCGCCGGAACGCCGGCGTGGGCGGATGGCTGTCTTCCATCACCTGGATGCTCCAGGATCCGCGCAAGGAGAGTCTGGCTCCAGGCGGTCCGGATCCCGGCGAGCTCCTCCTCCTGGGGGCCGTGAGGGACGCGTTGAAGACCCGCCCCGACCTGGCGACGCACCAGGTGGATCTCCAGCGGCGGTGGGATCATCTGCATTTCGTCCTGTCCGCCCACCGCAGGGACGCGCCGGGAACGGAAGACGACTCCCTGGCAGGCATCGCGATCAATGGCGAAGAGAGGATCGGCCCTCATGTGGTTGCGACCCAGGGCGTGCCCCTGCGCTACACGTGGCCGGAGACGGTGGAGCGGATCGCCCGGATGTTGGAGTCCTTTCCGTTCGACTCGCACCGCGAGCACTTCACCTTCGAACGCCTGAGCCAGGCGGGCGTCTACAAGTGCCCTCGCGAGAAGAACGTCGAAGAGGACTGGCAGTGGCTCCGCGAGCGCTTCGACCTCTTCCGCGCCTTCTACGTCACGGCCGCGAAGCACGGGGACGGTGTCCTGGTCTGCGTGGACTGAACCGCGAGGCCCGGACATGACGCCGGGCCCCGCTGGACTCAAGACTGATCAGCTCTCAGCAGTCGCGGCCTGCTCCGTTTCCGGATGGGCGGCGTCGCAGACCGGCGCCGTGTCCTCGGACCGCTGCTCCGAGGAGACGGAGGCGGTCTCCTGCGAAGGCTGCGCGGGCGCGAAGCACCCGACAGACTCGCCACAGGTGGTGCGGTAGGTCCCCTCATAACAAATCTGGTCGCAGTAGCTTGTGCAGACATCCCAGCACTGCGGCGGATAGGCAAACGCGGCGGCGGGGGCCACGGCGAGGATGGCGGCGACAGCGTTCAGGGACTTCCTCAGCGCGTTCATCGGCACTCCTGGGGTGTGGGGGATGTGCCCGCGCAGCGGCAGGCACGTCTGGGAGGAGACGCCGGTTCCAAACCCAATGACAGACGGCCCACCCCGCCACCGTCCGCGACTGAACGCTTACACAGTCCAAGAGTTCATCCTGACGCAAGTCAATCGTGGCAACCCACGATGGACAGGACGCATGGAAGGAACGCGACAGCCGCCTGCCAGGCCGCTTCATTCTCAACCCGTGCTTAACAGCCCATTGTCTCCAAGCGTCTAGTCCGCCATGGCACCGGGCCGTACCTTTCTTCGAGTCGTTTCACCCCCGCTCGGAGAACCTCCATGGCCACCCAACCCCCTGCCACCGCCGCACAGAAGGCCATTGGCGACTTCGCCCCGAAGTTGGTGGAGCGCACCGACGACGTGCTGTTCGGGGACGTCTGGGAGCACCCACAGCTGTCCAAGCGTGACCGCAGCCTCGTCACCTGTGCCGGCTGGCCCAACGCCATGTCGGCTGTGACGCTCGCCAAGGGGCTGTTCGAGAAGAAGCAGCCCTGAACCCATCCAACAAAGAGTCCACCATGCAAAAGCGCAAACTCGGAAACAGCAACCTGGAGGTCTCCGCCCTCGGGCTCGGATGCATGGGCATGAGCCATGGCTTCGGGCCACCGGCGGACAAGCAGGAGATGATCTCCCTCATCCGGACGGCCGTCGACCGGGGCGTCACCTTCTTCGACACCGCCGAGGTCTACGGGCCCTTCACCAACGAGGAGCTCGTCGGCGAAGCCCTGGCTCCCGTTCGCGGCCGGGTGGTCATCGCCACGAAGTTCGGATTCAACTTCGACTCCGACGGGAAGCAGTCCGGGCTGAACAGCCGGCCCCAGCACATCCAGCAGGTCGCCGAGGCCTCGCTCAAGCGGCTCCGGACCGACACGATCGACCTCTTCTACCAGCACCGCGTGGACCCGGAGGTGCCCATCGAGGACGTCGCGGGCGCCGTCAAGGAGCTGATCCAGCAAGGCAAGGTCCGGCACTTCGGCCTCTCAGAAGCGGGCGTGAAGACGATCCGCCGCGCGCACGCCGTCCAGCCGGTCACCGCCCTCCAGAGCGAGTACTCCCTGTGGTGGCGTGAACCCGAGAAGGAGATCATTCCGGTCCTCGAGGAGCTGGGCATCGGATTCGTTCCGTTCAGCCCTTTGGGCAAAGGCTTCCTGACGGGCAAGCTGAACGACGAGTCTCAGTTTGCCAAGGGCGACATCCGCAACGTCTTGCCGCGCTTTACGCAGGAGGCACGCCAGGCGAATCAGGCCTTCGTCGACCTGATTGGCAGGGTCGCGGCCCAGAAGGGGGTGACTCCAGCCCAGCTCGCGCTTGCCTGGGTCCTGGCACAGAAGCCGTGGATGGTCCCCATCCCGGGCACCACGAAGCTCCACCGCCTGGAGGAGAACCTCGGCGCACTCCAGGTAGCGCTCACGCCTGGCGAGCTCCGCGAGCTCACGGACGCCGCTTCGAAGCTCACGGCGCAGGGGGAACGCTACCCCGAGGCAATGCAGAAGATGATCAACCGCTGAGTGCAACAGGCGGCCCGTCAAACAGCCCTTACCGCAAGCTCGCGCGCCGCTTCGACGAAGAGTCGCAGTGGCGCCGAGCGCTGCGCGCGGCTGGGGTAGTAGAGGAAGAAGCCGGGCACGGTGGGCGCGTAGGCCTCCAATACCCGCACGAGCCGCCCCGAGCGGAGTTGCTCCGCCACGGCCGGTTCGAAGGCGTACGCCAACCCCACGCCCTGCTCCGCCAGGGACACCGTCAGGTGATTGTCATTGGAAACCACGCCCCCGCGCACCGGTACGCGCCAGTTCCTGCGGCCCCGCTCCAGCTCCCAGGCGTAGAGCGCTCCGGTGGAGCGCATGCGGAACGTGATGCACTCATGGCGCAGCAGGTCCTCCGGGCGCTGGGGTGTCCCGTGGCGCTCCAGGTACCCAGGAGCCCCCACCACCACGAAGCGGAACGCGTCGGTGAGCCGCACCTGCACCATGTCGCGCTCGATGGACTCGCTCAACCGCACGCCCGCGTCGTAGCCCTCCGCCACGATGTCCACGAAGCGCTCCTCGATGACGACCTCCACCTCCACGCGCGGGTGACGCTCGCGGAAGGTGGGGACCACCGGGGTGATGACGTAGGGCAGCGCTGCCCTCGGCACCGAGAGCCGGACCCGCCCCACCGTTTCGCCTGGCTGCGCGGCCACCTCCCCGAGCGCGGCGATCGCCTGCCCCATCGCGGGCCCCGCGGTCTCCACGAGGCGCCGGCCCGCGTCCGTCAGCGCCACGCTGCGAGTCGTGCGCGTGAGCAGCACCACGCGCAGCAGCTCCTCCAGCTGCCGCACCGAATGGCTCACCGCCGCCGTGGAGACGCCCAGCTCGCGCGCCGCGCCGCTGAAGCTGCTCAGGCGGGCCACGACGAGGAACACCTGGAGCTGGGTGAAGGGCGCCGTATTCATTCGCGAGGACCGCCTTTGGCTTCACTGCTCGGCAAGCGCGGAGAGGCGATGGCCCTGGCCGCCAGCTCCCGGGCCGCTTCGACGAAGAGTCGCAGCGGCGCCGAGCGCTGTGCACGGCTGGGGTAGTAGAGGAAGAAGCCAGGGACGGTGGGCGCGTAGGCCTCCAATACCTGCACGAGCTCTCCGGTGCGCAGCCGTTCCGCCACGGCCGGCTCGAAGGCGTACGCCAGCCCCACGCCCTGCTCCGCCAGGGTCGCGGGCAGGTGGATGTCGTTGCTGACGACGCCCCCTCGCACCGGCACACGCCAGCTCTTGCGTCCGCGCTCCAGCTCCCACGAGTAGAGCGTCCCCGTCGTCTGCGAACGGAAGGTGATGCACTCATGCTTCAGCAGGTCCTCGGGACGCTGGGGCGTGCCGTGGCGCGCGAGGTAGCCAGGGGACCCCACCACCACGAAGCGGAACGCCTCCGTGAGCCGCACCTGCACCATGTCGCGCTCAATGGACTCGCTCAGCCGCACGCCCGCGTCGTAGCCCTCCGCCACGATGTCCACGAAGCGGTCCTCGATGACGACCTCCACCTCCACGCGCGGGTGACACTCGCGGAAGGTGGGGACCACGGGCGTGATGACATAGGGCACCGCAGCCGTCAGCACCGACAGCCGGACCCGGCCCACGGCCTCTCCCGGCTGCGCGGATACCTCGCGGAGCGTGTCCAGCGTCTGCCCCACCGCCGGGCCCGCGCCCTCCACGAGCCGCCGGCCCACGTCCGTCAGCGCCACGCTGCGAGTCGTGCGCGTGAGCAGCACCACGCGCAGCTGCTCCTCCAACTGCCGCACTGCCTGGCTCACCGCGGCCGTGGACACGCCCAGCTCGCGCGCCGCGCCGGTGAAGCTGCTCAGCCGGGCCACCGCGAGGAAGACCTGCAGCTGCGTGAAGGGCACCGTATTCATTCGAGAGGATCGTATCCGAACCCACTGTTAAGCCCACGTTAAGAGCCTGTTGGCTCTTCGCGCGTAGTCATCCACGGGCCCGGCGTGTATCTCTCTTCTCGTGAACGGGGCTCACCCGCCCCACTGCTCAGGAAGAAGAGACACATGCCCACCGTCAACGCCTACGCCGCCACCTCCGCGAAGTCGCCGCTCGGTCCCCTGACCATCCAGCGCCGGGAGCTTGGCCCGCGTGACGTGCTCATCGAGATCAAGTTCTGCGGCATCTGCCACTCCGACATCCACACCGTCCGCGGCGAATGGGGCGGGACGGCCTATCCCCTCGTCCCCGGCCATGAGATCGCCGGCATCGTCGCCAAGGTCGGCGCCCAGGTCAGCAAGCACGCGGTCGGCGACCGCGTCGGCGTCGGCTGCATGGTCGACTCCTGCGGCGATTGCGCGCCCTGCCGCAAGGGCGAGGAGCAGCACTGCCTCAAGGGCATGGTCGGAACCTACGGCGCCACCGGGCGGGACGGACAGGTCACGCAGGGCGGCTACTCCACCCACATCGTCGTGACCGAGGACTTCGTCCTCAAGATTCCCGAAGGCATCTCGCTCGACGCCGCCGCGCCGCTGCTGTGCGCGGGCATCACGACGTACTCGCCGCTGCGCCGCTGGGGCGCGGGCCCCGGCAAGAAGGTGGCCATCGTGGGCCTGGGTGGCCTGGGGCACATGGGCGTGAAGTTCGCTCGCGCGATGGGCGCGGAGGTGACGGTCCTGTCGCAGTCGCTGAGCAAGAAGGAGGACGGCCTGCGGCTGGGCGCTCACCACTACTACGCGACGAAGGACCCGGAGACGTTCAAGAAGCTCGCGGGCACGTTCGACCTCATCGTGAACACGGTGAGCGCGAAGATCAACCTGAACGCCTACCTGTCCCTGCTGGCGCTGGACGGCGCGCTGGTCTCCGTGGGTGCCCCTCCGGAGCCGCTCGACGTCAACGTGTTCTCGCTCTTCATGCCCCGCCGCGTGTTCACCGGGTCGCTCATTGGCGGCATCCCCCAGACGCAGGAGATGTTGGACTTCTGCGCGCAGCACAAGCTCGGCGCGGACATCGAGGTCATCCCGGCCAGCAAGATCAACGACGCCTATGAGCGCGTGCTCGCCTCCGACGTCCGGTACCGCTTCGTGATCGACGCCGCGACCCTGAAGTAGCGCATCCGGAAAGGATGGATGGGAATGAGACTGTTCGCTGCGACTGTCATTTCGTTGTCCCTGCTCACTCCACCACCGCGATGACCCACCTCGCCATCCAGGAGCAGCTCGACGGCAAGGTCGTCGAGTGGATGGAGAAGGTCAGCGACGCCCAGTACGGCGGCCAGCCGTAGGCACCGGGGGCGATCGGCTTCACCCTTGGGCGCCGCCACGCTGTCGCCATCCGGGCTGCGTGCTGACACCGCTGGGGGGAAAGCCGCCTGGAGCATCATGAATAGCCTCTCCGCCGGTGGCCGGACGTCTCCGGCCGGGGAGGCAGCATGAAGCAGACACGCGGATTCGCCATGGCCGTGGCCGTGACCACCTTGCTCACGGGGGTGCCTGCCGCCCAGGCCCGTGGCACGGACTTGATCGACGCGGATGCGGAGGTGACGTTCAAGGGCGGCTCCGCTGTCCGGTGCGGTGACACCCTCACCGAGCACACGCGCCTCACACACGACCTCAGTTGCCCGGGCTCGGCGCCCTTCGCGATCCAGGTCGTGGGCGAAGGCGTCGTCCTGGACCTGGGCGGCCACACCGTGCGCCGCACCGGTCCGGCGAATACCGATTCGCAAGGCATCGCGCTCCAGACCAACAGCATGGTGCGCAATGGCACGATTCAGGGATTCGGCCGGGCCATCATGATTCCCAGCGGCTCGGGCGCGTCGAACGTGCGCCTCCACAAGCTCGCGCTCCTCGACGGCTACTCGGGCGTCTACAACGAGGCCACCACGGACTTCCTCATCACGGAGTGCCGCGTGAGCGGGAACAGCGTCGGGCTGAACAGGGAGCTTGATGCGTCCAGCGGCAGTTTCGACGTGAGGTCGTCGGTGTTCACCCACAACGAACTCGCGATGCTCGCGGACTTCCACAATATTGACGTGCTCGGCTCCACGTTCAGGTCCAATGGGAGCGTCTTCAACTGCTGGCAAGGCCTCGTCCGCATCAGGTCGAGCACGATCGCGTCGAACGACGCAGTAGGCTCGATCCGCAATGACCCCGGCTTCCGGATCTGCAACGAAATACGATTCGAAAACACGCTCATCGCGAACAACGCCGCGTTCGCGCCGGCCTCCGAGCCGGTCTGGGAGCCGATCAAGCTCTCGATGCTCGGCTCGTTCGTCACCAACAACGGCACGGGGCTCGAGGCCGCTGCCGTGAACGTCTACATCGACGGCAACACCTTCCATGACAACGCGGCCGGCCTGACCCTGTCCGATCGCGAAGGGTTACCCCCGGGTCCGCTCACGGGCATCGTCCGCGGCAACAATTTCCTGAGCAATGACGGGGATGGACTCCGGGTGAATCCGCCCAGCAAGCCCACGGTGGTCAACAATCGTGCCCTGGACAACGCGGGCTTCGGCATCTACGCGCCCACCGCCTTCGACGGAGGCGGAAACGTCGCGCGGAACAACGCCGCGGGCGACTGCGTCGGCATCGTCTGCGCCATGTACTGAGGTCCCGGCCGGCGCAGCCACACCCCGGCTGCCCTGGCTGGAACAATGCACCTCCAGACACAAGCACGCACCCGGGTCGCCTTGTGGCGCACCTGGGGGCTGTCGCTAGCGTGGTTTCCGTCCATTCCACCCTGGAGGTCGCGACATGGAAACGGAACGCGGAAGGGCCTGGGTGCCCTGGTTGGTGACGGCGCTGGTGGCGGGGCTCGCGGGCCTGGTGCTGTATCTGTCGCATCGCAGCACGACCCGCGCGGATGAAGAAGCTGCTTCGGCGACGGCCCGGGCCAGTGAGGCGGAGGCCGCGAAGCAGGCGCTGGAGGCGAAGCTGGCCGCGCTGGAGGCGGAGCACGCGAAGCTGTCCACGGAGAAGGAGCAGCTCAACACGGAGAAGGAGCAGCTCAGCCAGACGGTGCAGGAGCAGGAGGCGGAGCTGGCCCGGCTCAAGGCCACCTACGAGGACCTCCAGGACAAGCTGAAGCAGGAGATCGCCGAGGGCGCCATCCGCCTGACGCAGGACGGGGGCCGCCTCCAGGTGGACCTGGTGGACAAGGTCCTCTTCGATTCGGGTGACGCCAGCATCAGCGCACGCGGCCAGGAGGTCCTCACCCGGCTGGGCGGCGTGCTGTCCAAGGTGGATGACAAGATCATCCAGGTGTCGGGCCACACGGACGACTCGCCGCCCACGCAGAAGCTCCAGGCCACCTTCCCCACCAACTGGGAGCTGTCCGTCGCGCGCGCCGTCAACGTGGTGCGCTACCTCCAGGACAAGGGCGGCGTGCCCGCGAAGCGCATGCTCGCGGCCGGCTACGGCGACACACGGCCCCTGGGGGCCAATGCCTCACCGCAGGGCCGCGCCCGCAACCGCCGCATCGAGCTGTTGTTGATCCCGGAGCTGGCCGCCAAGCGGAACCCCGCCCTCGCGAAGGCGTCCTCCGCGAAGGCGACGCCCGTGAAGGGAACTCCCGCGAAGCCCGCCGCCGTGAAGCCCGCCGTGGGAAAGAAGGCCCAGGGCGGCCGGTAGGCAAAGCGCCTGGACAAGGCGCTTCGATGACAATCGACAACGCAGGGCCTCCTGATAGGTGGGCGCCTACTGGATGCCGAGGGTGGCGCGGGGGATGCCCCAGACCCAGGGGGCCAGGACGATGGAGGCGGAGCCCACGGCCTGCATCTTCTTGGACGCGCCCTCGGTAATGCCCCACACCATTCCATCCGTCGTGACGACGACGCCCTCGCCGTTCGTGGCCAGGGTGCTGGAGAGTTCCCTCACGGCGGTCGTGGAGGTGGACGGGCAGAAGTCGTGGATCGCGGACGGGTTGCTCTCTCCGCCGGAGAAGTGGAGCACGAAGCACGGATTGGCTCCCGCATTGCCCCGGTGATACGCCGCGCCGCCCTGGAGCTGATAGGTCTTGGTTCCCTGGGTGTAGGGCCCTGCGGGAATCGACCAGGTCACTTCCGGCGTGGAGTCCGGCAGCGAGCCATCCGCGTTCAGATTGTAGCCCCGGATGAGCCGGGCCCCACTTGTGAAGCAATAGAGCCGGTTCGAAACCACGTCGAGCGACACGCTGGCCCCTCCGCAGAGGCCGGTGTGGCTCTTGACGAGCTTGAGGTCCTCGATGGCGGGCCGCCCCGTCGCGGCATCCGCCGGATGCCAGGTGGTCCGGGGCGCGGAGAGGTCGAACTGAAGCAGGCCTCCAATGCCCGTGGCCTCATTCATGAGGGAATTGACATACAGGATGTGGCCCACCTTCACGACCCCGCCCGGGTGAACGCCACTCAGCTCCGCCCCGGTCGCACTCACCAGCCGGTAGGTCCGCCGGAGGCTGGGGGCGCAGGTCCCGGTGGCGCAGCCGGTGATGTTCACCTCCGGGACGATGGCCATCCCTTCCGAGAGGTCGGGGTCCGGTTCGTAGTGCCCCACCATGAACATCGTGTCGTTCGCGGTGGTGGTCGTGCCAACGAAGACGCCCTGGTAGACAAAGCCATCATTGAGATACGGCAGCGAGATGCGGCGGGTGACCTTCGCCTTCATGTCGTTGAACTGCGGGAAGTTGTTGCCGCCCTGGGGCTCGTTGATGGCGTCCGCCATGCGCCGGTACTTCGAACGGTAGGCGCCCGTGGGTGTGTCCGTGACCGCGGGGGTGAAGTCGAAATAGGACGGCAGGCCCGCGTACCAGCCGCCGTCATTCAGCTGGGAGAAGAGATAGCTCCTCGACCACAGCGGATAGTTGAGGACCTCCACGGTGGCGATGCGGCCAACGAAGTATTCGCCTACGGGGGCCCGGGAGCTGCCCGTGCCGTCGCACTCGGCCGCGACGCAGCCGGGCTGGCCGCTGTTCTTCAGGTTCTGCGCCCCGGGGATGGGAGAGACGTCGATGCGCTCCTGTCCGTCCACGTAGATGCGTGCATGGCTGCTCGCGGGCGTCGTGGGGTTGATGGTGACGGCCGCGACGACGTAGTGCCAGTTCGTATCAATGGGGTAGCCCGTGGCGGTGACGGACTGGTACCCGGTGCCGTCATGCCATTGCACCTGCATGCGGCCATCGACGATGTCGAGCGCGATGCCGCCGTTGCCCTGGTCCGAGTAGAGCGTCCGGCGGCCGGTCAACGACGCCGCGTCCGGCTTGAAATGCGCCACGACGGTGAAGCCCGTTGGCGACTGGAGCGGCGCGGTGGCACTGGCCTTGTACGCGCCCGCCGTAAACGGACGATACGTCAGGTTCATGAACTCGGTATTGCCGCTTCCCCCCCGCGCAATGGTGGCTGCGGCGCCCACGGTGCCCGTGATGACACCGGCGCTCGTGCCCGTCGTCGAGGCGCGATAGCGAAACACCAGCTTCGGGTCGTCTCCTTCATACAGCGCGTGCTCCGTCTCCTGGAGCCGCGCCGGAGTCTCCTCCTCCGGCGCGCCGGGGCCACATCCGGCCAGCCCGCCTGCGATCACCAGCCAGGCCGCCCGGTTCCGGAACTGCTTCAAGAAATTCGAACGCATGCTGTTTTCGCGCCTCGTCGGATGGAAGCCACGCGGGAAATCCTCGTGGTCCGCGAGAATTTAGTAAAATCATGAGTTCAAGGCTAATCTTGAATTTAGCGGTTGTTCACTCGCGAGGAACCCGGGGGAGGCATCACGCTCCGTCAGGCCGGCGGGTAGGAGATTTCACTCCATTTAATCCGGCTTAACCCCCTGCCGCCGCGGCGCGTTGGTAGACCCGTGTCCGCAGCGTGAATGACGCACGCAGAGGGGGAAGTGTTTCATGAGAATTGCCTTTCGCGGTCCTGCGCAGTCCCGTCCCGTTCAAGAGAACAAGCCCGCCGGAATGAACGTCGCGCCGCCTGCCCCAGGGAAGGCGGCGCCGACCCCGGTCCAGCAGCGGCTGACCCAGGATCTCTTCACCCCCGACACGCGGTCGCGCCAGACGGTGAGCTATTTCGGGGGCAACGGGGGGCCTCCGTTCACGCCTCCTCCGGCGAGCCCCACGCCTGGAGTCATCAGCACACCCGTGGCCAGCACCCCGGTCACCCAGACCGCGCAGGTGAACACGCCCGCTCCGGCGGCCACGGTCTCTCCGGAGGTCCAGACGGCCCTCGACAACATCAACAAGTACCAGCCGGCCGCCCAGCCCATCGGACTGGCCAGCGAGCTCCAGATGCACGGCAGTGACAGCGCGGAGGACGTCGCGTTCCGCAAGGAGCTGATGGCCGCCCTGGGCCCGGACCGCGTCGCCGAGCTGATGGGCCGTGTGGGCCCCCTGTCGGAAGAGATGCCGGGGCTCGCCAGGACCGTCCTGTCGGCCGCCATCGAGGCCTACCCCGTCGCGGATCAGGGCAAGGTCGTGCAGGGGATGGGGCCGGAGGTGCTGGGCGCGGCGCTGGCCACGGGCGTCGAGCTGGCCGGCAGCCCGCTCACCTTCAACCGGGAGGAGTCCGTCGCCCAGATGCAGGCCCTGGCCACGATGATGGGCAACCTGTCCGCACTGCCTCCCGGTTCGCCCGGCCAGGCGGAGGTCACCGCGGCGTTGGACCGCATCAAGTCTGGCGAACAGCCGTCCGAGGCCCCCGGCGCCTCCACCGCGGCGTGGCTCGTCGCGAACTCGGGCAGCGACTCGCTCCGCGCCAGCTTCGCCAACGGCTACCTGGAGGAGCTCAAGGCCGACCCGGCGTCGCTGTCCTCCGAGGAGGCCCGCGCCGTGGCGTGGGCGCTGGGCTCCATGACCCAGAGCCCCACGGACGGCCTGGGCGCGCTGGCCGACCTCCCCGATGCGGCGCGCTCCCAATTCCTGAACGTGCTCGGCGGCCCGGACGCGCCGGAGCTCGAGCACACCGGCGCCTTCTTCCAGGAGGACGTCCAGGCGGGGGTCAACGAGTTCCTGGGGGACGTGGCCCGCCTCAATCCGGCCAACTTCTCCAACGCGCAGGCCGCGAAGGAGCTGCGCATCGAGGCGTTCCAGCAGGTCTCCCTGGCCGTGGACGGCGACTTCTTCAACGACGGCGCGCAGACGCACCTCGCGCTGGCCGGCATGTTCGCGGCGGACACGGAGGGCATCGTCGACACCTCCGCCAACTCGGACTACGACAACCGCCTCTACGACAAGGAAGGCCGGGCGATGGCGAAGTTCTTCGACCGCGTGGCCTTCCGCGACGAAGGCAGCCGCGGGCTCGTGACGGAGGCCCTGCACCGGTACCTGGGACAGGGGACCCAGGACGGTCTCGTCCCCCAGCTCGTCCAGGGGCAGGGCGAGGACGGGTTCATGGCGGACGGCGGCAACATCCTGGCGCGAAACATGGGCTTCGTGCTCGGCGCGCTCTACCAGGGCTCCCAGAGCGCGATGCAGGGCATGGACGACGAGTTCGCGCGCAAGAAGGCCATGGTGGACGTGATGGGCAGCCTGGTGGAGAAAGCCATCGAGGCCACCCCGGGGGTGGGCGCCGCCTACGCGAAGATCAAGAGCGGCACCGCGGATCAGGTGAGCGTGGACAAGGTGTTCGGGTGGCTGGGTGACCAGTTCGGCGGAAACGTGGACGCGAGCAAGGATGGCGTCAAGGCGCTCTCCGGCACCATCATCAGCGACGCCTGGACGCCCTTCTTCGGCAACGACGCCCTGAAGGGCGCCATCCCCGGGAACCTCACGGCGATGTTCGGCTTCATCAACGGGGCCGTCGCGCTCGCCGACGGCATCACGGGCGACCCGAACATCAACATCGGCGGCGCCGCCTACGGCCGCTGACACCGGGCATTGCCGGAGGACAGCCGGGGTGGAGATGCTTGCACCGTCCTCCACCCCGGTGCCCTTCCGCATGTCCCCTTCCCGTCCGCTGCTCCGCCTCGCGGCGCTGTCCCTCGCCCTGGCCCTCCCGGCCCCTTCCCGGGCCGAGGAGGCCCTCCCTTCCGCGCGTGAGCGTGAAGCCGCGCTGCTCGTGGGCAGCGTGCTGGGCGGAACGCCCATGCTCGAGGACCTGCGCTCGCTGGTGGACGAGGTGGGCGGAAGGGCCACGGGCTCCGAGTCCAACCACCGCGCCGTGGAATGGGCGCTGCAACGCTTCCGCGCCGCCGGTGTGACGGCACGCGCGGAGCCCTTCCCCATGCCGGCGCTGTGGCTGGAGCGCGGCGCCACCGCGTCCGTGCAGGGTCCGGGCGTGCGCTTCGCCCCGCGCGTGGCCGCGATGCCCTTCTCCACCGCCACGCCCAAGGGCGGCTCCACCGCGCCGCTGCTGGAGGTGGGGCGCGGCACGGAGGCCGACTTCCGGCGGGTGGGCGCGAAGGCGCGGGGCACGTTCGTCCTGGTGGAGACGGACGAACTCAAGGACGTGGACGGGCTGTTCCGCGAGTACGACGAAGCGGCGGTGATTGAATCCCGCGCGTTCGCCGCGGGCGTGGCCGGCGTCGTCTACATGGGCAGCCGGCCCGGCAATCAGCTCTATCGGCACAGCGTCTCGGTGGGCCCCAGGAACACGCGTCCCATGATGGTGATGGAGCGCGACGGCGCGAAGCGCGCGCTGCGGCTGCTGCGCGCCGGCACGGCCCTGAGCCTCACCGCGACGCTGGACCTGCGCACGGGCGGCCCCTACACGTCACGCAACGTCATTGGAGAGATTCGCGGCACCACGCATCCCGACGAGGTCGTCGTGCTGGGGGCGCACCTGGACAGCTGGGACCTGGGCGGAGGCGCGCTCGACAATGGCGCCAACGTCGCGATGCTGCTCGACCTCGCGCGGCAGATGCAGCGTCTGGGATTGAAGCCCGCGCGCACCCTGCGCTTCGCGCTGTGGAACGGCGAGGAGCAGGGCATGTACGGCTCGGCCGGTTATACGGGCACGCACGCGGCGGAGCTGGACCGGCACACCCTGGCGCTGTCGGTGGACATCGGCTGTGGGCGCATCACCGGCTTCTACACCAACGGCCGGTCCGCGCTGGTGCCGCTGGTGGACCGGGCGCTGAAGCCGGTGGCGGGCCTGGGGCCCTTCACGCACGTGGACGTGCCGGTGGTGGGCACGGACAACTTCGACTTCATGATGCACGGCGTGGCCAACCTCATCGCCAATCAGGAACCGGCCACGTACGGGCCCAACTACCACGCGCGCTCGGACGAGTTCGAACAGTGCGACGCGCGCACGCTGCGCGCCAACGCGGCCGTGGTGGGCGCGCTCGCGTGGGGCTTCGCCACCATGGAGGAGAAGCTGCCCCGCCAGAGCCGCGCCGAGGTGGAGGCGCTCGTGCGCGACACCGACCTGGGCCAGCAGATGAAGTCCTTCAACGTCTGGGAGGAGTGGGCCGCCGGTACCCGGGGACATCCCCTGGAGGGCGGCAAGCCCACCCCTGCCCCGCGCTGAAGCGCGCAGCTACTGCTGGCGGATGTACACGGCGTTGATGCGGTTGTTCCCCGCGCCCGGCGCGCTCTTCACCGTGAGGCGTCCGTCCAGCACCGCGACGTTCGCGATGCCAGTGGTGTAGCCGTAGCCGGTGGGCATGCCGCTGAGCACCACCGTGTCCTCCGCCTGGATGCGGTACGCGCCCACGTAGTTGAACGGCTCGCCGGCCAGCATGCTCACCTCGTAGACGCCGTTGGGTACGGCGATCTCCCAGACGCGCTCGCCGCCCTGCTGCATGCGCGCGTGGCGCTGCGCGACGATGTCCACGTCATGGCCCGCGTCCACCATGTTGGCCGTGTTGTCCACGTTCCACCCGTAGGTGAAGCCGAACTGCCGCGCGCCATAGATGAGCCCGTTGTCCGGCAGGTAGCCGAAGTTCTCCAGGGGCGGGTTGGACGCGGGCTGGAAGTTGATGTCGATGCCGAACTTCCGCTTCACCTCCAGGAACGCGAGCTTGTTGTTCACGGCCGGGCTGCTGCTGCGCACCGTGAGCCGTCCGTCACTCACGTCCACCAGCTTCACCGCTTCGAAGAAGTGCTGATCCGCGGTCGGCGTGCCGCGCAGCACGTCGCCGTAATACTCGACGCTGAAGGCATACTCGCTGTCGATGAAGTCCGAGTCCCCCGCCACCAGCCGCACCTCGTAGTAGCCGTTGGGCACGGCCAGCTCCCAGGTGAAGTTCGCGCCGTTCTGCGTGCGGATGATCGTGTCGTACGCCTGCGACGGGGTGCTGGGGTTGTTGCGGTCGCGCGTGTTGGCGGTGTTGTCCTGGTTCCACCCGTAGGTGAAGCCGTTGCCCCGGCTGCCGTACACCTGGCCGGAGTCCGCCACGAAGCCCGTCGGCACTGGCGCGTTCGCGGGCTGGAAGTTCACCCGCAGCTCGAACGGCGCGAACGCGGAGAAGGGGCCGGGGGACTGGGCCAGGGCGGGCGCGGACATCAGTGTCAGGCCCAACGTCGTGGCAGCGGACCACAGGAAGCGCTTCATCGGAAACCTCGGGGACAGAGTGGAAATCACGGCTTAGCGCGATTTCCCTCAACCTCCCGTGCGGTTTCGTGTTCCCTGGCGACCGGGCCAGCTCCTGTCAGAGCGGCGGGTGGGCTGCCGGGTGCATCTGGGCCTCCACCTTGCGCTGGAGGGCCTGCAACCGCTCGAGCTTGTCCCTCAGGTGGTCGCGCAGGTCGCGTGCGTCGGTGTGGACGACCTCGTCACGCAGCGCATCGATGCCTTCGGCCAGCGAAGCGTGGAGGAGGTGCATCTGCTGCTGGGAGAGCTCCAGGACCATGGGACACCTCGCTGGCGGAAGGACCGCGGTGGCTCACCTGGAAGTGTAAGCACGCGCTCCTCCACTGCCCGGGTGCGGCGCCTGGAGTGACGGCGCCGCACCGCGAGGTCCGCGCTACCGCAGCGCGATGAGCGAGGCCACGAGCAGCGACACGACGCTCATGACCTTGATGAGGATGGCCACGCCCGGGCCGGAGGTGTCCTTGAAGGGGTCGCCCACCATGTCGCCGACGACGGCGGCCTTGTGGACCGCCGAGCCCTTGGCGTGGCCCGGCAGCTTGCCCTTCTCGATGTACTTCTTGGCGTTGTCCCATGCGCCGCCCGCGTTGGCCATGTAGAGGGCCATGGTGGCGCCGACGACGAGCGAACCGGCCAGCAGGCCCGCCAGGGCGAGGGGCCCGAGCACGTAGCCCACCACCGGCGGGGCGACGATGGCGATGAGGCCCGGGAAGATCATCTCGCGCAGGGCGCTCTTGGTGGCGATGTCGACGATCTTCTTGGGCTCCGGCTCGGCCTTGAGCTCCATCAGGCCGGGAATCTCACGGAACTGACGGCCAATCTCCTCGACGATGGCGCCCGCCGCGCGGCCCACGGCGAGCATCGTGGAAGCGCCCACGAGGAACGGGAGGATGGAGCCCAGCAGCAGGCCCACGATGACGTTCGGGTTGGTCAGCTCCAGGCTCATCTCCGCCAGACCGTTGGCGACGCGCGTGTGGTTGACCTCCAGGTTGAACGCGGAGAAGAGCGCGATGACCGTGAGCGTCGCGGAGCCGATGGCGAAGCCCTTGCCGATGGCCGCCGTGGTGTTGCCCACCGCGTCCAGCTCGTCGGTGATGGCGCGCACTTCGGGGCCCAGGCCGGACATCTCGGAGATGCCGCCCGCGTTGTCGGAGATGGGGCCGTACGCGTCCACCGTCATCACGACGGCGGTGCCGCCCAGCATGCCCACCGCGGACAGCGCGATGCCGTACAGGCCGAGCGCGCGGTCCGCGATGTAGGCCACCAGGGCGATGGTGGCCATGGAGATGCCCACGCTCTCCATGCCCACGGCGAGGCCGCGGATGAGGTTGGTGCCCGCGCCCGTGATGGAGGACTCCGCGATGCGCTGCACCGGCGTGGACGACGTGTAGTAGTCCGTGACGAGGCCGATGATGGCACCGCCGAAGGCGCCCGCGGCCAGCGCCACGGTGATGGACTGGGACAGGCCGAACACGTTCATCATCACGAACGACAGGCCCACCAGGATGACGGGGGGCATGATGAGCGCGCTGCGCAGGACCTGCGCGGGGTTCATGTGCTTGAGCGCGCGAGCGATGAAGATGCTCACCAGGCTGACAATCAGGCCCACCGCGGACAGCACCAGCGGGAGGATGACGCCCGCCACCTTGGCGGTCCCCGTCGCGGAGGTGTCCACCACGAGGCGGGAGAGCTCCGTCGCGTTGGCGGTCAGCGCGATGGCCATCGCGGCGACGATGGCGGCGACCATGGACTCGTAGATGTCCGCGCCCATGCCGGCCACGTCGCCCACGTTGTCACCCACGTTGTCGGCGATGACGCCGGGGTTGCGCGGGTCGTCCTCGGGGATGTTCTCGATGACCTTGCCGGCGATGTCGGAGCCCACGTCGGCGGCCTTGGTGTAGATGCCGCCGCCCACGCGCGCGAAGAGCGCGATGGAGCTGGCGCCCACGGCGAACGAGTGGAGGACGGGGGACAGCTCCTTGCTGGACCGGAACACGTAGTAGACGACGCCCATGCCGATGAGGCCCAGGCCGGCGACGGCCAGGCCCATCACGGCGCCACCATCCAGCGCGACGAGCAGCGCGTTCGGCTTGGAGCCGGTGCGCGCGGCCTGCGCGGTGCGCACGTTCGCGAACGTGGCGGCCTTCATTCCGATGTAGCCCGCGAGCAGCGACAGGAACGCGCCCGCCACGAAGCTCGCGCTCGCCGTCGGTCCCAGGGCGAAGCCGATGATCACCGCGACGACCACGCAGTAGACCGCCAGCACCTTGTATTCACGGACGAGGAACGCCATCGCGCCTTCGCGGATGTAGCCCGCGATGCGGTTCATGGTCGCGTCGCCGTCCGGGAGCGCCTTGACGCGGAAGTAGAAGAACGCAGAGAAGAGCAGACCGATGGCGCCGATGACGCCCGGTGCGATCGCCCAGAAATTCGACTCGAGACTCGACAACTCCATCCGTTCCTCCAGAGCAGTCCCGGGGGGCCCTGACCGCTCGCCCTGCGGATCGCTCGCGTACCGCGCGAAATTGTGCGGAGGCCTATACGTGATTTCAGGCCAAGCGGGGAGCCTCGGAGCGGATCCACGGCAAGGCGGGCCCGGAGGGGGTAACCGCCCCCAAGCCTCAGGGACGGCTGGAGGGGCCTGCCGAGTGGATGGAAGTACCTGGATTCACTGGTGATTCAGGCTGGAGCGGGGGCGGGCCCGGGCGAGGTGCACCGGTTCCAGCCACAGCGGCATGGTGGTTCACCGCCGGAGCAGTCCCGGGTGGGAGGCCGCGCCCCCTCCCCGCCTCCCATCCCCTGGACGTGCCAGCATGGCTCCACAAGGGGATTGGATGAGCGCTTCTCTCTTCATCGAGCAACTCACGTTCAGCGGGGGCGCGAGCATCCCGCTCGAACCCGACTCCATCGTCGTCATCGTCGGGCCCAACAACGCGGGAAAGAGCGCGACCCTCCGGGAGATCCTCGGCCGGGCGGGATCGGCCTATTCCAAAACGAGCAATCATGTCGTCACCGACATGAAGGTGGGGCGCGCCGGGACATTCGAGGCGTTTCTGGAGCGGTTGGCTTCGTTTCGTCTGCGAGACACTGAGCACTACAACCTCGCGGCGCTACAAATCGGGGACATCTTTTCGAAGATCAAATCCTCCACCAGCATTCTCTCCATGCTGGGCGTCGATTTCGCGAAGGTACCTGGAAGCCTGCTCCGGGCGTTCTGGGAGCAGCAATCAGGCTTCGACTCTGTCGCGGAGCTATTCGTCTATTTGCTCGACCTCGCAACTCGCTTCAAGGCCACCGAGCCGGCTGACGTCTTCAACCTCTCGACAGACATCCCATATCTTCCCATCCAGAAGATGTGCGTCGATCCGGTACTGGCGGAACGGCTCAGCCGTTACTTCCAGCGTGCCTTCGGACAAGCGCTCATCGTCAACCGGACCGCTGGATCCACGCTGCCGCTTCACTGCGGAACGGTTCCTCCGTTGGAGCCCGGCGAAGACCGGGTTTCTCCCAGCTACGCCCGGAAACTCCGGGCGCTTCCGCTGCTTCAGAGTCAGGGTGACGGGATGCGGAGCTTCGCAGGCTGCCTCCTTGAGGTCACGGCTGCCGACAAGTTCGTCGTCATGATCGACGAACCCGAGGCCTTCCTTCATCCGCCCCAAGCGCGACTCCTCGGAACGCTGTTGGCCAGGGAGAAGCCCGCTGGGCGTCAGCTCATCATCGCGACCCACAGCGGAGATCTGCTTCGGGGGCTCCTGGATGCCAACCCTTCAGCCCTCCAGATCATCCGGCTCACCCGCGAAGGGGACCTCAATCATGCGCGTGCGCTGGATAGCGACCGGCTCCGCACGCTCTGGGCTGATCCCATCCTGCGCTTCTCCAACACGCTGGACAGCCTGTTCCATGAGCAGGTCGTACTCTGCGAGGCGGACGGGGATTGCCGCTTCTACGCCTCGCTCCTGGAAGCGGTTCAGCCTGAAGACACGGACACCCGGATACCGGATGTCATGTTCACGAGCACGGGTGGCAAACATAAGATCCCGGCGATTGCCGCGGCCCTTGCCAGCATCGGAGTCCCCACGCGAGCCATCGTGGACTTCGACATCCTGAACGAAGATTCCCCGCTCAAGGGAGCCATCGAGGCACTCGGCGGCAACTGGGGCGAGTTCGAGGCGCGCTGGAAGAGGATCAAGGCAGGCGTCGAGCAACTCAGACCGGAACTGGAGACCACTCACGTCCGAAAGGAGATCGAAAAACTCCTGGGTCAGGTCAGCACCTCGATCTTCCCAGGGGATGTGGCCCAGGAGATCCGGGATGTGCTCAAGCGCGCCTCGCCCTGGGACGCGGCGAAGAAACAGGGTGTGGACGCGGTCCCCAGGGGCCAGTTGCGTCAGGTGGCCGAGTCGCTCCTCGCCGACCTCAAGCAGCTCGGTCTCTTCGTCGTGGAGTCCGGTGAAATGGAGAGCTTCGTCCCCACCGTCGGGGGACATGGAAACCCCTGGCTGGCGGAGGTGCTGCGCAAGGACCTCCGCCAGGATGCCCACCTCGAAGGCGCCCGGAGGTTCGTCCGGGGGCTGTTTTCCCTCCAGGAGATATGACAGAAGCCACGCGCATGAGTCTGCGTTTGGCGTTCCTGGGATTGGCATTGACGTTGTTCTCGGGCTGCACGGCGAGCCGGGCCTTGTGCCCGGCCGAGGGTGGGCGGCCCTGGCGTGAGGTGCGCAGCTCGCACTTCCGCGTGCGCACGAACCTGGAGGAGCCGGCGGCGGCCCGGAGCGCGGTGGAGCTGGAGGAGTTCCGGCGGGCGCTGCTGCTTGCGTGGGGCGCCGGCTTCGACCCGCCGGGCACGGTGGAGGTCATCCTGCTCAGCAACCCTCGCGACCTGGAGGAGTTCACCGACTCGGGTCGCTATGGAGGCTTCGCCGGACAGACGCCGGATGGCCCCCGGATGGTGATGACGGGCGGCGGCGGATACCTGTTGGCCGACACCACGGGCGACAAGGAGACCCAGGCCCACGAGCTGGCGCACTACCTGAGCGCCTTCGCCCTGCCCCGTCAGCCCCGGTGGATCTCGGAAGGCCTGGCGTCCTACCTGGAAACCATCACCATCCGGCCCAGCGACCGCAACGTGGTGCTGGGCCGGGCCAGCCCCGCGCTGCTCCAGTACGTGCGCGCGCACGGCTGGCTCACGCTGGACGAGCTGTGGCAGTGGGACGGCAAGACGCAACAGAGCACCGCGGAGCTGCAGAGCCACTACGCCTCGTCGTGGCTGTGGGTGCACTACCTCATCAACGAATACGGCGACCGCTTCAGCACCTTCCAGAACCAGCTGGCCCGGGGCGAGGAGCCCCGGCGCGCCTTCCAGGCCGCCTTCGAGGGAGAAACCGCGTTCCAGGCGGCCCTCGCCAATTATGTGCAGCTCGGGCGCTACGCCATCTCCACCCAGCCCCTGCCGCCGGTGCCTACGCAAACCCAGACACGCGGACTGGAGCCCTCGGACGTGCATGTCATCCGGGCCCTGCTCTTCACCCAGGCACCGGGGGACGTGCCGCGCGAGGAACGCCTGCGCAAGGCGGACCTGGAGCTGGAACAGGCGCTGAAGGAGGACCCGGCCCACGTGGAGACCCACCGGCTGCGTGCGGAGAAGCTGGACAAGGCGGAGCGGCTGAAGCTCGCGCGTCAGCTGGTGGAGAAGCATCCGGAGGACGGGCGCGCGTGGGACCTGCTCGCCAACGCGCTGGATGCCGAAGGGGACCTGTCCGTCCAGCAGGAGCAGGCCCGCCAGCGCGCCGCGGAGCTGATGCCAGACAGCCCCTCCGCGCAGAACAGCCTCGCCTGGTACTACGTGAACGTCCTGCAGCCCCAGAAGGGGCTCGCTCCGGCCCAGCGCGCGGTGCGGTTGATGCCGGGCAACGCGGGCATCCTCAACACCCAGGCAGCGCTGTTCTTCCAGTCCGGGCGTTGCAGGGAGGCCGTGGCCATGGGGCGGCGTGCACTCGACATGCTCCACGAAGGGGTTTCGGATGCGACGCGCCAGGAGTTCAAGCGCGTCCTCACCGTGTTCGAGACGAAGTGTGTCCCCGCTCCGGTCGCGCCGTCGGCGAAGGCTGAATAGCCTTGCGGCTCAACGCGTGAGCAGCAGGTTCCGCAGCCGTGCCGTCTGATCCGCGCTCCAGCCTTCAGGCCGCAGGAGCGCGGCCCAGCCGTCCACGTGCTCGCCGGTGTAGACGTGGCCGTACCCCGCGGGCACCGCCATTCCCAGGGGAAGGTCCGCCGTCACCTGCCAGAACGTGACGAAGGGGATCCACACCATCTGCCCCAGGACGTCATCGCCTCGCGGCTCGCGCAGCCAGTCCGGCCGCTGCACCAGAAGCCGGGGGCTCCACCAGATGATGGGGTCGGAGGGGTGCAGCAGGTACAGCACGCGCGAGTCCCCCCAGGGCTCGGACGCGGGCGGGATGTCGCTGCCCGGCCGGCGGCTGAAGCGGACGATGCGGCCCTGACGGTAGATGGGCTCAATCTCAGGGCTGCCCGGGTCGCGGTGGTCGGTGAACGCGCGATACAGCGTGTTGAAGTTCGGCGGCCCGACGAAGAGGACGCCGTCGGTGCGGTTGGCCAGGTCCCGCTCGCCGCTGAAGGCCGTCTCTCCGCCGTAGGAGCCCAGGCTCTCTCCGAACACCAGCAGCTTCGGGCGCTGGCCTGGAGGAAGCCGCGACCAGCGTTCGTAGACCGCGTCGAAGAGCGCCCTGCCTGACTCGCGGGCCCGTTCCTGATCCACCAGCACGGAGAGCCACGACCACAGGTGCGAGTACTGCATGGCAACGATCGCCGAGTCGCCGCGCGCCAGATATTCGAAGGCGTCCACGGACTCCGGCACCACCCACCCACTGCCCGTGGTCGTCACCACCAGCAGGTACGCACGGTCGAAGCCACCTGCCCGCTCCAGGTCGTCCACCGCGAGCGCGGCACGGCCCTCCGCATCCGGTGCGGAGTCGTAGCCGGCGTACGCGCGGATCGGTTCCTTCGCCGCCGTGCCATGGAACCGGGAGAGGTCTTCGACCGAAGGCCCCCGTCCAATGAAGTTGCGCCCTTCCCTTCCCAGGGACTCCCACGCAATCGGTGAGCCCGCGCCCCCGGAGCGCAGCACGGTGCTGGGGCGGACCACGCCCTCGTCGGTCATCGTGTCCTGCACCGCCAGGGTGCGGTCCGCCATCGAGATGAGGCCGTCCCACAACACGCCGCTGGCCACCAGCGCGGTGAGCACCACCACCGCCAGTCCACTCGTCGCCCGGGCCGCGCGACGCCCCATGTGTCTCGCGAGTCGCGTGGCCCCTGCTCGGGTCACGGCACGCAGGCCGCGTCCCACGGCGATGAGCACGAAGAAGACAACCGCCGCGACCGGCAGGGCGAGCAGATACCCGGCGCGGCCCGACGAGGGCATGCCCATGAGCTCGCGGAGGCGCTGCTGCCAATGCCAGCCCAGTAGCAGCGCCGCGACCAACGCCACACCGGCCGTGACGAAGAAGGCCTGCCATGCGCGCTGGCGGGGCGTCCTCGCGGGGCGGTCCGCGAACTCCCGCCAGAGCCAGGCACCCAGGCATCCCAGCCCATAACCCATCGCCGCGCTGAGGCCGCCGACGAACCCCTGAAAGGGCCCGCTGCGCGGCAGCAGGGAGGGAGTGAAAGCCAGACAAGCGAAGACAAGCGCCACCCAGGCTCCTGGCAAGGTGTAGCGGAGCCAGCGGGGCCACGTCCGGCTTGCACGTCTGGCCTGGGGCGCCACGGTGGGTTGCTCGGCGTGGGTGAGGAAGTGCTCCATGCGGACTCCCGGGCAGGCGCTCGGCGCGAGTGCGCCCACTTGAGCTACCGGCCAGAGAGACGCCAGGCGTTGAGGCTCGCCGTCTCTCCAGGGCGCACTCCAGAGGGTAGGCCCCGAGACTGCTCCCCGGCAGCGTGCGCCCGGCATGCCTGGCTCCGGCCCGGTCGATGCGGTCAGCCGCAGGTCTTGCCCCCTTCCCCACCGGAGCGAACCGTGCGCGCCCGAAGCGACGCATGCGCGAAACCGCCTGGAGCCAGGCCATGCCCGCGGCAATCCGTCTTGTCACCCTTTCCGTACCACCTTGCCTTCACGGAAAGTCTGGGGAGAATGGGTCCACGGAAGGGGCACGGCGCTTGAGCACTCGGAATGTCATCGTCGTCGGAGGCACGGGCGACATCGGACGCGCCGTCACCGACAAGCTGCGCGCGGAGGGCCTGCGCGTGGTGTGCGCCGCGAATGACGTCGCGACGGAGACCTCGGACACGCTGAAGGTGGATGTCACCCGCGAGGACTCCGTGAGGGCGCTGTTCGACAAGGCGGCGGCGTTGGGTCCCCTTTCGGTCCTGGTCAACTGCGCGGGTGTCGGCGTCTTCACGCCGCTCCACGAGACGTCCCTGGAGGACTGGCAGCGGACCCTGGACGTGAATCTCACGGGGACGTTCCTGTGCGCGCGCGAAGCGTTCCGGCGGATGAAGTCCCACGGCGGTGGCCGGATCATCCACATCGGCTCCGTGAGCGACCACCTCACGCTGCCCATGAATGGGGCCTATGCCGCGACCAAGCACGGGGTCCGCGGGCTGACTGGCGTCCTGAACGCGGAGGGCCACACCTTCGGCATCCGCGCGACGCTCCTGTCGCTCGGGGCCGTCTACACCTCCTTCTGGAAGTCCCGGCCGGAGTTCAGTCCCGCGGACATGCTCTCCGTTGAAGACGTGGCCCAGTGCGTCTGGGAGACGTCCATCAAGCCGCTGAACGTGCGGGTCGACGAGGTCCGCCTCGTCCCGCCCCGAGGTGTCCTGTGATGCAGACGCAGACGAAGGCCCCTGTCGCGGTCGTCACCGGCGCCAGCCGGGGGATTGGCGCCGCCATCGCCACCGAGCTCGCGCGCAACGGGTTCGAGGTGGCCCTGCTGTCCCGCGATGGCAATGCGCTGGAACAGCTTCAGCAGCAATTGCTCAAGGCAGGGGGCCGCGCGTGGTCGTTCCCCTGTGACGTCGCGAACAGGGACGACGTGACGGCAGCGCTCGGCCGGCTCGAAGCGAAGGTGGGCGTGCCCCGGGTGCTCGTGAACAACGCGGGCATGGGCGGACCATTTCATCGTGCGGACGAGGTGAGCGTCACCGAGTGGGACCAGCTCTTCGGCGTGAACGTGGACGGCGTGCGCAACCTGTGTCAGTGGGCGCTGCCGCGCATGAAGGCGGAAGGCTCCGGGCGCATCGTGAACATCGCGTCCATCATGGGCCTCTTCGGGGGCGCGCAATCGTCCACCTACGCGGCCACCAAACACGCGCTCGTGGGGTACTCGAAGGCCATCGCCGCGGAGTGGGGCGCGTACGGCATCACCTGCAACGCCGTCTGTCCCGGCTACATCGAGACGGAGATGCTGGCGAAGGCACCCGCCGCCTCACGCCAGCGGCTGCTGGAGCGCATCCCCGCGGTGCGCTTCGGAACGCCGGAAGAGGTCGCGGGCCTGGTGGCGTTCCTCGTCGGGCCAGCTGGCGGCTACGTCAACGGGAGCGCCCTGGTGATGGACGGTGGATTGTCATCGCATCTGGCGTCCGACCTGCCTTCGTTCTGAGCCGGTGTCTGACTATCGCGCCGGTCCTGGAAGCAGCACCTGCTCCAACAGCAAGCGCAGTTCCTGCTCCAGCCCCGGCACCGACGCGTCGCGCAGGTTCCCACCGCCCCGGAAGAGGGACAGTCCTTCGAAGAAGGCGACGAGCAATGCCGCGCGCCGTTCCCGGCGAGCCGGGGGGAGGTCGGGGGCCAGCTCCCGCAGCAACTCCACGACGCCTGCGCGATAGCCCGCGTAGAAGACCGTGAGCGAGCCGGCGACCATGGAGTCCCTCGCGGCCATCGCCCACAGCTCCGCGAAGAACTGGCAAGCGTGCGCTGAGTCCTGGTCCTCCAGGATGGCGTCCACGGCCAGCCGGAGCCGCTGCGCCGGCTCCCGGCCTCCGCCCTCCATCCGCTCGCGGACCCGCTGGAGCGCCTGCTCCAGGTAGCGCGCCAGCAGCGCCCGCACCACGTCCTGCTTCGTGGGGAAGTAGTACTGGAGGTTCCCCAGGCTCACCCCCGCTCGCTGGGCCACGCCCCGCAGGACGAGTCCCGCGTAGCCGTCCTCGGCCAGGACCTCCATGGTCGCGTCGAGGATGCGCTCCACGCGCTCGGTGCCCTTGGCGTGCACCGCGGTCCCCGTCCGGGGGCTCGCCGAGGGAAGTGCCCCTGGGACCTTCTTGTTCGCGCGGCGGACCATCACGCCACCTTGCGCGCCGGCCGCTCGTCGATCCGGACCTCGACGCCGCAGGCGCGCAGGGTGGCCAGCGTCTCTTCGGGTCGGGGCTCATGCTCCGGGAACCACACGCCTGGGGGCGGCGGCGGCGCTCCATCCAGCCCCAGGAGCCGCTCGGTGCCCAGCAGCGCTCCGACGGCGGTGAGGTGGGCCTGTCCCCGGGAGTCCACCACCTCGATGCGGGCCTGCCCCCGTTCACCCTCCACATCCGCCACCCACGCGGCTTCGCCCCCCGTGTTGTTGCCAGTGAGCAGCGCCCGGCGCAGAGACGTCCAGCGGGGGTGCTGGAGCAGCCGAAGGATCCCCAACCGCTGGAGCACGACGAGCGTCCAGGTCGCGGAGCCCGAGTCGAAGCCCAGCCGCGTCGTCACCGTTCGCGCACCCAGCACCCGGGGCAGCGTCGCCTGTTCGGGGGTGTCGAGCCGGAAGACGCGGGTGTGGCGCCCGTCGGAGAACGTCACCCGCCGGCCGTCCGTCAGCGGCAGCACCTGCCGTTCCTGTCCGTCCTCCATCACCTCGAAGGACAGGCCCAGCCGGTCCATGTACTCCAACGAGTCTGGACCTGCCTGATCCGCGAGCGCGAAGCGGATGGCCACCTCCACGCGCTCCAGGCGCCCCACCTTCCGCGCCGCCATCGCCACGAGGCGCGGCACCAGCCCCGCCATCCACGCAGAGCTGAGCAGCACCGGCGCGACCGGCGCCGCACCAGAGAGCCGCAACACCGTGGCCTTCAACCGGGACGTCCACCGGGTGATGTCCAGCACCGGCACCCCGTCGCGCGCCGCCGCCAGCAGCAGCGCATCCTCCGGGTCGTTGACCAGGGACAGCACCGCCCGGGGCTTCCCACCC